>NZ_JAQJDA010000058.1:0-1469 GCF_028617175.1 Halococcus sp. PRR34 | reverse complement strand
GGTCGCGTCGCAGAATCCTTTAGAATCGGGACGATACCCGTCGGCAAGAAGCCGTAGCTGATACCTGAAAGGAAGGGGACTACTCTGGGGTTGAGATGAGAGAGTCCCCGATCCAAATCACACTCACCGTTCACTTGGTACTGTCCATTGATCTGACCGAACAGTATCCACTCGCTGCTGTTGCCGAGGTACTCACCCAGCAGAGTATCGAATCCGCCCTCCTTGAGACACTCATCCAAAGCCTCAACGAGCATCTCGTTGAGGCGTACTGCGGCGATAAACACGCACACGGCAACGGTACCAAGCGATTCCAACGCTCCGCTACCTCCACTCGCTCGGCGGTTACCACCGCCGGCGAGCACCAATTCACTCTCGACTACGTCGAAGACACCGCTACTGACGACGAGAACCCCTCCCACTTCCGCCCTATCGAAGACCTCGTCGACTTCGATGGAAAGAAACGCTATCAACAGGATATCTCCGCTCACAGCGTCGATCTCGCCACCACGCTCTCCTACCGCGACGCTGCTTCTCACGGCGACGGCTTCGACAAGATGCCGTCGCCGGACACCATCCAGCGCCGCGTCGAAGAATACGGCGACGAACTCTCCGAGTTCGTTGCCGACCGTCTTCCCGGCACAGAAGCCGACACTGTCGTCCCTGACGGCACGAAGTGCTACAGTCAGGACGACTACCGCGACTACCACGACGTGCAGGTTACCCTCGCAGAAGACACCGCCGAGAACTCGCGGTCGTTGCTGGATGTCTCGGTCAACGCTGTGTGGGATGAGACAGCAGCCTCATTGGAGGCAATGGATGCGATCACTGACGACGCGAGAGTCGTCAGTGATGCTGAAAATCGTCTCGTCACAGCCTTTACCGACGGAACACGCAAACACCAACTCGATCTGTCCCACGTTCCACGAACACTCAGCTACAAGCTCTGGGACGACGGCGCACTCTCATTGGATGACCGCAGGGAGGTCACTTCGGAAGTTGCAGGTGAGCTGTTCCATCTCAAGAACTCCGTCGAGAAGCATCGTCCAGAGGAGGAACGTTCGGCGATCCGCGAGCGGATCGACCGAACAGAAGAGCGAATAGAAAAGACGGCATGGCAGTTAGAGCAGCTATCCTCGCCGAAAGCAGCAGATTATCTCCGGAGTGGGTTGCCATCGATGGTGACGTTCGCCGAGGATGCACTCGACGGGTTCGAGGTGCCGTGGACCTCGAACCCTGTCGAACGGGCAATGGGTGAAGTCGCCAAACGGTGCAAACGTGACTGGATGCGGTGGACGGAAGACGGGTTAGAGGCGCTGCTTCAGCTGCGCCTCGTGAAGTACGCGAATCCAGGTTACTACCGCCAGTTCTTCGATGATCTCCTCCAACGATCAACTCACAAGAAGATACGCTGTACTGTTTCGGTCACAGTCACTGGAGGTGAAGTCTAAACGGTCTTGCGACGCGACCAA
>NZ_JAQJDA010000057.1:0-1511 GCF_028617175.1 Halococcus sp. PRR34 | reverse complement strand
TCGCTAGTTGTCCACTCTGGCTCAACAGCCCAGTAGCTGATACGTTGTAGGAACGAAGCGGATGAATCAGTGACCTGATTCACCCGCTATCCGGATTTGTGAGTGATGAACCTACCCTTACTCAAGGAAGTTCTCACAGATCCGGACGAGTTCATTTCGAACGCCCAGTTGAAGTCTCTTGCTCTGGAGATGCTGGAGTTGATTCCGATGGAAGGGATCGAGGGCTCCGGCCTCGATCCCGAGGAAATCATGGAAGTCGTGCTTCGGGCCGCTGTTGGAACCACATCGGTCAACGGGGTCACGACGAAGACCAGCGATACGCCAAACCGGGAGACCGTGATGGACTGGCTCCACACCCTCCAGAAACCCGCCATACTGGACGCTGTGAACGATATTCTTGCGTTGGTCGCAATGACGGTTCTCGACCGTAGCGGGTCGAGAACCGTCTGTATCGACTTCATGGACAACCCGTTCCACGGCCATCCGGAGGACGAAGACGAGTTCAGGAGGATGCAAGCCCGTGACGGAACAACGAAGTGCCACCGCTATTGTACAGCGTTCGTCATCGCCCGGGGAAAGCCGCTAACCCTCGCCGTAGAGCCAGTAGCTGGCGAGGACAGCAAGGCCGACGCGGTCGAGCGCGTGCTCGCCCGCGTCGAGACCTATCCCTTCGAGATCGAGCGGATTCTCATCGATAGAGCTGCCTTCAACGGGGAACTGATCGGTGTGCTTCGTGAGACTGCGCCGCCAGTCTTTCCGGTCAAGACCGGGAAAGACTCGCTCCGGGAGAAGCTCTCGGTCAACGCGTCATACATGACCGAAGAGACGATCTGTGAAGGCAAGGAGTACGAACAAACGTACCCGCTGGCGGTAAACGTGACCTATCAGAACGGTGATCGAGGAAAGTCCGGTGTGAAACGGACGGGATACGCGGCGTACGGTCTGGAAGACCGCACGCCAGCGCAGGTCGCGACAGTCTACGACAACCGGTCACGGATCGAGAAGAGCTACGAGAAGTTCCGTGAAGCGCGTGCCCTCACAACAACGCCATCGACGACGATTCGGTTGTTCTACGTGGGTGTTGGCTTTCTGTTAGAGCAGTTGTGGGTCGTGCTCCAGTGGGCGGTGCTCGCCCAGCCACGACGTGGCGGGCGAGCACTTCCGGTGGAATTCACGTTCAGTGATGGGTTTCTCCACGGAGTCGAACGAGTGTTGGACGATGAACTCGGGTGGAAGGAGAAGTATCGGACGAACGGAGTAGGATTGCCGGCGGGATGCGATCACGGACTCGCCTGAGCCGCCTCGCTTCGATCGAAGCGAGGCTGGCGAGGAGCGACAGCTATCTCCTACGGGCACAGTTGTCCCGGAATCACCAACGAGAGATCCGTAGCTCGACAGATTCTCTTCAGTGGAGTGCCTCTCGCACATGCTACATTGGGACTCCGCCTCACGTCTGGCCGATTTCTACGCACTTGCTCGTACCGTGACTGGTAGAGTGGACAACTAGCGAT
>NZ_JAQJDA010000056.1:0-1800 GCF_028617175.1 Halococcus sp. PRR34 | reverse complement strand
CTCGACAAGGCCCGCCGCCTGCTTCAGCCGGTCAAAAAGAAGTACGGTAAGAAGCTTTCGTGGGGAGACCTCATCGTGCTCGCGGGGAACGTCGCCCTCGAATCGATGGGGTTCGAGACGTACGGCTTCGCCGGTGGCCGCGAGGACGCATTCACCTCCAACGAGGTCGTCGAGTGGGGCCCCGAGACGGAGTGGGAGACAACCTCGCCCGAGCGGTTTGACGACGGCGAGGTCGGCAATCTCAAAGACCCGCTCGGCAACACCGTGATGGGCCTTATCTACGTGAACCCCGAGGGGCCGTACGGCGAACCGGATGTCGAAGGATCTGTGAAGAACATTCGCGAGGAGTTCAGCCGGATGGCGATGGACGACGAAGAGACCGCCGCGCTCATCGCTGGCGGCCATACCTTCGGGAAGGTCCACGGTGCGGATGACCCCGAGGAGCACGTCGGTCCCGAACCCGAGGCAGCGCCGATTGAGGAGCAGGGCCTCGGCTGGGCCCAGGAGTACGGAGACAAGATTGGCGGCCTCGATGCGATCTCGAGTGGCATCGAAGGTCCATGGAACGCTACGCCGACCGTGTGGGATATGAACTATCTCGACAACTTGTTGGACTACGATTGGACTTCGGTCAAGGGGCCCGGCGGTGCCTGGCAGTGGCGGCCGGTCGGCGACGACATCAACGACGCACCCGGCGCGCGGGATCCCTCGGAGACAGAAGAACCGATGATGCTGACGACGGATGTCGCCTTGAAACACGACGACGACTACCGGGAGATCCTCGAGCGCTTCCAAGAGAACCCCGAAGAGTTCCAGGAGGCGTTCTCGCGGGCGTGGTACAAACTGATCCACCGCGATATGGGCCCGCCCGAGCGATTCCTCGGCCCGGAGGTCCCCGACGAAACGTTCGTCTGGCAAGACCCCGTCCCGGATGTCGACTACGAACTCGTCGGCGACGAGGAGATCGCCGAACTCAAAAAGACACTTCTCGCTTCGGATCTCTCACGCTCCCAGCTGGTCAAAACCGCGTGGGCGTCGGCGTCGACGTACCGCGACAGCGACAAGCGCGGCGGTGCGAACGGTGCGCACCTCCGTCTCGAACCCCAGCGGAGCTGGGAGGTCAACGAACCCGAGGAACTGGAGACTGTACTCGAAACTCTCGAATCTGTCCAGACGGAGTTCAACGACTCCCGCTCTGACGACGTGCATGTCTCGCTGGCCGACCTCATCGTGCTCGGCGGGAACGCGGCTATCGAGGAAGCCGCGGCGGACGCCGGCTACGATGTCGAGGTGCCGTTCGAACCCGGTCGCACGGACGCGACCCAGGCGCAGACCGACGTCGAATCCTTCGAGGTGCTCGAACCGAAGGTTGACGCGTTCCGGAACTATCTCGGCGGCGAGTACGACGACCTCTACGATTCTCCGGAGGAGCGGATGGTCGACAAGGCAGAGCTACTGAACCTGTCTGTTCCGGAAATGACGGTGCTCGTCGGCGGGATGCGTGCACTCGGCGTGACCTACCAGGATACCGGTCGCGGCGTCCTCACGGATCAGCCGGGTACGCTCAGTAACGACTTCTTCGTGAACCTACTCGATATGGACTACGAGTGGGAGCCAGTCGACGAAGACAACGAGCTCTTCGAGGTCCGCGACCGCGACACCGACGAGGTCGAGTGGGAGGCCACTCGTCTCGACCTGATCTTCGGCTCGAACGCTCGCCTCCGCGCCACCGCAGACGCCTACTTCGCTGACGACGCCGAAGAGCAGTTCGTCGAGGACTTCGTGGACGCCTGGAGCAAC
>NZ_JAQJDA010000055.1:0-1877 GCF_028617175.1 Halococcus sp. PRR34 | reverse complement strand
TAGTCTTTGAAGCAATCAGTGAATTCGAACCGATGGAGTTCGAATCAGTAGCTTCGGTTCGGAGTTGACCGGTTGAATCTCCTATTCATAGTTACTCGTGCTTAGTCCAATAAGGACGAGTACTTTTACAATCACCACCGCCCTCTGGCACAGCACACCAGATGCTCCAACCCAGAACCCGGGTTGCTCGTCCTGAAAGTGGGGATCGATCCAGCGAGCGCAATGGAGGCGCGTAGCGTGGTACGCATCGAAGCGGTCGTCGAGGACTTCTTGACGGACAAGGGGAAAGGTCAGCGCGGCGAGAGCGGGAACTACCGTCAGGACGCAGGCCGAGAGCTCGGTCGATTCGTCGATTTCCTCGCGGATCACGAAGACACTGTGACGACGTTCGAGGAACTGAACGCGGGCCACCTCCGCGAGTACGCGCGCTACCTCGCTCGGCAGGGCTGGACTTCGGGCACAGTACGCACGTACTACGCGTACGTCTCGGCGTTCTGTGGCTGGGCTGTCCGTGAAGGACATCTCGCCGAGAACGTCGCTCAGCGTCGCAACGCGACCGAACCCATCCCCGACGACGGAGGCCACAAGAACGGCGATCAGCAGGCGTGGTCCGCTGAGGATCGCCAACAGCTTACTGCGTTCGCCGATGAGCAGGCCCACACTGCAATCGATGAGATCGGTGAGGATCGAGAAGCAGCGATCAAGGCCTGCCGCGACCGCGCTCTGGTGTACCTTCTCTCGTATTCCGGAGTGCGGGGCGCGGAGGTCCTCCGTGATCGGAGCGACGAGCGACGCCAAGGACTTCGCTGGGAGGATGTCGACCTCGAGGATCGCTACGCGACGGTGTTCGCAAAAAAGCAGCGCCTCGACGATCGGGGGCTCCCCGAACCAGTACTCCACCCACTACAGATGTACGAGAAGGTCCTCGACGCACCGAGCGAGACCTGGCCGGTGTTCCCCTCGTTTCATCGGCCAACTCTCTCGGAGCGGTTGACCGATGGGCTGACCGCGCGCGGATACACTGAAACCGAGATTGAAGAGATGCACGCGGACCGCTCGCAGATCGAGGCCTGTCTCGAAGTCGATATCGTACCACCCTCAATGACAACCGATGCGGGACGACACGTGCTCAAGCGATTGTGTGATGAGGCAGGTATCGAACTCGGCGACGATCACGACTATCTGATGCCCCACGGCGCTCGACGCGGTGCTGGTGAAGTCCTCGTCCGTACGTCCGGGCACGCGGCCGCCGCCCGCGCGCTCGATAACTCCGAGGAAGTCGTGCGCGAGCACTACTCACATATCGAGGCTGGCGACCTTGCTGATCAGATGACCACCGCGTTCGAAGAGGCGGATCAGCAGGGTGGGTCCAGTCGCAAACAGTACTGACAGTTACCTCGCACTCATACTCTACCAAACAGCCACCTGCTGTCAATCAGTAGCTGGATCGGTCATCTCTGAGCTGGGATCTCTATCGGCGGATGACGGGGAATATCGAAGACATGCTTGAGCGCAATCACGCTAACGACTGGGAGACAACAAACACTACTGAGAGATCATATGGGGCCCGGCCGCACCAGTCGGTGCAGCGTCGGCTTTGAACAGCACACGTTGGAGGTCGCCGTGTGAAAGAAGGAGCGAAACAGCGGTGAAGCGGATATTGACTGGCGATTCACGACTGACAATGCTCGGATCAAATTGAAACGTCTGTACCCTTCAATTGACGATTGACAGAGCACTAGACAGTGCCGACAATCGAGATGAATTCGATGCTTGACAACAATGATGAGACTACCCGCCTCGCTCTTGTGTAGATTAGCGGAATACGTTGACGGCGACGCAATCGACAAGGCTGTGGATGGGTGCTTGAACAAGAT
>NZ_JAQJDA010000054.1:0-1922 GCF_028617175.1 Halococcus sp. PRR34 | reverse complement strand
ATAGCCCGTTGCACGGTTTCGAAATCAGTTCGGAAATATCGTACAGCAGTCACTAATTACAGGAATAGTCACTTTCACTAGACTAGAAGTCGGAGTAGTGCTATGAGTACCAGCACCTCCGACGCCTGCGACAACACCGCCTATTCGCATAAGATCACCGTTCGTGAATACCTCCGAACCCACGGCGAGGTCGCCTCCAAGGACGATCTCCGCGCCGGCACCGACGTGCCGGCGTGGTACATCACTAACATCGCTTCCCAAGCCCCTTTCTACACTTCCTTGAACCACAACAACGAGTACGTCGCCAGCAAGAACATCGTCGGCCACCGCTCCACTCACGACGGGTTCTGGCGACCCGAGGTGGATGACGGCGTCGCCGTCTTCCACCGCAAGGAAGACGCCAAGCCGACGCTCAAACACCTCGCGTTCCGCCGTCCATCCGGGCTGACCGCATCCGAAGCAAACGACCTTCTCGGTCGTCGCTCCTACCGCCCACTCCAGAAGCTCGCTGACCAACAGGAAGTACACGCCACGGAGTGGCAAGACACCACCGTCTACACCCACAGCTGGCCGTCCCGCAGGGACGACCAGCTGGCTCAGCGTGAAACCGACCAGCCAGCCGATGTCACTCCCGACGATCCTGCTGACGACGGCTACCTCTACCGTGACGAACTCGTTGCAACCTTCCTCTCAGTCGCTGTCTCGGAACTTCAGTCAATCTCTCCCGAACGAGCTGCCACACTCGTCCTGCGGCAGTTCGAGGGCGACTCCTTCGACGCCCTCGAACGCCGTCTTCAGCGCAATCACTCATTTCGAGAGGCTCTCGACTACACCGAGCCAGAGGACGTCCCGGATGGGACGTCGCTCTGGCGGGCCTTCGATGAACTTCATCCCGATGAACTCCGAGACTGCCTCCAGTCGATGTGTAGCGAGTTGCTTGCCGATCACGAACATGCCGGTGAGTTCGTCGTGATCGATGGAACGCACATCGCGGCGTGGGCGAATACGCGTGATGAGATCGAAAATGGCGAAGTTGAAGGTGCGAGCTGGGGGAAACACGAAGGATCGTTCTACGGGTACAAGGTGTTTCTCGTGGTGGATGCGGCAACGGAGCTGCCGGTCGCCATCACGATGGAGACCGGCAAGAGGAACGACAGTGCGGCGTTCGAACCGCTCGTTGAGGAGTTCAACGAGCGGTACGACACTGACGATCTCCAGGCAGCCCTCGCCGATGCCGGCTTTGACAGTCAGGATAACCGCGACTTCTGTCAGGATCAGCTCGATTGTCCGTTGCTGACGGCGATCAATCCTCGCCGATCGTCGCCGTTAGCAACGATCAAGGACGAAATCAAGGAACTGTTCAAGGAACACGGCGAGGAGATCGACAGTCCCTACGACGCTCTGGAGCGGCTGCCACAGAAGCAACTCTCGGAGTACGGTGTTTCCGTCGGAAACGTCGAGGAGACGTACATTTTTCAGGCAATCAAAGAACGGATGCATCGACACCTGCGGGCAGGTGTCGAGCGCGTATTCTCGCGTCTGAAGTCCTTTACCGGCCTTGATCGCGTCCGCGCACGCAAGAAGAACAACGTTGAGACTCACGTCGTTCTCTCGGCAGTAGCGCTGGTTGCAGCGTCTCTCACTGCACAACGGCAGAACAAACCAGGGTTGATACGGTCACCGAGTCGGCTCATCTGACGGTCGCGCCATCTGTCCAAAAAACAGGTGTCGCCGCCTGAGAGGCATCGCTCTCAGGCGGCTGTTTTTTCTGAAAGAAGCTCGACCAATCAGGCTGATCTACCGGCCGATTCAGCCATTTCTATCAAAAATCGTTCCATCGTTTCACCAACTCTACTGATGGAGTCCGGATTCAGGCCCGATCGTTCCGTCTGGCGATTTGATTTTGAACGTGCAACAGGGTA
>NZ_JAQJDA010000053.1:0-2742 GCF_028617175.1 Halococcus sp. PRR34 | reverse complement strand
GCGTTGACCGAGAGCTTCCGCCGGAGCGAGTCTTTCCCAGTCTTGACCGGAAAGACTGGCGGCGCAGTCTCACGAAGTACCCCGATCAGTTCCCCGTTGAAGGCAGCTCTATCGATGAGAATCTGCTTGGTCTCGAAGGGATAGGTCTCGACGCGGGCGAGCACGCGCTCGACCGCGTCGGCCTTGGTGTCCTCGCCAGCAACTGGCTCTATGGCGAGGGTCAGCGGCTTTCCCCGAGCAATGACGAAGGCTGTACAATAGCGGTGGCACTTCGTCGTTCCGTCACGGGCTTGCATCCTCCTGAACTCGTCTTCGTCCTCCGGGTGGCCGTGAAACGGATTGTCCATGAAGTCGATACAGACGGTTCTCGACCCGTCACGGTCGAGAACCGTCATCGCTACCAGCGCAAGAACGTCGTTCACAGCGTCCAGCATGGCGTGTTTCTCCAGGGTGTGGAGCCAGTCCATCACAGTCTTGCGGTTTGGCGTATCGGTGGTCTTCGTCGTGACCCCGTTGATCGATGTCGTTCCAACGGCGGCCCGAAGCACGACTTCCATGATCCCCTCGGGATCGAGGCCGGAGCCCTCGATCCCTTCCATCGGAATCAGCTCCAGCATCTCCAGAGCAAGAGATTTCAACTGGCCGTTCGAAAGGAACTCGTCCGGATCTGTGAGAACTTCCTTGAGCAAGGGTAGGTACATCACGAGAACATCCGGACAGCGGGTGAATCAGGTCACTGATTCATCCGCTTCATTCCTACAACGTATCAGCTATTGGGCTGTTGAGCCAAAGTGGACAACTAGCGAATATATACGCTTTCGTAAGCGGAAGTAGTGATTCAAGGCTTCAGTGGAGTACTGTTCGTGGACCCATTTGCCGTGATGAACACGATCGGACTGGTCGCGTTCGCACTCGTCGGGTCGGCGAAAGCGATCCGCGAGGAGTTCGATTTATTCGGGATTGCTGTCGTCGGCCTCGCGATGGCGTTTGCCGGCGGGGTGACGCGAGATCTCCTCGTGAATCGTGTTCCGTTGGCACTCCAGTCGCCGATCGAGATCAGCCTCGGACTGCTAGGTGTGAGCTTGGCGGTCGGACTGAGTGTAGCTTCAACTGTGAACTTGCGAATCTTTTTCGAGTTCGATCGGGTAGAGCTGGCGTAGCTTGATCCGTGCGTCGTCGGTCGTGAACTGCCAGTCGATGAATCGGTCAGCCGCGTTGCGATGCGCTTGCCACGCAGCGACCTCCGACCGGAGGGTCGCTGCGTGATAGATCCGGCGATCAAGACACTGGCGTTTGAGAACGCCCAGCTCGATTTCGGCCATGTTTAACCAACTTCCTTTCTTGGGAACGTAGTGGAACTCGAAGCGATCAAGGTACGATTGAGCCTCGTCTGGTGAGAAGAATTGGTAGAAGCCGGCGGGATTGTGCGTATTGAGGTTATCGACCACAACCCGGATGCAGTCCGCATCCGGGTAGTGGACATCAGCGAGTTCGACCATCCGATCGATCCACTCGGTGGTACGTCTCCGCTCGGTGATCTCAACGTTGACCCAGCCAGTCAACGGTTCCGTGGCGAGGTGAATCCGCTGTTTGCCGTTGCGTTCGTAGCGATGATCGATGCGTTCGACCGCTTCCGGTTTTGCCGGGAGCGGGTCGCGTTCATGGCCACGGAGCGCTTTGCTGGATTCGTCGAAGCAGATGACCGGACGCTTCTCGTCGTAGGGTTCTTGGTAGAGGTCGAGAACGTCTTCCATGTAGTAGACGAAGTCAGCGTTCTGTTTGGGCGGGATCGCCCAGTAATCAGAGAGATGGGGTTTGAGGGTGTTTTTTTAGACGCTGTCGGACGGTTTCGTGAGAGATCGACTCGAAGTCGATCTCGTCGAGGGTGACGAGTTCATCCGCCAGGAGGTGGAGTGACCAGCGAGCGTGTCCCTCGGGTGGTTCGCTGCACGCGAGTCGAATGAGGTGAGCTTCAGCTCTCCCGTCGAGTTTACGTTCATACTCGCGGTCGGGCTTGCGGCGATGAATCGCCGCGAGCCCTCGTTCAGCGTAGCTCTTCCGGGTGTTGTAGACGGTTTTCCTGTGGCAACCGACGTGCTCACTGATTGTGGAATCAGTGAGCCCGTCATCTGCTTTCAGAAGAATTCGTGCCCGCGTGTTATCCTCAGATCTTCGTTCGCCGGTTGAGATGAACCACTCCAGCGTTTTGCGGTCTTCATCAGAAAGGTCGACAACGTGTTTCTTCGCACCCATTCTGGGAGATACGCGCTCAAAGAAGATAAGCTGGTACGTTCAGCGTTGAAGCTACACTGAGCGAGTTCTACTGGCGGTTACGAGAGAAGAAGAACAAGCCGCACAAAGTAGCGATTGTGGCGACGGCGCGAAAGCTGCTGGTCTCGATCTATCACATGCTCATGAGAAAGGAGGTGTATGATCCACCCGGTGTGAGTTCGTGAGCGACGCCTGATCGGCGTCGCTCGCTGGCGAGCAGAGAAGCGTGATCAGCGACCGCTACCGCAGTAAGGATATCTCCCGCACCAAGGAGATGAGTGGAAGATCAGGTCACTTGCCTGTGGTTTTACGCGAATTAGATGTGAACGAAGACACCTACCCGAACAGCTATAGCAATAGCCGTAATTTGTTCGGCCAGCAGGATTCTCACAGATGTCTAGTTGAGAGCCTCCTCGATCGGCGTTCGTCCATCGAGCGCCTGATTCGGTCGGTCGTGATTGTAGTGGTGCC
>NZ_JAQJDA010000052.1:0-3273 GCF_028617175.1 Halococcus sp. PRR34 | reverse complement strand
CGTTCTGTCTGCCGGTCAAGCTCATCCCACCAGTTCATTCTACGCGCTGACGGCACGTCCCATATCGGCATCCGCTGACCCGGGCAGCCTTCTGTTCCTGCTTCGCATTTCTCGTCGTCCTGGAACGGCTCAGTGTCGTCCTCATCGTCGGCTCCCTCCGGTTCGACTGCTTCAGCAGCCATCCGCTCTATCGTCTCTAAGGCTCCCTCAGACAGCTCCTCCTCTGGATTGAATCCACCCGGGTACACGTCGCCGAACCAACGCAGCGCCTGCTCGCCGTCGGCTATCGCCGTGTGAGAGAGCAGGTACATGGCGAGGCCCGCGACGTCTTCGTACGACGATGGGTGCGATAGCGATTTCATCGCATCCAGCGTTCGCACGCGCTTCGCAACCCAGTCACTTTGCTCCGGCTCAAACTCCGGCGCGGTCGCTATCTGATGAACGTGCGGCGCTACCTCAGTCGCCTGTCGCCATCCCTGTCCGTACGTCTCGCGCAGGTATTTCCACTTCTTGTCGGCCACTCCCGCCTCGCTCGCCGCGCGGAACTCACCATCCAGATCATCCGTCGTTCGCCACATGTGCAGCAGCGCGCACCCGCCCGTCACTCCCGCCTCTTGCGCCAGCTCGTACGACTCCGAGCGCATCCCGTCCACGCGCGATATCGTCCAGTCGTCTTTCTGTTCCGGCGAGAACATCGCATGGATCAGCCGCCGGTCGAGGCCATCTGCTTGCGCCCACCGATACGCCTGAATCCGCGTCACGATCTTCTTCGCCGTCTCTCGTACCCATTCCCACCAGCACTCGGGGCAACGGCGTAGCCCGCAGTGAGATTCGCTGAATATCGGTTCCCCACATTCGTCGCAGACGTGATACGGATACCAGTTCCCGCACGAATCCGGCCGCGCGCTCATCCCCGGAATCGAATACGCCGTATCAGCCACCCACTCGTCCACGAGATCTTGGTGCGCCGACCGCGCCGCGTCGATCTCCTCGTCGCTCCGTCCCGTCGACGCGAGCGGAGCCGTGCTCATCGTCGATCACCCGCCCAATAGGGGGATATAAACGATTGCGGTACAGCCGCTCTATATCCCATCAGTAGGTGTTTGAAAATGCTTTTCGCATAATGCGGGTTCCGGACAGCAACCGCGCCAGCACCGCGATCCGCACCCGCACCGCACAAGAATCCTCGACCTCCGGTCGAGCCATAGCCCGACCGCGTACCCGCCCTCCGCGCCCGGCGGCGCGGAGCGCCGCCTTGCCCACCTCCATGGTCCTGCTCGCGCGCTCCGCGCGCTGCGCGGGCTTTCACAGGCTGTTGGATCAACCGGCCACCGCTCGCCCTCTCACGACGCTCACAGCGCTCTCTCGCTCCACTGAGGATCGGGGCAAACGTCGTCCGCCTAACATCGGCGTTCTGTACGAAACGCCTATGCCGACGGTGAGACAATACCCGAGCGACCCGCGCCCACCAAAATCTTCCCACGGATGTCGGCGGGTCGGGTCGGCCCGAGGCGTTCTCGCGGGCCGACTTCACGTTGTGCTTAGCTACGCCTGTCTCGGCGACGTCTTATAAAACCTCATGTCTGAAATGGAAGCAACTATTTCACACCTCTCTCTCATGATAACCACACATGCAAAGCATGTTGCAGATTTCACCGCTACTCGGTGGTGTAGAGACGCTGATTATCATGGCGATAATGGCAGTTGTAGGCTTCTTTGTCGGAAGATGGGTATATCAAGACGCAAAAAGCCGCAGCAGCGACTGGGCATGGCAATGGGGCGTTGGGATCGGGATTCTGCTCATTCCGATTGGTCCCGGACTCGTATTGCTCGCTATCTATTTCCTAGTAAGAGGCAACAAGAGCCGATCAAATAGCCAAACAACATAAAACAGGATTTGCACCCTGTAAGCAGCCCTCCCCTATTCATCGGTCATAGTCACGGCAGTAGCCCTGTACCTCGTGCATAGACCATTCCACCTATGCCAGCCGCGACACCCAGCGCACCAGTTGCCCCGCCGACCAGCACGCTCGCCACCAGTCCCGGCGCGAGAACGAGCACCGCGACGAGCACCACCAGATACGCCGCTAGCGCGCCAGCCGCCACGTACCCCGCCGGCTTCGCCAGCCGACCCACCAGCGCCCGCGTGCGCGCCGCCTCAGCCTGCTCACGAGCCAGCCCTGCCTGCTTGTCCTCCACCATCGCCAGTCGCCGCTCGACGCCGCTCACGTCCTCACTCACTCCCTCCACGCTCTCGATAGTCGCCCGCTCTTCGACCGCCCCACGAAGCTCCTTGACGCCCTGCTTGGCTTCCTTCGACCGCTCGCGCGAATCCTCGCTCTCCTTCTCGACCGAGCGCACCCTGTTGAAGTATTCATCGTGGTGGTCCCGAATGTGTTCCAGCTGCTCGCGCACCTCCTCTACCTGATTTTTGTACCGGCTCAACTTCTTCCGGTAGTTCTGCACCGACTCTTTGGCCTCCGTACCCTCCTTGTAGCCCTGCTGGGCGAGATCAGCGATCTCCTCACGGGTCGTCGGTGCCAGTAGCTCATCGGCATGATCCTCGACCCACACCTCACCCTCCTCGCTGAGTTTGAACTTCCGAGATTCACGCTCAGGGTCGTCACGCACCGCCTCAAGCACCAATCCAGCCGGCCCGAGATGTTCCTCCATCCGATACGACACCTGCCGATTATCCTCTAAGTCCGCAGCATCTCGCAGTGCTCCCGAACTCACCCAGCCACCGCCCCGAAGCGCGCGCAGTATCTGCTGAGATGGACCATCCACCTTGTACCCATCCGCCGAGAGTTCCCCACTCATAATCACTCATATCTGGGCCGAAACCACCCTTAAATCTTCGTAGCGAAGCGAACAGTTCGGCCCCATTTCACCATGTACGAAGGCTTAACGCGCGCGTAAGGCCAACCGATTTGCGACACAGACGATTTTGGATAGTCAGGGAGAAGAGAAAGTACCCATCCGAGGGTCCAGCAGCGACACGTCATCGAGGGTCCACCATCCTCGGCGAACACGACTGAGGGTCAGGGCCAAAGCGAGCGACGACTGACTGAGGGTCCACCTGAGTCAAGCAGCTACCAATCCCGAGGGTCCACCTTAGCGATAGCTCTACTATCATCCTACATCCGCCATCCGCGCGAGGCGATCACGCGCCTCCTGTTCTGTTGAGCATGGTGGGGGATCTAGATCTCCCATCATCCAGTCTACTGCTGCTGTCATCCGGCGTTCTGTCTGCCGGTCAAGCTCATCCCACCA
>NZ_JAQJDA010000051.1:0-3690 GCF_028617175.1 Halococcus sp. PRR34 | reverse complement strand
CGTTCTGTCTGCCGGTCAAGCTCATCCCACCAGTTCATTCTACGCGCTGACGGCACGTCCCATATCGGCATCCGCTGGCCCGGGCAGCCCTCTGTTCCTGCTTCGCATTTCTCGTCGTCCTGGAACGGCTCAGTATCGTCCTCATCGTCGGTTCCTTCCGGTTCAACTGCTTCAGCAGCCATCCGTTCTATCGTCTCTAAGGCTCCCTCAGACAGCTCCTCCTCTGGATTGAACCCGCCCGGGTACACGTCGCCGAACCAGCGTAGTGCCTGCTCACCGTCGGCTATCGCCGTGTGAGAAAGCAGGTACATCGCGAGACCCGCAACATCCTCGTACGACGACGGGTGTGACAGCGATCTCATCGCATCGAGCGTTCGCACGCGCTTCGCAACCCAGTCGCCCTGCTCCTCCGGCTCGAACTCCGGCGCGGTCGCTATCTGATGAATATGCGGCGCTACCTCAGTCGCCTGTCGCCAGCCCTGTCCGTACGTCTCGCGCAGGTATTTCCATTTCTTGTCAGCCACGCCCGCCTCGCTCGCCGCGCGAAACTCACCATCCAGATCATCCGTCGTGCGCCACATGTGCAGCAGCGCGCACCCGCCTGTCACACCCGCCTCTTGCGCCAGCTCGTACGACTCCGAGCGCATCCCGTCGACGCGCGAGATCGTCCAGTCGTCTTTCTGTTCCGGCGAGAACATCGCATGGATCAGCCGTCGGTCGAGGCCGTCGTCCTGCGCCCACCGATACGCCTGAATCCGCGTCACTATCTTCTTCGCCGTCTCTCGCACCCATTCCCACCAGCACTCAGGGCAGCGGCGTAGCCCGCAGTGAGATTCGCTAAATATCGGTTCGCCACATTCGTCGCAGACGTGATACGGATACCAGTTCCCGCACGAATCCGGGCGCGCGCTCATCCCCGGAATCGAATACGCCGTATCAGCCACCCACTCATCCACGAGATCTTGGTGCGCCGACCGCGCCATGTCGATCTCCTCGTCGCTCCGTCCCGTCGACGCGAGCGGGGCCATACTCATCGTCGATCACCCACCCAATAGGGGGATATAAACGATCGCCGTACAGCCGCTCTATATCCCATCAGTAGGTGTTTGAAAATGCTTTTCGCATAATGCGGGTTCCGGACCGCAACCGCGCCAGCACCGCGATCGCGCCGCTCCGCACCGCACAAGATTCCTCGACCTCCGGTCGAGCCATAGCCCGACCGCGTACCCACCCTCCGCGCCCGGCGGCGCTCCACTGGAGCGCCGCCATGCCCACCTCCATGGTCCTGCTCGCGCGCTCCGCGCGCTGCGCGGGCTTTCACAGGCTGTTGGATTAACCAGCCATCGCTCGCCCTCTCACGACGCTCACAGCGCTCTCTCGCTCCGCACAAGGCCAGACACACACGACGACTCGCTTCGGCACAACCCGAACGCCTAAGCGTATCGTGGGAGTAGAACCATCCAACCCGCCCCCACCGAAAACATTGTCCAGATGCGCCGGCGGGTTGCGGGTCGGCGGTTTCCTCCGACCCGTTCGTCACTCGTTGAGTGTCATCTCTCCCGGCTCTAATAAAGTCGTTTCGACGCAGAATCGATTCTGATCCCACCAGACCTCTGGCCCCTGTAGGCCGTGAAAGTAACCTCAGTACGATACTGCAACTCTCAGCCACCCACCACTAGACACACTCAAAAACACAGACGGCATCGCACAATTCATGGAAATCAGCCGTCGAGAATTATTGGGCGCAATCTCATACATATCGGGTTTGGGAGCTTTAGCTGTGTATGTCTGGAATGAATTTGAAGCATATAGGGGACACATCATCGAAAAGAGAATCATTCTACATCATACCAATCAATCCACTCAAACTCTGACGATCGACAATGAGACCGACACTAGCACCTATCCCGACAAATCCGAATTATTGGCCAATAGCACCGATGGGAATATTACCGATTCTGATATGAAAATGTTAGACAACAAATCCCGCAGTATAGAATTCGAAATAGAAATGGAAGTTTACAACGACGACGTCCCGAAAGAACAAGTGAATTACACTATATCCCGGCAGCAGTTCAATCAAGTGGATCCGGGAGACTACGCCTCATTCCAAACATCAATATCAGACAACAACGACATAGTGAGCTATTCCTGTGTTGCACCTAACCAAAGTTCGCTCAAAAGTTCTTGTCAATATGAAGACGAGAATGAAACCTCTAGCGTACAGCCTCATATTCGGCGCAGCTAATTCATAGCTACGACAAAATCACAGCATCGAGATCAATTCAGCGGATATCTACTTCATCTACAAATCTGGCCCTGTAAACAGACACTCCTCCATTTGCAGGCCATAGTCACGGCAGCAGCCCTGTACCACGCGCATAGACCACCCCACCGATACCGGCCACCACACCGAGCGCACCAGTTACTCCACCAACCAGCACGCTCGCCACCAGTCCCGGCGCGAGAACGAGCACCGAGATGAGCACCGCCAGATACACCGCCAGCGCGCCAGCTGCCACGTAGCCCGCCGGCTTCACCAACCGACCCACCAGCGCCCGCGTACGCGCCGTCTCAGCCTGCTCACGAGCCAGCCCTGCCTGCTTGCTCTCCACCGCCGTCAGTCGCCGCTCAACAACGCTCACGTCCTCGATCACACTCTCCATGCTCTCAGCAGTCGCCCGCGTCCCCACCGCCTCACGAAGCTCCTTGACTCCCTGTTTGGCCTCCTTCGATCGCTCCCGCGAATCCTCGCTCTCCTTCTCGACCGAGTTTACTCGATTGAAGTATTCATCGTGGTGGTCCCGAATGTGCTCCAGCTGGTCGCGAACGTCCTCGACCTGACTCTTGTACCGGCTTAGCTTCTTCCGATAGCGCTGCACCGACTCCTTAGCTTCTGTACCCTCCTTGTAGCCCTGCTGGGCAAGATCAGCGATCTCCTCGCGAGTCGTCGGCGCAAGTAGCTCCTCAGCGTGATCTTCGACCCATGCCTCACCTTTCTCGCTGAGCTTGAACCGCCGAGATTCCCGCTCAGGCTCATCGCGCACCGCCTCAAGCACCAGTTCAGCAGGACCGAGGTGCCTCTCCATCCGATAGGACACCTGCCGATTATCGTCTAGATCCGCAGCATCTCGCAGCGCTCCCGAACTCACCCAGCCACCACCTCGAAGCGCGCGCAGTATCTGCTGGGATGGTCCATCTATCTTGTATCCATCCACCGAGAGTTCCCCGCTCATAATCACTCATATCTCGGCCGAAATACCCCTTAAACCTTCGTTGTGGACCGAACGTTTCGGCCCCATTTCAGTATGTACGAAGGCTTAACGCGCGCGTAAAGCCCAGCGATTTGTGACACAGACGATTGAGCCGATTGGGCAAAGGAGAAAGTGCCCACCTGAGGGTCCAGCAGCGACCCATCATCCGAGGGTCCACCGTGCTCGACGAAACACGACTGAGGGTCAGAGCCAAAGCGAGCGACGACTGACTGAGGGTCCACCTGAGTGTAGCAGCTACCAATCCCGAGGGTCCACCTTAGCGATAGCTCTACTATCATCCTACATCCGCCATCAGCGCGAGGCGATCACGCGCCTCCTGTTCCGTTGAGCATGGTGGTGGATCTAGATCTCCCATCATCCAGTCTACTGCTGCTGTCATCCGGCGTTCTGTCTGCCGGTCAAGCTCATCCCACCA
>NZ_JAQJDA010000050.1:0-4113 GCF_028617175.1 Halococcus sp. PRR34 | reverse complement strand
CGTCCTCGCGGGCGAGATTGCTCACGCCGAGCGGGTGGCGAAGTGCATGCAGCAATCCGTCCAGCTGGAGTGCCCGGTGATGGCCGGAGGGTGTGGGTCGGACGACAACTATACCCCGATAACGTGCGATAGCCGGCTCTGTCCCGCGTGTATGGACCGCGCGATGGGGCGCAACATCGAGAAGTATCTGGGACAGGTCGAAGCGATGGATTATCCGACGTTGCTCACGCTGACGATCGAGAACGTCGATGACCTGAAGCAAGGAAAAGAGGCGATACAGGGGGCGTTCGGCCGATTGCGCCAACGGACCATACCCACCGAGGGCGAGCAGGGTGAGAAACGGTGGGTGTGGTTGACCGGCGACGACGATGGTGACCCATCGGACCACTACTGGAAGAGCGCGTTGTGCGCAGCGGGCGCGCACGATCTCGCGCGCCGGCTCCAGAAGCGGTATGTCGACGAAGGGCGACAGATCCCGTGGAAGGAACTCGTTGAGGGCGGAGTGTATGGGATAGATATCCTCCAGACTGGGGAGAATGAGGATGGGTCGTTCAACGTCCACATCCACGCGATATGCGAGATGCCGTACATCCCGCAGGCGGCGCTCTCGTCGGTGTGGGCGGACTTGACGGGCGCTCCAGTAGTGGACGTTCGCCGGATCGAGAAGCGTGGTGACTACGATGCAGAGAGCGCGCTGTCGGAGGTTCTGGGGTACGTGACGAAACCGCCGGAGTTCGAGACGGTAGAAGAACAAGTGGAGTATCTGGTAGCGCTGAAGGGATCGCGTTTGATCCAGCCGTTCGGGTCGCTACATGGGAATACGCCGCGAGTTCACGGGCTACTGCGGTGCTCGGACTGTGAGTGCGCGCCGCGGTGGTGGAACTACCAGGGCCTCGTCGACGAGGGTTACGACAATATGGAGGTGGAGGGTTCGAGCGCGGATGGCGATCGACCGCCACCGGATGAGGTCGATCCCACTGATGGGCGGGGCGCTTGACTCCTACCGTGAGTGACAACAGTGCCGAGAATCGGAGAACAGTTCACGTGATCCGGGTGCTTGCGGCTGATTCGTTGCGGTGGGGCTGCGCGGCTTATCTTGCCATGTTTGCTACGCCTGCCATAGCTTTGGTGTGGTGGGTGAGAATTTGCCTGTCTGATTGTGATTTTATAACCCGTGGGTGATGATACGGATCTGTCGATGGGAGGACCTACGCGTGAGGAAACAGAGCAGCGGATCGAGCAGGATACTGGTGATATAGAAGATGAAGTGTGGATGGCTCAAGGACATAGGCAGGGTCGACGTACGTACCATAATGACCGTGACTGCCAGAGTTTGCAGAAGGTGAGTGAATATCGGTCAATAACGCGTAAGCAGGCCCAACGGCGGCTGTTTGCTCCGTGTCGGTGGTGTGTGATTGGATCTTCTGAGAGCGCGTAGTGAGGGGATGGTTTTCGCGTAGCCTTACTGGGACTGAGGGTGAGCGTACTGATTCGCTCGACCTGGGATTCAGTTGTTCGTAGCTGGCTGCACTTGATGGACTTCCTGGTGTGGTTCAAAATCGGAGGGTCCCCGACTCGTCTGTGTCACAAAATCCTTCCCGCGTGTAACCGCCTTCGGTAGGGATTGAGTATGGGTTAAGGTTTAATGTCATTATGAGCTAATGGGGATCACATGCCGGAGACATTAGAGAAGGATGGGAATCGGATAGACCGGGCGTCTCAGGTAATATTACGGGCATTAAATGATGGTGATGAGTGGGTACGTGGGAAGACGCTGCGGGAGGCGGCGGATCTCTCACAGAACGGGCAGGTGTTCTACCGGATGGAAGAGTACCTGATGCCGTCAGGGTTGGTTCAGGAAGCGGCGCGCACCGAGCGCAACGGGCACGTGGAGCCGCGGCAGTTCCGGCTGACGGAGGAGGGCGTGGCGTGGATCGAGGAGCACGCGGAAGCGTTGGCGATCCCGACGACGCGGGAGGAAACGGCGGTGAAGGCGGGAGAGGCATACGAGGCGGCGGAGAGCGCGCGGTCATCGGTGCAGAACTACCGAAAGAAGCTCCACCGAGTGAAAGGTCGGGTTGAGGAGGTAGAGGATGCGGTTGAGGAGATCGAGGGGAAGCAGGAGAACATGACGGTGAGCGTGATGTCGGTATCGGACCGTTCAGAGAGCAACAAGGAGCGGTCAAGGGAGACGGCGGCAGCGGTCGCAGAGCTAGAGGAGCGAGTGAGTGAGATCGGGGAGACGGTGGCGAGGTTAGAGGAGGAGTCGAAGGCTCGCGATGAGTTTCTCCGGGCGGACCTCGCGGCGGTGCGGGATCTAGTGGAGCGGGCGGACCGGAGTTGGTGGGAACGGCTGTTTCACTCGTAACGTGGTGTGTTCCGTGCCGATCACGTCGGATCGCTACCCTGTCAGAAACCAAGTGCCTGACAGGGTGTGTACCTAGACAGTGTTTGCTCGTGATTCCGGCGAAAGCTACCGATTATATCTTATCGCCACAATCCGCAGATGATGAGCGTCCTTGAAGACAAATCACGCGCGAGATTGTTTTACAAATACCTTTCACGAGTGTATGATGTCATCAACCCATTCTTTTGGGAGGAAGAAATGCGAAGTGATGCTCTTTCCATGGTTGATATAGAACAAGATGATCGTGTTCTTGATGTCGGCTGTGGAACGGGCTTTTCCATAGAAGGACTAGTACAGTATTCCGATGATATACATGGAATTGACCAATCAAGACATCAATTAGAGAAATCTATTGGGAAATTTGGTGAAAATGGGTCCGTGGAATTACATCGAGGAGATGCAGAACGTCTTCCGTTTAGAGACGATACCTTCGATATTGTTTGGTCGTCCGGGTCCATCGAATATTGGCCAAATCCCGTAGAGGCGCTTCATGAATTCAGACGTGTAACTAAACCCGGAAATCGAGTCCTAGTCGTTGGTCCAGATGAGCCACAGAACGCAATACTCCGTAGAATATCTGATAGGATCATGCTGTTCTATGGTGAGAAAGAGGCTGATCGAATGTTCTCCGAAGCTGGCTTTAGAGACATTGAACATCGTATTCTCCAGCGTTCACCAAACAGTCCCCGAGCTATCGTCACCGTCGCTAAGGCTCCGGAGGCGTCGGGGCTGGCGGGATAAGCATGATTTTGATTCGTTGTCGGTAGATTCAAGAGTCAGGGCTGAGTCCGGCGATGTAACTAAGCAACGTGAACGGAAGTCCGGGAGAAGGCCCCGGACAGCCGCGTACGCTCCCAGGACCTAACTGGGAACGCGGTGGCAATGCCGGCCGGGCGATTGCCGTACTGGGGCTTTCTCCAGCCGAGGTAATAGGGCTAACGCCTGATGCCGAAGGCCGGTCCGCTTGTTTTCTTCTGAGAGGTGCGAGAGCGCGCTGTGAGCGCTGCTGGTTGGGAGGTGCTGGTTGTGTTGTGAAAACGGGAGAGCGGTCCGTTGCTTGGCATCAGCGGCAGGCTATAATAGCTCTGCCTGTCGTGTATGCTGGTTGGAGTGGACAAAATGGTTCCGGCCGGCTGTTAGAATCCTGGAAGCCCTGTGACCCGGCGCGAAAGCCCGCGCAGGCCGCTGTGCGGCCGAGCAGGAACGTGGAGGTGGGTGGGGGGGCGCTCGCGTTGTGGGGAGCGCCCGGAGGGAACGGGCTGTATGGCCTGCCCGGCCGGAGGCCGGGAATTCTTGTGCGGTTGCGGAGGCGATCGCCGTGAGCGTCGAGTGGGAGGAACAGACTGCGCTCGACGACGCGCATGAGGAGCGGCGCACCGATGCCACGCTCTCGGAGCTGTTCGATGCTCACACGTCGACGTTCTTCTCGGCGCTCGTCCGAATGCGCGCGCTCGACAACACCCCCGAAAGTAGCCCTTCACTCGATACTTGCGAACAACTTTCGAGACGAGAGCGAAATCCCGACACGGAAGACGAATTTGGGACGCGCGACGAGGCTTCCCAGGCCGCCGAAGCACTCCGCTCGTCGATCAGCCGCTCGCGCGAGAAGCAGCGAGTGGTGACCGCGCTCGTCCTCGCGGGCGAGATTGCTCACGCCGAGCGGGTGGCGAAGTGCATGCAGCAATCCGTCCAGCTGGAGTGCCCGG
>NZ_JAQJDA010000004.1:0-280943 GCF_028617175.1 Halococcus sp. PRR34 | reverse complement strand
TCATTGGTCATGTACGACTGCTGTCGGCGGGATGCCGTAATCTCCGTGACTCGGTTCCGCTACGCTACACAAGAGCGGGATTGTTAATGTCTGTTTCTTGGAATACATCCCACCGATCACGTTTGCAATTATTTAGTCCGATGGCAGGTTAGTGGATCACGTAAGGCCCTGAGAATGGTGTGGCGCACACCCCTTGATCGAAGTGAAAGGGTGGGCGTGAAGGATTACAGTTCGCCAGAAAACCTCGGCCGCGGTTCGCCGTCGGCCATGCGCAGGCCGTTCTCAGTTTCAACGATCCGGACAGCATCGATCGCCGCCTCGATCGCGTCCTCTACATTCGCGCGTTCGTGGCTCGATCGGACGAGTGGGCCTCGGATGTACTCCCGTCCGATCGGCCCGATGCTATCGGTCTGATAGTAGACCTTCCGAACGACGTCGTCGACGAGGTCTTGGTCGGGCATGAAGAACAGATGGCCGCGGTACTACTTCGTGTTATCGGCCAGTTGATACCGCCGCGGGTAGCCCCACCCGGCGACGAGATCGTGCTCGCGCAGCTCGGCGAGCGCTCCTCGGATCGTCCGCTCGGCGTGGCGGGTTTCCTCCGCGAGAGCGTGCTTCGAGAGTGCGCCGTCGGCGCGGTCGAGGGCGTCGTACACTCTCCGAGCGGCCGGCGAACACTCGCTCAGTGCGGGCGGGTCGTCGGTCTCAGTCATCACTGACATTGATCTCGAACTTCGGCGGTGTGGTCGGTCGGTGCGCGCACTCTTCTTTGTGCGAGCCCGCCCAGTCCTCGGCGTCGTCGCGACCCGGCACGTAGCGCCGCGCGCCGCAGGCACAGCGAACGCGGGCCTGAGTCATCGGGCCTCCCGGGCGCACCACGGACAGCGCTCGCGCTGGGGGTCGATCCGGTGGCTGCACGCCTCGCAGATGTTGAGGTGACTGTCGTTCAGGTCGGCCATGCGCTCGTGGATGGTGGTGACGACCACCGGCGTCTGGCCCGTTCGTGGTTGGCGCTTGTAGATGAATACCGCGCCGCTCGGAGCGTGGAGCATCCCGCGATCGTCCGCCTCGGGAACGCCGACCGGAACGGCGTCGCGGAACGCGGCGTAGAGATCGAGGCCGAGCCACTCTGTATCGCGCAGTGCGACCCGGCGGTTGAACCGCTCGATCGCGTGGATCGTAATCAGTGGTGGGGGGATCGGTGTCGGGCCGTCCGGTGGCGCGGCGGTCGGGGGTTCGTCGGTGCTCATGCCCGGATGCCTCGCTCTTCCTCGATGTGGCGACGAGCGCCCTGGAACCCCTCGAACGTCTCGCCGCACGAACACTTGACCTCGGGGCCAGCGACGTTTTCTACCAGGTTCAGCGGGCCGCTCTCGAACACGCAGCCGTGCTCTTCGCTATACGACATCGTCTGAACGTAGTCAGCAGTCCCCGTTTTCCGAAGCTCATGCTCAGACATCGCCGGACTCCCGGCGCGATCGCGCCACCCCGCAGGGCCCGCAGCGCTGCTCGCCCCCCACGCGTGGACGCGTGCACCCGTGCTCCTCGCAGGTGTCAGTCACGGTCACCACGCTCCTCTCGCCTGAGGCTGATTTTCGCGCAGTTGGCCGAGCAAAACGTGTCACACGAGAGTATCGACGTGTCGACCGGGCGGACTACCTGATAGCTATCGTCGCTCGTGTCGATTTTCTCGTCGCACCCCTGAAGGTCACAGATCGAGTAATAATCGTCGAAAACGCTCATCGACTCACCTCGATCAGCGCCGCGTATCCCTCTCGCACCGGCACGTCCGAGTCGCGGGTCTCGTAGCCCTCTCGATCGAACGTCCCGCGGACCCGGCCCTCGCCCTTGCCGATGAGCACCGTGACCGTCTCGTCGCCCGTCCGGCGGATCCGGTACGGCAGGCAGTCGATCTCCGCGAGGATGCGGTTGACCTCGACGACGAACTCGTCGGGTTCGGTGTCGACGTTGACGTCGTCGGTGTCGGCGGTGCCGGTACTCATGATCGACCTCGCTTGCGCTCGGCTATCTCTCGGTGCATCCGACACTCCGGGCACAGACGTAGGCGCTCGGCGGCCGTCCCGATCATCTCTCGGGCGGGTGCCCGCATCCCGCAATCAGCACAGCCCGGACCTTCGACGCCGCGCCGTCGTTGCTCGCGGGCGAAGCCCTGACCGACCTTGACCCGCTCGCGGAGTAGTCCGTTGGTGCCCATCGGCTCACACCTCGTTGGCGAACCGAACGCGGTTCAGCCCACTACCGAGATCGTCGGGGCGGACGTCGCGATCGCTCGTCACTGGCTTCCCGCCGCTCGCGAAGTTCGTCCCGCCGTGAACGAAGACGTCGGCGGTGTTGGCGCGGTGGATGTAGGCATCTCGCGTCGTCTCGAGGCGGACCCCCCAGTCGATGTGTAACGCCCCGCTACCGTAGAGCGCGATGTTGCGGACGTAGCTGTCCTGAATCCGCGCGCCGACCGGCTTCCCGCCGAACCCATCGGGGAAGCGCATATTCCGGTACATCGCGGGGCCGACCTGCTGCGAACGCGACCACGTCATCCCCTGGAACCGGAGGTGTTCGTCCTTCCCGGTGTGGATGATGTTGTGGTTCGCGGTCACCTTCACCTGCGAGGGATTCTCGTAGTTCCCGCAGAAGACGATCCGGGCAGCGCCGCGGTTCTGCGAGAAGGCCGCCTGGATCGTGCCCGGCGAGTAGGTCCCGTCCGCGACCGCGAACGCGTGGACCGCTCCGTAGTCCTTCGAGATCGTGTCGAACGCTTCGCGGTAGTCCTCGCTCGTCCGGATGACCTGGACGTCCGAGGGGTCGATGTACTGCGAGTCCGCGTCGCCCGCGGCTTTCCGCTTGCGCGCAGCGATCGAGGGTCCGGACTGGCCGCCGCTGGATCCACTGCTTCCGCCGCCGGAGTTGCCGCCACCTCCACCGCCCGAGCTCCCGCTCGAACTGGATCCGTCGAATGCCTTCCCTCCGAAGGCCGACGCCCGTTCCCAGCTCTTGTTGTTGATTGAGATCAGCAGGTCCTTGGGATTGTCCGCCCGGATGCGCGTCTTCTGTCCCCAGTAGCGCCACTCGTCGACGCCGCTGACGACTCGACCGACAGCTGTACGTCCGCTGTTGGTGACGCGATCGCGACCGCCGATACCGGAGCCCGCTTCGATACCGCCGTCGACCGTGACCTCGTATTCGTTTTCGCTGTTCGATTCGCTTTTGATCCGCATCGAGTGTGGCATTGGAGTGCTGTGTTGCGATTATCGTTTATTCCAGACGTTCGTATCACGATCCTGTGTTTTGAACTGGTTCAACAACGGGATCGCCCCGATTGAACCAGACGGAAAGCGGTTGCAGAGGTGTTGTAGCGGTGTTGTAGCTGTTTTACCCTCAGCTACGCAACACATACATACACACTGCACTGCAACCGAACTTTCTCTCAGGTCAGAGGAGGTGGGATCCCTCCTCCTGTGTGGAGGATCATTCGGACCCGTTCCCCCCTGATCCGTTGTTGAACTGGTTCAAAGCCCCCGGGTCGCGTTGAACTCGGTCGAAGTCGATCTTGAGCCCCTTCGGTTTCTCCCGGTCGCCCTTCCCCGTGGTGACAGTCTCGGCTTCCCGCACCGCCGCCCACGGATGCTGACCATCGTCGTAGCCGCCGCCCTCGTCAAGGCCGCCGATCTTGTCGACGAGGTCGTAGGCGTAGCGTTTCGAACAGCCGGTCGTGCCGGCGATCTCCTTCGGTGTGACGACCACCTTCGTCGACTGGCCGCGTGACTGATCGGCGTAGGCGACGATCGCGGCGACCTTCTCACCCTCGCTGGATTTGTCCTCGCCGACGTCGGCGATCGAGGCCAGCGTGTCGCCGTGACTCTCGACGGCGATCCGGAGGTCGTCGATCTCAGTCCGGGTTTCCTCGGCGGCGTCGGACAGCGCCATCACGCCCATGTCGTCACCGAGGTCGGCGTCGGTGAGGGTCGTGACTGCCTTCTTTAGAAACGCGATGTCGGTCTGCATGTCTTGGACCTGTTCGCGCAGTCCGCCGACCTCGCGTTCGAGCTCGTCACGAGTGAGTTCGTCCGGCGGCGACTGACTCATGTTACCCTCACCACCTCGTCGGCCGGCTCGTAGATCTCGCCCTGCCGACGGAGCTTCTCGACCTCTTCTTTCGCGTCGTCGAACTCGATCCCGAGGATGCTGGTGATCGAGTAGACGTCCTGGAGCGGTGCGCCGTCGTCGTTGTGCGACTCGGCGAGTTCGATGACCTGTTTGGTAGTCTTGATCCGCGTCCGCTGCTCAGCGTTCTCGTCGCCAGTCAGCCCGCCCCAACCAACGCCGTGGACTGTCTCTTCGAGATCGTGAACCCGTGCCGCGAGACTCTCGACCGTCGGTTCGTCGTCGACGTCGCTGGTGCTGGTCTCGGTATCACTCATGGAGATCACTCTCCCAGTCGTCGTCGCGTTCGGCCTGTCGTCCTGCCTCGGCGGCGTCGCCGATGAACTCGACCGCGTCCTCGCGGCCGACCTGTTCGTACAGCTCCCGCCGGTCGGGATCGCCGCAGGTGATCGTACCACGGTTCGTGAGCGCGTCCCGATCGATCTCGCGTTCGGTGACGTTCTCGTCATCCTGGTCGCGAGCACTCTTCTCTGGCCGGCGGGGCTGGCGCTGGCTCACGACGTCGCACCCCCTTTATTAGTTACACTGATACTCGCTATACCTTTCTCGTCACTTTCCTCGAACACACGGCTCCACGGGATCTGGGCGACGTGGCGGCCCGATCGCTGCGCCGACGCCGGCGACCACGTCGTCACCAGGTCCTCGACCCACCATGCAGGCCGGAGTGCACACGCCGCGATCTCGGTGTCGTCGGGGTCCGCGACTAGGAGCGCGTACTCACCACTTACCTCGCGTAGTTGATCATGAGCGCGCTCGCGGAGTAGCCAGCGCCCGCGGCGCGGCCCTCCGTTGGAGATGCGCCATGCAGCGCTTTTGATCTCGACGGGCGTGCCGGCCTCGACGGTGCCGAACCCGTCGCCGACATCGATTTGTTCCGTAACGCGCGCGTCGAGCCACCACTCGTCGTGATGATCGTCTGGGACGCGCTCTAAGGGGTAGCGCTCGCAGGCCGCGAGCTCGGCGTTCGCGCCGAGCGCACCGTTCTCGTCGCGGCGGTCGGGTGTCACTCCGATCCCCCCCCGTTACCGCGGTCGAGATACCGGATCCCGTTCCGGAAGCAAGGATCGACGCCGTTCGTCGTGGTCGTACACGTCCCGCCGTCGGGAACGCGCTCGAAGAGACGGTGGCACCGTTCGCATTTGCGAACGGGCATCAGGCCACACCCCTCTGCCCGGACGCACCGCTATTTATTTGTGGGCATGAACAGCTTTGAAGTAATGCCCGGGGTGGGCTCCGAACCCACGATCTCCGCATGTCCCAGGTTCGAGGCGGCGGCCTCGAAGGGAATCACGCCCGTCTCGAAACCCTATGAGTGCGGCGCTATGTCCAGCTAAGCCACCCGGGCTGTCCGTTGATATTCGACTCGGAGTCATTAACCTTCCCATCTGGTCCGGCAGTCTTATGTCGGCCGGTGGCACAGACGGCACATGGACGTTCCCGGGATCGTCAGCGAGCGCCTCGCCGACGAGTCGCGGCTGACCAGCGTGAGCATCGGGAACGACGACCGAGTGTACGTCACGCCGTCGCAGACGTTGGTCTATCACTCCGCGGGGCTGTTCAGCAGCGAGTCCGTCGAGGAGTACCCCCACGACGCCATCCGGTTCGACATCTCGGCCAGCCGCCGCGAGGCCTCCTTTGCCTTCGAGTACGACGACGGGGTACGGGGCTTTGCGATCCCGAGCGACCGGATCGAGACCGTCCTTCCGCCGGTGATCGCGGGCGTACTCCGCTCCACCGGGCTGATCGACGACGACGAGTCGATCGCCGAGAGCTATCGGTTCGGCGAGCGCACGCTGGTGGTCACCGACCGACGGCTGCTCACCTCGGTCGGCGAGGCGGTCTGGGACCGCGACTACGAGAGTTACGCCTTCGGGGACGTCACCGACGTGAAGTTCGAGGCGGGCACACTACTGATCGCGATCGGCGGACAGCGGCGGCGGCTCGACCTGTCCGGCGATGGCGATCGAGAGGCCTACCAAACCGTCGAGGACGCGCTGCTCGCGTACCACGACGTCGACACCGTCGAGGAGATCGGCTCACAGAACACCGACCAGTTCCGCCCGCAAACCCCGTCGGACGACGACGGAGAAACGACCGACCAGCAGACGACACCCCCTGGGACGGCCGATCAGCAGCCACCGACCCCGAACGCTCCCGATCAGACTCGAACGGGATCGCCCGAGACCGATGTTCGAGAGGCCGAGACCGGCGCGAACGCGGAGCAATCGCCATCCCGACCCCACGCTGCCGACCAGCCGACCGACACCGCTGGTCAGTCAACCGATACCGCCGGCCAGCCGACCGACACCGCCGGTCAGCCCTCCGACGGCGACACTCGATCGTCGGGCGACGATGCTCAGCCGTCCGGAACGGGCGGGCAGTCCGCGGACACCCAACCGAGTGCCGGACCGACGTCGGCCGAACCCACGATTGCGATCGAGGACACCGAAACTGCTCGGACCACGGATCCCACCACGTCGGACGCCGCTCGGCAGGACGCGGGTTCGAGCGCCGCTGCCGAGGTCGTCGACGAGATCGATGCGCTTCGCGAAGCGGTCGATCGACAGACCGAGCTGCTCGAACGCCAGCAGGCAACGCTCGAACGGCTCGCTGATCGACTCGACGACGATCGCTGATTCGGCGTCGCGGCCGACGGGAGTCCAGTGGCTGTCCGACGGGAATCGGACGAAGCGATCGCTGTGAGGGGTTCAGCGACGGCCGACGACTTTTTCGATACACGACGACCCGAACGGACCGTGGTCGCCGGCATCGAGACGGAGGAAGTAGCCCGTCGAGATGGAGGCCCCGCATCGCCGGCAGGTGAACTCGCCTTCTCGGGTGACGACGTCGCGCCCAAAGCGGACGAACTCGCCGGACAGCACCCGCACGAGACCGTCCTCGCGGTCGATCACGCCGCGGAGCTCGGCCGTATCGAGGATTTCGCGGGTCGTGTGAGGATCGTCAGTCACGGTTTCGAGCCGGTCGATCGCGGTCGCGAGATCGAGCGAAGCGTCGTCGAGCGTCGCGAGGAGCTCCACCCCGAGTTTGACCGGATCGGCGTCGCTCACGTCCTCACTCGATCGGGTGACGTGGTAAGTATTGTGCGATCGGTCCGTCCACATCCGCTGGAACTCTTGGCGGTTCGAACCGGAACGAGTTTGCCGATCCCGCGCCCGTGATCGTGCGTGCAGCGCGCTCGTCGACGGCTGGTCGGGGTCGCGATCGTCGCCGCGGCGGTGGCGCTCGCCGCACTCACGCTGTCTCCGGATCGAGTGCTCGCACGGCTCGCCGCGCTTCGATCCCAGCCGGCCGTGTTCGCGGCGGTCGTGGCGGCGTTGTATCTCGTTCGGCCGCTTCTCGCGTGGCCGCTGAGTCTCTGTTCGGCGGTCGTCGGTTACGGCTACGGGCTCGTCGGCCTTCCGTTCGCGCTCGCCGGCGTGTGTCTCACGTGTCTTCCTCCATACCTGCTCGGCCGCTACGCCAGTGGTGACACCGAAAGCGGCGTCCTCGGTCGGCTCGGCGGGGCCGGCGAGCGGTTTTTCGAACGGACGGGTGGCACTCGCGGGGTGGCCGCCGCCCGGCTCGCACCGCTGCCCGCCGATCCAGTGTCGGCCGGTGCGGGGTTCTCCGGGGTCGGCCTCCGATCGTACCTTTTTGGGACCTTCCTCGGTGAGATCCCGTGGACGATCGCCGCGGTGCTCGCGGGGCGGTCGCTCGACCGCCTCACGACCGCAGGATTGTCCGGCGCGAGCGTCGAACTCGCGGTCGCGGCGGGTGTGATTGCACTCCTCGTGCTCGCCGGACCAGCATACGAGCTGCTCCGCGACCGCCGACGGCCTCACCAGAACGTGTCCGAGCAGTCGTAGACCACGCCGTGGTTCGGGCAGACGTACTTGCAGTGGCGGCGGTCCATCGCCGCCCCGCAGACCGGACAGGGCCGCCCCGATCCGTCGGCCGTGGCGCTTGCCGACCCCGCGACATCGCTCCGGTTTGCAGCGCTTTTTCCATCGGCCTCGTTCGGGTCGCTTCCCTCCCGTCGCTCGTTCGCGCCGGCCATGTCTCGTCCGACCGCCGGCGCGGGGTTGAACCTTCCGCCGGGCGGACCTTCGAGAGAGTTTCGAGAGATTTGGGTGGGAGTCCGGACAACGTTCATTCCGGTGGACTCCCGTTCTCGAGTATGGCCAGAACTATCCTCGATGAGTCGGTCGGCGCGGCACTCGTCACGGCGGCGCTCGCGGGGATCGCGGGCGTCGCGGGGTCGTACGCGCTCGCGGGGTTCACGCCCGCCTTCCTCGCCTCGCCGATCACCTCGTTTCTCACGCAGGTGATGCCGAGCGCGGTGCTCCAGTTCGCGATCGTCACGCTCACCGACGTCGGTCAGGTGTTCGGGATCGAACATCTCGGCCAGCAGGCCAACCTACTGCTCGCGCTCACGCTCGGTGCGGGGCTGCTCGGCAGTATCACCCTCGCGGCGCTCGCGACCGGCTACCGACTCGATAGCGCGGCCGCCGCAGTGAGTCTCGCGGGGCTCGGTGCGTGGCTCGCGACCGCGGTGCTGACGGGCGCACCGATCCCCTCGCTCGGGGCCGGCGTCGGAAGCGCGGTCGTCGTCGGCGTCGCCACCGCCACGCTCGCCACGGCCGGTGACGGGACCGCCGAATCGGGGATCTCGCGCGGCCGGCGGACGATGCTCGGAAGTCTCGCGAGCGCACTCGGTGTCGGCGTCATCGCCTACGTGCTCGGCGGACGCGAAGCCGGGGCATCGGCACAGGAGACGTCACTTTCGAGCGTCACCAACGGCTCAAGCAATGCGAACGGAACGGGCGGCGCGATCGGCGGGGGCGGCGCAGCCGGCAACGACACGAACGGCGGCGCTGACGGTGGCGGATCGGGCACTGCGGAGGGGGGCAACAGCAGTGCTGACGCACAAGAGAGATCGACCGACGACCTCCTCGCCGACGCCGAGGCGGCGTCGTTCGCGATCGAAGGGCTCGAAGGCCTCATCAGCGGCGACGACTTCTATCAGGTCGACACCGCGAACCCCAACCCGGACGTGAACAAGGACAGCTGGACGCTCTCGGTCACGGGCGCGGTCGATAGCGAGCAGACGTTCGACTACGACGAGATCACGTCGATGGGGGCCGAAAACCGGTTCATGACGCTGCGGTGTGTCAGCGATCCACGCAACGGCAAGAAGATGGACAACGCGCTCTGGACCGGCGTCCCGATGGAGCGCGTGCTCGACGGCGTGGACCTCCAGGGGAAGTTCGTGATGGCCCGCTCGGTCGACGGCTACTACGAGGAGTTCCCGGTCGAGGCGCTTCGGACTGGATTCCTCGCGTACGGCATGGACGGCGAGGTGCTCCCGCGCGCCCACGGCTATCCCGTGCGCGCGCTGATCCCCGGCCACTGGGGCGAGATCAACGTCAAGTGGATCGACGAACTCGAAATCCTCGATCGCCCGGCCAAAGGGTTCTGGGAGAAGAAGGGCTGGAAGGGTACTGGCCCAGTGCACACGGTCGCGAAGCTCCACGCAACCAACCGTGCGGATGGAAAAATCACGGTCGCCGGCCACGCGAACGCCGGCGTTCAGGGGATCGAGCGCGTCGAGGTCTCGACCGACGGCGGGAACTCGTGGAACGACGCGGAGCTCTCCCCGGTTCTGACACCGAACCTCGGTGGCGACGTCTGGCGACAGTGGCGGTACGACTACGACGCGCCCGGCGAGCAACACGAGGTCGTCGTCCGCGCGGTCGACGGTACTGGCACGCTCCAGCCGAAGAAAGAAACCGGACGGTTCCCGAGCGGCTCGATGGGCTGGGTCTCGAAGACAATTGAGGGATAAAGCTAAGCCGACAGGGAAAAGCTAAAAACGAGGGCGTAGGGTTCGGTCTAGTTTCTTCCTCAAGCCGATAGCTGGAATATGTTCGACTACACTTGAGGAGAGAACTATAGATATCCTCGAACGAGATATGCTTGTCTTCTCTACGTAACCGTAGAGGTAGGCCGCTACTAGCAATACCCCGTAGCTAAGTCTGAATGAGATTGCATTTATGACCGACTGATAGAAGTGTGCGATGACAGCATCAACGGTTACTACGAACACGCTACTAACCAGCACAAGCGAGAATGTAGCGTTGCTCGCTGCGGAGGACATAAGTCCAACGTAGTCTGATATTCCTACTACAACGGCAGTGAAAAGTGCAGTAGTGGCAATATGGCTATTCTCCGCTATGAAATGAAACACATATAGCACTTTTCTTCGGAAAGGGTCCTCAACCCATTCCTCAACTGGCTCGTCGCCCGTACTATCGCCTCCGGCAGGATTAATCCCCATCTCCGGCCACGAGATATCAGTTCTGGTCATGGGTCTCTGTATCTCCAAAGGACGCTGCTTCTGGCCACCCCTTCGAATTCAGTACCCATAGTCTTTCGCCAACTCGTACTACCGCGGAAGCCATGACGAATTTAGTCACACGAATACCCTCCCCACCCATTTGTATACTGAGCGGGGAAAAAGCGACAACAGGAATGGATGGAACGAATGTATCGATCAATCCGATAAACAATAGCGTCGCTATTGGAACAAATACCATAGTTATGAACAGCAATATCTGGAAGACGAAGGCGTAGAACTGCTGGTGTGCTGCTAAACGTGCTTTCTGAAGCCTAGAGCTGTGGCTCGCAAGATCCTCGTCCACAGACGACTGGCCTGTCTTTTCAGACGCTATCTCGTCAGCCATGGTTGGGGTAGGAGATTATGACCTCCGTTGTCAGCTCAACACTCCGACCAGCCGCAGGACTCGCAGGTCTTGCAGCCTTCGGAGTAGTAGAGCGACAGCGATCCACACGAGGGGCACTCGGGACTCTCGCCGCTGTCGATCATCGCCTGGACGTCACCCGTCGATCGATCGGTGCCGGCGTCGGCTCCCGGCCCACCGGACGCGTCGGCCCGCGTGCCACCGTCGGGTTCGGTCGCCGTGTCTCCGGCCGTTCCGCTCTCGGCATCCTCGCTCGCGATCTCGTCCAAGTTGCGCTGCTGGGGGTAGGTCTTCTCGATCTCTCCATCGAGATACCGCCGCATCGCGGTGCCGATGGCGTCCGGAATCGACTGGATCTGCTCGCCCTTGTCCCACGCGACCTTCGGGCTCCGGGTGCCGTCGAGTTCGTCGACGATCTCGTCGGGATCGACGCCCGACCGGAGCGCGGTCGAGATGACCTTCGCGAGCGCCTCGGTGAAGGAGTTCGTGAACCCACCCGAGTGACCGATGTTGGCGAACAGCTCGAACGCTCTTCCATGTTCGTCCTCGTTGATGTTGACGTAGAGCTTGCCGTAGCCGGTGTCGACGCGCTGGGTCACGCCGTGGAGCACATCGGGCCGGGGCTGCTTCGCGGCGTAGACCGGCTCGGTGTCGACCACCGATGCGAGATCGGTATCGAGCGCCGCGCGGACATCCTCACTGTCGAGGAAGCCCTCGATCCCACCGAACACCTCTTCGATCTGCTCGACGAGAGCCTCGGCAGCTTCGCCCTCGTCGGCGAACTCGGCGTTGTCCGCCCGCGTCGTGAGGACCTGCTTCGAGCGCGTACCGTCGCGGTAGACCGTGACGCCCTTGCCGCCGTTGTCGTAGATGTAGCGGTACACCTCGTCCATGTCCGCCTTGCTCGCGGAGTTCGGGAAGTTACAGGTCTTCGAGATCGCCGAATCGACGCCCGCCTGGCACGCCACCTGCACACCCGCGTGCTCGATGCCCGAGAGGTCCGAGGTCACGACGAACAGCTCGCCGATTGCGTCGGGCACGGTGTCGAGCCCCTCGACGCCGTCGAACTCGTTACTACTCATCTGTTCTTGAGCCTCCGCCTTCACCGCGTCGACGTCGATATCGTTGGCCTCCAGCACCCGGAGGAAGTAGTCGTCGAACTCCACCAGCATCTCGTCGCCCTGGACGTCGTCGGAGACGTTCTTGTAGTAGGCGACGTTGTAGATGGGCTCGCAGCCGCCGGTGGTGTTGCCGACCATCGAGGTCGTGCCGGTCGGGGCGATGGTCGTCGTGTTGTGGTTCCGGATCGGGAACCCCTCTTCCCAGTCGTCGGCCGACTCGCCGGTCTGAGCCTCGAACCACTCTCGGTACGCGGTGGGGTCGGCGTACTTCGAGTCGTCCCAGTCCTCGAAGCTCCCGCGCTGTTCGGCGAGCTCGTGGGAGGCGTGCTTCGAGCCGTGGTTGATCCGGCGCATGAGCTGGCGTGCGATCTCGTTGCCCTCTTCGGAGCCGTAGCGCACGCCCAACTGGATGTAGAGCTGTGCGAGCCCCATGATCCCGAGCCCGATCTTGCGCATCTCGCGGACCTTCTGCTCGATCTTCTCGACCGGGAAGTCGCTCATCGTGACGACGTTTTCGAGGAACCGCGTGCCGAGTTCGATCCGATGGTCGAACGCCTCGGTGTCGATGGCCCCCTCCAGGTAGGCCTCGATCGCCGCCTCCTGAGACGCGTACTCGTCGGCGTGTTCGTCGGACCAGACCCGCCAGTCCGGCGCATCGCTCGCGGCGAGCGTCGAGAGGTTGATGTGTCCGAGATTACAGGCCTCGTACTCCTCCAACGGCTGTTCGCCACAGGGGTTCGTTGCGAGGATCTCGTGGTCGGGATGCTCCTCGACGTCGAAGGAGTGTTCCTTGTTCACGCGTTCGAGGTAGATCACGCCGGGCTCGCCGTTCTGGTAGGCTCCGTCGACGATGTGCTCCCAGAGGTCGGCCGCGGGGATCGAGAGCTCCTCACCGACCTCGACGTGCTCGCCGAGCCCGTAGCAGTCGTAGAGCTCCTTGGTCTCGGCGGTGGCGATGTGGGGCTCTTCGGTGCGTGGATTGGTGAACGTGAACTCGCCGCCCTCTTCGAGCGCGTCCATGAAGTCGTCGGTCACGCCCACCGAGATGTTGAAGTTCGAGAGATGGCCCTCGACGGCGTTCCGGAGGTGCTTCGGGACTTTGCCCTCGTCGTCGATGAGTTCCCGAGCCTCCTCTAAGGCGTCGACGAACTGGGTGTGCGTGAAGTCGTCGGGGTCGTTCAGTCGCAGCGAGTGCGCGAGCGAGACGTCCTTGTTCTTGGCGTGGATGAACTGGATGACGTCGGGGTGGGAGACGCGCATCACGCCCATCTGGGCCCCGCGGCGTGCGCCGCCCTGGGCGATCGTCTCGCACATCTGGTCGTAGGTGCGCATGAACGTGATCGGCCCCGAGGCGATTCCGCCCGTCGACCCCACTGCGTCCCCATAGGGACGGAGCTTCCAGAACGCATAGCCCATCCCGCCGCCCGATTGGAAGACCTCGGCAGCTTCCTTCGCGGTCTGGTGGATGTCGTCGATGTCGTCGCCCGGCGAGTCGACGAAACACGCGGACAGCTGCTGGAGCTCGTCGCCAGCGTTCATCAGCGTGGGCGAGTTCGGCATGAAGGAGAGATCCTCCATCGAGGCCTGGAACGCATCGGCGGTCTCCGCGACGTGCTCGCGGATCTCCTCGGGGAGATCGGGCACCACGGTCTCGTAGGCGAACTTGTTGACGTTGTACGCCGAGAGGGTGGTTTCGGCGTCGTCGTCAGCGGTGGTTCCCTTCCCGAACACCTCGCTCGCGAGATCGTCCCGCCGTGGGTGGTCAGGTTTCAGCTGCTCGGGCGTCACAGTAATGTCGGTGTCCCGACGCCCGGCTTCGAACACCGCCTCCGCCAGCGCGACGTTCCGCGCCACGCGCACGAAGAGGTCTTCTTGGGTCTCGACGAGTTCGCCGTCGGAATCCTTTCGAAGATAGCGCGCGGGCAGGATGTTGTCGTAGGCGTTCGCGGTCAGTCGTTCCTCCAGAGTGTCACCGTCGGTGCGCTTCACCGGCAGCGTGACCTCGTCGGCCGAGCCCGCGCGACTCACGCGGCTGCCTCCCGGTCGGGAACGGTCGTTCGACAGGCGATACGCGGATCGTGAGAGGGGGGTGTACCAGTCATTTGTAGCGGCGATCTCCTACCGAAGCAAGGGTCATCAACGCTTCGGCATCGGTCTTCGGTCGACGTCGTTTCGGGTCGGATCGCTGGCGTGATGGCTGTTCGTGCGAGTCTGACGAGACACGCCGAGTTACGGTATTGACGTGCGCTTCGAAGTCATATAACGGTAGGTAGACCGGAGTGAAAGTAGTTGTCATTGCGATCGAATCACGGGAGGGGACGCGGACATCCACGCGAAGCTAGAGGGGGTTTTCGTCTGGAACCGTCCGCGCGCGTTCAATCGTCGACGACTGCGTACTCGACGCCAGCCTCGATCCCGTCGAGGAAGTTCCGGATCACGTCGTGGCCGACACCAGTCAGAACGCTCTCGGGATGGAACTGGACGCACTCGATCGGATGCTCGCGGTGGCGCACTCCCATCACGAGGTCGTCGTCCGTGCGCGCGGTCACGGCGAAGCAGTCGGGGATCTCGGTCGCGACGAGGGAGTGATACCGGCCGGCGCGAAAGCCCTGGTCCAGCTCCGCGAAGACGCCCCGGCCGTCGTGCTCGACCGCGAACGCCTTGCCGTGGACGGGTTCGGGCGCGCGTCCGACCGCCCCGCCGTAGGCGTACACCGCGGCTTCGAGCCCGAGACAGACCCCCAGAGTGGGGATCTCCGGGCTCACCTCGCGGAGCACGTCGAGCGTGACGCCCACGTCGCGGTCGTTTGCGGGGTGGCCAGGCCCGGGACTGATCACGATCGCGTCCGGGTCGGCGGCGCGGACGTCCGCGAGCGAGGCAGTGTTCCGGACGACTTCGGTTTCGGCGTACTCGCTCACGTACTCCACGAGATTATAGGTGAACGAATCGAAGTTGTCGACGAACAGTACGCGCGGCCGATCGGTGTCGGCGCCAGTCGGACGGCCCGTCTCACGGTGGCGGTCGAGGGACTCGCTCACCGGCTCACCTCCGGGGGTGGCGTCGCGTCCGCGGGCTGCTCGATCCGATCGAGCGCGGCGATCACGCCGTCCATCTTGCGCTCAGTCTCCTCGTACTCGCTCGCGGGATCGGAGTCGGCGACGATGCCCGCACCGGCCCGCACGGTGATGCGGTCCGTCGTGGTTTCCTCGTCGCCTCCGCGTTCGTCCAGTGCGTGATCGATCAGCGCCGTCCGGATCACGATCGCGACGTCGGCGTCGCCGTCCCACGAGAAGTAGCCGACGCCGCCGCCGTAGAGGCCTCGGGGACTGGTTTCGAGGGCGTCGATGATCTCCATCGCCCTGATCTTCGGCGCGCCCGAGAGCGTCCCCATCGGGAACGCCGCGCGCGTCGCGTCGAACGCATCGGCGTCCGCGGCGAGCCGGCCCGTGACGGTGGACTCGATATGCTGCACGTGGGAGTATTTGAGGACAGTCATGAACTCCCCGACGCGCACCGAGCCTGGTTCGCTCACTCGGCGAACGTCGTTGCGCGCGAGATCGACCAGCATCGTATGCTCGGCGCGTTCCTTCTCGTCGGCGAGCAGTTCGCCGGCGAGCCGGCGATCCTCGACCGGGCTGGCTCCCCGGGGACAGGTGCCGGCGAGTGGGTTCGAGACGACTTCCTCGCCTCGCACCGAGACCAGCGTTTCGGGACTCGCCCCCACCACCGATCGGTCGCCGTATTCGAGGAGATACATGTACGGCGAGGGATTGATGTCACGGAGCGCGGCGTACAGTCCGCGTGGGTCGATCTCGCCGACGAGTTCGCGAGCGCGCGAGAGCACCACCTGGTAGCTGTCGCCGTCGAGGACGTGCTCCTTCCCGCGCTCCACCGCCGCCTCGTACGCCTCGCGCGACCCCGCAGTTGCGTCCTCGCGGACGAACCCACCGGGGTCAGCCGTCGCATCGGCGAGGGCCTCGCGGACCCGCTCGGCTTCGCGCACGAGGGCGTTGTGGATCGCGCCCGCATCGTCGCCTGGCCGGACGAGCGGCGTACACACCAGCGACACCGTATCGGCGGCGTGATCGAACGCGAGGGTCTTCGTGGTCAGCACGAACTGCGCGTCGGGTACTCGCGAATCGGGCCGCTCGACGCCCACCTCGTCGAGATGGAGGTCGTACACCGCGTCGTAGGCCAGAAATCCCACGAGCCCGCCGTCGAGCTGCTGGCGGTCGGTCGTGGGGAAGTTCACGCGCTCGACGTCCGGTAACGCGCCCCGGAGTCGGTCGAGCACGTCGCCCTCGCCGGGATCGACGAGGCCCGCGTACCGCGGATCGAACACGTCGACGTCGGTTCCGTCGGGATCGAGCGTGACGGCGGCCGCCGGGTCGTAGCCGACGAACGAGTAGCGCGCGTGGCGCTCCTCGCTCGCAGGTGCGAACGCACCATCCGGATCGCTCGATGCGAGCTTCTCGCCGCTTTCGAGGAGAAAGGTGTGCGCCGCGTCCGATGCGTCGGCGAGCGCCGCGTACGCCGCCAGCGGCTCGACATCGACATCGAGATCGACCGTCGTCCGAACGACCGCCGGTCGGTCGGCGTCCTCGGCGAGAGCGACGAACTCGTCGCGGTCGAGGAATGATTTACCGCTCATGTCGTCACCGTTCGCGGTGCTGTCGCCCGTTCGACGAACTGCTGAATCGCCGCGTGGTCTTTCACGCCGCCGGCACGTTCCGTGCCGCTCGAAACGTCCACGCCGAAGGGCTCGACCGTCCGGACCGCCTCGGCGACGTTCTCGGGTGTGAGACCGCCGGCGAGCAACACCGGAACGTCGAGGTCGGCGACGACCGCACGGGCACGCTCCCAGTCATGGGTTTCGCCCGTTCCACCGGCCCCCTGCTCGTCGGTCGAGTCGAGCACGAGCGCGTCGGCGGGGTTCGCATACTGTTCGAGATCGTCGTCGGCTGCGTCGACACCAGCCAGCACCCGAGCGTCGGTACGATCGGCGAGGGCCGCCACCTCGTCGGGCGAGTAGTCATGAACCTGGATCGCGTCCGGGTCGACTCGCTCGGCGAGGGCGGCTCCCGCTTCGGGTGTTTCAGGCATCGTGACGAGAACGCTTGTGACCCCTTCCGGAACGCGCTCGCCGAGCGTGGCGGCGCGGTCGGGTGCGAGTTCGCGCGGCGTCTCGATCGGCACGCCACAGACGAATCCCACCATGTCAGCGCCGGCCGCGACGGCGGCATCGAGGTCGTCCTCGCGGGTCAGCCCGCAGATCTTCGTGCGGGTCATGCGGTCTCGCCCGCGATCGCCTCGTCGGTGGTCCGGAGCGCAGCGAGCTTTTCGGCCGCGTGCCCCGCATCGATGGCCTCACGAGCGCGCTCGACGCCGTCCGTGAGCGAGTCGGCAGCGCCCGCGACGTAGATCGCCGCGCCGGCGTTCGCGAGCACGATATCGCGTTTCGCGCCCTCGACCTCACCGGTGACGATCCCTTCGAGGTCGCGAGCGTTTTCGACCGGTGTGCCGCCGGCGACCGCGCCGAGTTCGTGAGTCGCGAGGCCGAGATCGTCCGGCGAGAGGTGGTATTCCTCGATTTCCTCACCCCGAACCTCGGCGACGGCCGTCTCGTCGTGGACGCAGATCTCGTCCATCCCACCACCGTGGACCACGAGCGCGCGTTCGACATTGAGCTGTGCGAGCGCACGGGCGAGCACCGGGACGAGGTCGGGGTCGTAGACACCGACGACCTGGGCGTCCGCGCCCGCCGGGTTCGTGAGCGGCCCGAGCACGTTGAAGAGCGTCCGTATGCCGAGCTCCCGGCGCGGGCCGATAACCGCCTTCATCGCTGGATGGAACACCGGCGCGAGCATGAACCCGATTCCCCGCTCCTCGATCGAACGCTCGACCTCGGGTGGTTCGGCGTCGATCGTCACGCCGAGCTCGTCGAAGACATCGGCGCTGCCCGACGACGACGATACCGAGTAGTTGCCGTGTTTCGCGACGTTCACGCCCGCGCCCGCAGCGACGACCGCGCTCGTGGTCGAGACGTTGATCGTGTCGTGGGCGTCACCGCCCGTCCCGCAGGTGTCGACCACGGGCCGGCAGTCGGGATCGATGGTACGGGCGGCACCGCGCATCCCCGCTGCGAAGCCCGCGATCTCGGCTTCCGTCTCGCCTTTCGTCCGCAGCGCCGTGAGCAACCCCCCGATCTGTGCGTCGCTCGCCCCGTCGAACACCGCCGTGCTCGCCGCACGCGCGTCCGCGAACGAGAGATCCTCGCCATCGGTCGCGCGCTCGATGTACTCTTGCATTGTGGATCGTCGATGTACGGTTCCGCGTTGTAATGGACAAGATCGTACATCCACTTAACCGTACCGGCTGCAAGCCGGACAGGCGACCGCCGGCAGGCGCTCGTTTCGAAACGTTCAATTGCATCCGTATGCCATGTCGATGTACGCACTCGATGGGTTCGTGGTCTAGGCTGGTTATGACACCTCCTTGACATGGAGGAGGCCGGCGGTTCAAATCCGCCCGAACCCACTGATTTTGCGGCGAGCGACACCGCGAGCTGCGAACCCATTACGTGAGGGCGATTTGAACCAGGGAGTGAAGCGAAGCGGAACGACCGTGGTTCCAACTCCGTCCGAACCCAATCCGTTTCCTGCTGTCGCCATAATCTCACCGCGATCGGGAATAGAGACAGCGAAAGCCTTCGTTTCGATCTCTGAACTGATAGGTTTCGAACGTCCAAGAGCGCACAGCTACGTCACGATCCCGTGGACAACTGTTTTCATCTCCGTGCTCGAACCTGCGCATATCCGACACAACGGAGAGCTGATTCAGGATGGATGATGCAGAGCCGAGTTCGTCGCTGCAAGTGGCGGTCGACGAAGCGCTCCAACGGAAGAATGGCACGGCGGTCGCAGCGCTCGTCGAGAGCCTTCCGTCGGCAGGAGTCGAGACTCGCAAAGCGTGCCTTCGCTCGCTGAAAGCCGCCGTGAGCGATGATCCAGCCGTAGTAGCGCCAGCACTGCCGTCATGCGAATCCCTGCTCGAAGATGACGAGCGTTCGGTGTGCCTGCTGACCGCCAAACTGTTCGTCACCGTCGCAGAGACCGACCCGGACGCCGTCATCCCGGTGGTATCGGCGCTCGCCGAGCGGCTAGCCGACGACGAGGAGTTCTACTACGTCCGCGCCCGCTCGGCGGAGGCGCTCGGGTACGTCGCGCTCGAACACCCCGACACCGTTGCCTCGCCCGAGCTGCTGGCGGATTGCAGAGTCGGGCTATCGTTCGACGAACCGGCGGTCAAGGAAAAACTGGCGAAGGCGCTCGAACACGTCGCGCTGGGCGATCCTGAGCGGCTCAGACACCATGTTTCGGCTCTCGCCGATCACCTCGACGACGAAAACGACCTCGTGCGCTACCATCTGAGTACGGCGCTGGCGGTCGTCGGCTGTCAACACCCCCGACGGCTTGCCGAGGCCAGCGACGCGCTCGGCGCGCGACTGGCCGATGAGAACGCCCACGTCCAGGGGCGAGCCGCCGAGGCACTCGGCCTGCTCGCGCGCTCGGAAGCCGACGTGTCGCTCCCGGAATCGCTCGCGGAACTCGACGAGGGAGAGCCGTTCGTCGTCGAGCGAGCCCGCTTCGCCCTCGCCACCGACGGACCTGACAGCGGGAACGAGGAGGTCGAAACGGACACCGAGATCGGCAGCGTCGACGCGATCCGAGAAACGACGGCCGAAGCCGTCGCGGCGATCACGGAACCCGATGGTGACGGCACGTGCCCCCACTGTGGACTGACACTCCCCGAGGGTGGGCCACCGATGTGCCCGCAGTGTGGTGCGCCGTACTGAACCCACGCCGAGTTTTGGCTGGCCAAAAACGGAACGGCTAAGTGGATTTAGGCGAGCCTAATCCGTATGGGAGACGAGTCCACGGCGCGTGAGGCACCGACGCGGCGCGACTACCTGACGTACGGCGGCGCAGTCGTCGGTGGCGGGCTGCTCGCTGGCTGTACGAGTGAAGGCAGTCCCGACGATGAAGAGAGCAGCTCGAATAGCTCCAGAGCCGGAAATACGACGGGGAGTACCGATGCAAACACGTATTCAGTGACGATGGCCCCGATGGGGGAGATCACTTTCGAATCAGTACCCGAGCGATGGATCCCGTATGGCGGTTGTTATGCCGACATGGGTGTCGCGCTCGGACAGGCCGACGGTATCACCGGTATCGGTGGCTCGGACCGGTATTACACCGCGTTCTACGAGGAACTGCCCGGCGTGAACGTCGACCGCGAGAAGATCGAGGAGAACTCCGAAGTTCGGAGCAAAGAACAGTTCTACGAACTCGAGAACGACGTTCATCTATACGATCCGGGGATGCTGATCAACTGGTTCGACTGGGACCAGCAGGACGTCGACGAGATCGCCGAGAACGTCGGGCCGTTCCTTGGGAACGTGATCTTCCGTCGGGAGGACGAGTGGCACGATTACCGCTACTACACGCTCTACGGAGCATTCGAGAAGATAGCACAGCTGTTCCGAGAACAAGAGCGGTATCGAGCGTTCAAAGGACTCCACGACGAGTTCATCGCCGACATCCAGAAACGACTCCCGCCGGCCGCCGAGCGGCCGAGCGTGTTGCTCACCTACAAACGTACCAGCGAATCGGAAACGTTCTCGCCGTATCGACTCAACGACAAAGGGACGAGCAAGAAGCAGTGGCGCGATCTCGGGGTCAAGGACGCATTAGCGAAAACCGGCGTCAAGGGGATCAGTTCCACCGACAGGGGTGAACTCGACTTCGAGACACTACTCGAAGTCGACCCGGAGGTGTTCCTCATCCGCGGACACGAGCGAAAATCGGTGTCCGAATTCAGGGACACGGTCGTCGCGGATCTGCGGAATCACCCCGTGGGGAGTCAGCTAACAGCCGTCGAGAACGGACGCGTCTACCGTGGTGGCTACCTCCACCAAGGACCCATCCACAACCTCTTCTTAACTGAGCAAGGTGCAAAGCAAATGTATCCAGAGATTTTCGGTGAGATAGCCAGCAACGACCAGCTGTTCGACCGTCAACGAGTCGCGGACATCATCAGCGGAGAGTTCTGATTGAGGAGTGGACACAACGCGACGGCCGAGACATCGACGGCAGTTCAAACAACTCAATGACGACCTTATTCGTGCGTGCGTGATAGCACTGGAGCACGCTCATGACAACAGAATCGAACCACCACAGCGCGTACAGCGTCGTCATCGTCGGGGGAGGCGTGGCTGGCCTATCGGCAGGCATCTTCACCGCTCGACACGGCCTCGACACGCTCGTCGTCGACGCCGGCACGTCGCTCCTCCGGAGAAACGCCCACCTCGAAAACTATCCGGGCTTTCCCGCGGGTATCAACGCCCGCCTGTTGTTGGAAATGATGCAAGAGCAGGCTGATAGTGGCGGCTGTGACCGCCAGCAAGCGGCAGTAACGCGCGTCGAGACGACGTCCGACGGATTCGCCGTCGAGACGGCAGGCGGAGATCGCTATCACACCCAGTACGTGATCGCCGCAACGAAGAACACCACCGACTACCTCGCGGGCATCGACGGTGTCGGGATCGTCGATCGCGGGAAGCCGTTCGTCGACACGGACGAACGGGGCCGAACCGGCGTGAAGGGGCTGTATGCCGCCGGACGACTCGCCGGGAAGCCACACCAAGCGGTCGTGAACGCCGGCCACGGTGCCGAGGTTGCCGTCACGCTGCTGGAGGACGACGACCGGCCGTTCTACCACGACTGGGTCGCTCCCGATGGGTACTTCACCGACCGCGGACGCGACCTGCCGCCCGGCTGTGAGGAGATCGGTGGCCGAGAACGCCGCCGTCGAGAGGACGAGTCGCGGGAGACGATGCGGGAGTACGTCGCCGAGTCTCATCCGGACGAGCAACGCACGCACCCGAGCCTGCGAGAGGAGTAGTTCCACGCACTCCCATCCACCGTCTCCAGCGCTGCACAGCCGAGGGATGACACAGGACTGTCCCTAAAAAACACCTACTGGAAGTCAGGTTTGACGGAAGATTCTCACACAACCGAACGATCATCCAGCTAGCTGAGCAGCGCGACGATCAGGATGCCGGCGGTGAACACCAGCACGGCGATCGTTCCGAGGAGCAACAGGGCGCGACCAGTCGACATACCCGCGGTTGGTGTCGAGCGGTGAAAGGCTCCCGCCATCCGGCCAGGTTCGGCGGACGGCAAAGGCCTTTAGCACCCGGCTCCGACGGACATGTACGATGATCTCCGGATCGACGTGTCCCGAGTGTGGCGGTCATGTGACGACCGAGGACGGACTCGGCTACGTCTGTGAGGACTGTGGGGCCGAGTTCGACGTGGCTGATCTGTTCGTCCACTGACCGGGATTCCGAAACCCTTTTTCAGTCGCTCGGCGTCGATCCGAACGGGCCGCCTTAGCTCAGACTGGGAGAGCACTCGACTGAAGATCGAGCTGTCCCCCGTTCAAATCGGGGAGGCGGCATTTTCCTGCGACCAACGGGAGCAGTGAAAATGCTCCCGACCCGATTTGAGCACGCCAGTCACAGCCCCGGAATGGCGAACGGAGTGAGCCACACGCCCGGAACGTCTGGCATCTGTTCAAATCGGGGAGGCGGCATATTTCGAAAGCGTGAGCACAGCGAACGGTTGAGAAAACGACGCCGACCGGATTCATAACACTGCAAGTCGCGCGGAACGAGCGGAGTGAGTGTGTCTCGCTCCTGATCACATCAACTGAGTAAAATTTAGAGAACTGAAAGCGTCGGCGGTTACCCAGCCACCACCACCGGTTCCCGAAGGGTTCGCTGCTGTTCAGTGTTGTCGGCACGTTCATCCGTGAACACGGGTGACGGTGGCATGCCGTTCCCGAACACCGGCGCTGGCGGCATGCCGTGCGTTTGCTGTCCGGGCGGACCGATGGCCGGCTGGCTCCCGTTCGCGGCCGTGACAGTCAGCGGGTGAGTTGTGACTTCCTGAAGACTCGAAACCGCATACTCGTAATCGCCCGGCTCCGTGTCCGTCGCGACCTCGTGAGTGAACGTCACGGTGGTGCTCTCGCCGCCGTCGAGCGTCACTTCCTGTGGCGCGGCTTGGGGTCGGAAAGTTCCAAGCATCGCTTGTGTTCCCAACGTCCCGAGATCGTGCTCGTCGACAGCCGACATCTCCATGAAGAAGAAGTAGATCGACTGGGTTCCTTCTTCGTCACCGGTGTTGGTGATGGTGGCGGTCGTCGTGATCTCCTCGCCCGGATCGGCCGCCGAGGGGCCGGTCAGGTTCGAGATCGCGAAGTACGCCGGCTCCGGCTCGCTGGCTTCGACCGTGATGTCGGCGACTGCCCGATCGTTGACGGTCTCGATCCCGTGCTCGTAGGTGCCTTCCGTGGCAGGCATCGTCGGAGAGAACGCAACGGTCGTGTTCTCGCCTGGATCCAGCGTCACCTCGCTCGTGTTCATCGTCGTGCCGTTGAACAGGTACTCGACGGTCTGCGTGCCAGTGGCGTTGCCGGTGTTGGTGATCGTGGCATTGACCGCGATCTCCTCACCGGGTTCGCCCTCAGCGGGTGCGGAGAGGGCGGAAATCGAGTAGTTCGCCTCGCCGGGAGTTTCGGCTTCCTCGATGGAGATCATCGTCGACTTCACTTCGTCGGCAGAGACGCCGTGCTCGTACTCGCCCGGTTCACGACTCGCCGAGACCTCGTAGGTGAACGTCACGGTGGTGCTCTCGCCACCGTCGAGCGTCACCCGCTCGAACAGATCTGATTCGGCGGCGAGCATCTCCCCGCCGAAGTCGGTGCCCGGCGGGAAGTAAAACACCGTGCGGGTGTCTCGTTGTTCGCCAACGTTCGTGACCGTCGCGGTGACGTCGATCGTCTCACCCTGTGCTGCGGTGTCGGGCGCACTCACTGCCGACACCTCGAAGAACGTCCCGAGCGTGAGGTTCTGGGTGGTCGTCTCGTTCGCCGATGTCTCGACGAACGCGATGTCCGAAGCGTTGTACCCATCGGCTTTCGCCCGGAGCGCGTACGTACCACGATCGAGATCGGTGATCTCGTAGAGCCCGTTCTCGTTGGTGGTCGCGTTGAACGCCCCCTGATCGGCGTCGACCACGTGCGCACCCTCGATGGGCACGCCCGCGGCGTTCTCCACGTAGCCCGTGATGGAGCCGTTACGTGGAGTGAGTGCGAAATCGACGCCCGTGACTTCCTCGCCGGACGCGACCGTGACGATTTCCTGCGGTCGGTAGTCGCCCGGTGTGTCAGCGACGTTCACGACGTAGCGGCCCGGCAGCACGTCGAGGGTGTACGTTCCATTGTCGTCGGTCGTCGCCTCGTAGACGGTGCCCTCGTTGTCCTCGGCGGCGACGGTGACGTTCGCGACCGACTCATCAGTGTCGCTCGCGGTGACCGTGCCGGAGATCGATCCGTCCATCGGATCGAGCGAAACGTCCTGCGTGACAGTACCGTTCGCTGGCACGTCGACCGCGGTGGTCTCGTTGGTGTAGCCATCGGCCGACACCGTGACGTTGTGCGTGCCCGCAGGAACGTCTTCGATCCGGTACGTGCCGTCAGTCCCGGTCACAGCCGTGTAGTTGCCGTCGTCAACCGCGACCGAGACGTCGACCGTCGCGTCTTCGACGGGATCGTCGGTCGCGTTGTTGACGACAGTGCCGTCGACTGCACCGCGATCGACGTCGATCGTGACCGGTGTGAAGTCCTCAGCGTCTTCGCTCGCGACCACGTGACGGTAATCGACCGAGATATCGGTGTCCTTCGGGATCGTGTAGCTGAACTCGACGGTCTCGGACGCACCGGGATCGAGCGTGACGTTCTCGGACGTGTCGTCCTGTGCCGTCACACTGGATCCAACCGGGCCGAAGCCGCTGACGTGTGCGACCGAGTTCGCTAGGGTTCTGTTCGACGCCTCGGTGAACGCGGCGGGATTGTAGCTCGTCTCTCCCAACGAGTCCGCGAGGACCGTCGCACTGGTTTCGTTGACCGCGATGGCCGATCCCTTGATCGTGCCGCGCTGGCCGACGGTGGCGAGCGTCTGGCCGCTGTACCCGCTGTGCCAGCTGTGCTCGGGTCCGGACCCGACGAAGACGTCCACCTGATCGCCGGGATCACCGACGCCAGCGAAGATCGGATGGTCCTGTGTGATCTCGAAGTACGGATCCGCCCCGCTGAACTCGTCGGCGTGATTCGCCGGATCGCCGGTCACGGTGGACAGTTCGTCGATCGCGTCACTGCCGCCGAAGCTGCCCCACTGGTCGAGGTAGACGACGCCAGTCTCGGCGTCGTCGGTCGCCTCGTGGAACTCCTCGACGGACGCGTCGCCCGTCTGGAACTCGTTGACGACGAACGTGTCGTAGGCGTCGATCTCGTCCATCACGTTGCTGGAGTTGACGTACGTCACGTTGTAACGGTCAGCGGACAGCGACGAATCGAGCCGGTCGACGAGCGCCCGACTCTGCGAGTCGTCTCCGTCGTCGACGACCGCAACGTCGATCGCGTTCGGCACCAGATCGTACCGCACAGTTTGACCGTCGGTCGCGTTGCCGGTGTTCTCGACCGTCGCCGAGACGTTGACCGTCTCGCCGACCGACGCTTCGTCGGGCGCGTCGGTGATCCCGACGTCGAAGAACCCTTCGAGCACCGTGATGGTCGCCGTCCGTGAATCGTCGTCAGTGAACACGCCATGTTCATAGGCACCTCCGCTCACGCCGTTGGTTTCGATGTCTTCGAATTCGACGGTGGTGCTCTCGCCCGCACCGAGCGTGACGTTCGTGGTTCGCTCGACACCGTTGCGGAAGCGGTATTCGACGGTCTGAGTGTCTTCTTGATTACCCGTGTTCGTGACGGTCGCGTTCGCATCGAACGTATCGCCCTGCTCGATTTCCGCGGGCGCGCTCAGGTCCGAGACGGCGAAGTTCGACCCGAGAACCGTGATCTCGTCGCTCGCGGAGTCGTCCTCGCTGAACACCCCGACGTGGTACTCACCCGCGCCGATCTCGTCCGCGTCGACCTCGAACGTCACCGTGGTTTCGTGCGGACGGTCAACGGGCTCGTCGACGCCCGCGGGTGCCATGTCGATCGTCTCGTTTGCGACCGGCGTTCCCTCGCCGAGGTCGCTCTCGTTTTCGGCGACGCGGAGCGAGACCGTTTGGATCGCCCCCTCGTCACCGGGGTTTTCGAGATCGGCGGTGACGGTGATCGTCTCGTTCTCGCCGACTTCGTCGGGTGCGGTCAGATTCGTGACCTGGATTGCACCCTCGTCGAGCGTTCCCTGAACTTTGCGCTGGAGCAGGCGGAGGTCTTTGGTGGTGACCTCGCCGTCGCGGTTCATGTCCGCGAGGTTCGCGTTGAAGGGGTCGGGCTCCTCACCGTAGAGGTACTGCTGGGTCAGCCGGACGTCCTGGACGTCGACGTCGCCGTTCTCGTTGACATCACCGAGTTCGGACTCGGGGGCGGAGACGGCGAGCTGCTGGGTCGCGTTGTAGACGTCGATGATACCCATCCCGTAGCGGGTGTCCTTCTCGTCGTCCGGTGCCGGCGCGTCGTCGGGTTTCCACGCTGTACTGTTGAGTGCCTGCTGGATCTCGGAGACCGACGCGTCGGGGTTCGCCGAGTGCAGCAGCGCAGTCGCACCCGCGACGTGTGGGGTCGCCATCGAGGTGCCCGAGAAGGTGTCGTCGTACCCACCGCCGGGAACCGAGCTCAGTACGTTCACGCCAGGTGCGGAGACGTTCGGCTTGATGAACGTATCCGGCCATTCGGCGGGTGGGTCTTCCCACTCACTCTTGTCGATGATTTGGCCACCTGAGAAGTCAGCGATGTCGCCATCGGCGTTCGATGCCCCGATGGAGAACGTCTCGAAGTCGTTGCCGGGTGAGCCGACACAGCCCTCACCGCTGTTCCCGGCCGCGGCGACGAAGCTCGTTCCCGAAGCTTTGGTGTTCTCGACGACCGGGATCCACGCCTGGGAGTAGATCGGGCCGAACAGACCACAGCCTGCACCGAGGCTCAGACTCGCCACGTCGGCCCCCTGGCTGACAGCCCACTGGACCCCGCCGATGACCTGGGTGGTCGACCCGCTGCCACCGGGGATGACCATCCCGTGCATCAACTGGACGTTGGGTGCGACACCGATTGCGGTGCCGCTCGCGTCACCGCCCGACACGGTGCCGCTGACGTGCGTGCCGTGTTCGGCGCTGTCACGCGGCTCGGAGCCGGGGACCTGATTGCCGTTCTCGTCGAACTCGGCCCACCCGCCGGGGTAGGTCGCGTTCGAGGCGTTTTCGGTGTAGAGGTCGATGTCCGGGTGGTCGATGTCGACGCCGGTGTCGAGCACCGCGACCTTGGTACCCTCACCGCGAGTGTCGAACTCGTTCCAGGTTTGTGTGGCGTTGATCTGATCCAACCCGTAGGTGGTGTTGACGTCGCTCGGGCTGGTTTCCGAGCTGTCAGCGACCGGTTGGACGTTTTCGGGTGGCTCCGGAACCGAGATCTCGCGGCTCTTGACGACCGCGTTGACACCCTCGATTTCGGCGAGCGACCGAACGCTGGTCCGATCCGTATCGACGGTGACCGCGACGAGGTTGGCGATCCAGAACCGGTTCGTGACGTCGACTCCTTGGAGACCGCCAGCACTGGTCATCACCGACGACTGGGTGGTCGCCGCATGCTGTTTCAGTGTCGCGATGGTCTCCGCGCGGTTGGCCCCACGATCGACGGACGCCTGATCGAGGACGAGAAGCGCACGGACCGTCCCGTTGGCGTCCTGAAGCGCTGAACCGATCGGGGCCGTCTGGGATTGAGTCGCGTCGGAGGACCGAGCGTCGTGTGCCTGCCCGCCAACGGAACTCAACGGTGTGGTATCGGAAGCGGTGCTGTACTGCGCGGAGTGGTGGCCCGTCCCCACCGCGCCGACGAACGGCGCGATCATGGAAAACGTGACTGCCCCCGCGACGACGATCGCCAGAAGTGTAGCGTATTCGCGTGGCATGATTGATGCGAGTTCGTTTCTGAGTTTCACACACGGATATATTACCAACGGTGGTAATGGTTACATGTGTGATACACTCTGTCTCATACCCGAGGCTGATAAATCTACCCCTGATTTCATGAACACAATTGAGGATTAATGTCTGTCGGCGAACCGGGTTGTGCGTTCCCCCACAAATCGTACAGTCACCAAACAGTGGTTGTGAATCCAGTTTTGCTGAGATCTCCCTCGAAAATGGGTGATTCGTTCATCGGATTCAGCCATCCGTTCGTTTCTAGCGGCGTTCTGAGATTCCGGTGGTGAGGCCGGGATGACGCCGGAACTCGACCGGGGATTTATCACAACTACACAACAAGTACGAACAATGGCAGAGACCACAGGGGAACTCCGGACACTCATCGAGCGAGATGACGAACTAGCGGATGCGTCAGCCGTCGTGCTCGCTGCTGCCGAATCCGGGGATGGAACCGTCGCGTGGAACGACGTCAGCGACGATATGACTGCTGCGCAGTGGGGCCGTCTCCTCGGGACAGGTGTACTGATCGAAGCAGGAGACCGATTCGTCATCGATGACCCAGTCGCAGTCAGCGAAGCGCTTGGGAATGCTGAGGACACAACAGCAGAGAATGCTGAGGATACTGGGTGGTCGGTGTCCGACAAAATAGCAGGAGTGAGCGCACTCACCCTCGCCCTCGGTTATCGGGTTCCCGTCATCCGTGACTCAGTCGGACCGATGGTCGACGTCCTCCTCACACCACTCGAAGCTATCCTGCCGTTCTATCTCGTGGTGTTGACACTCGCAGCAGGAACGGGCCTCGTTTCGATCGTGATCCAGTCGCGGATGACGGACTACGAGCAGATGGGCGAACGCCAAGAGCGGATGAATGCCATCAGCGAACGGCTGGAGAAGGCCAAAGAGCGTGGCGATGAGGGTGCTGTCAAACGAATACAGAAAGAACAGATGGATGTGATGACCGATCAGCTGGGCATGTTCACCCAGATGCTTCGTCCGTTAGCGTGGACGATGCTGTTCACGGTGCCGGTGCTTCTCTGGCTCTACTGGCTCATGCTCTCGCCCGCTCAGGCGGTGACGCCAACCGCGATGGTGTTCCCGATGCTCGGCCGAATCGCGTGGACCGCGAAAGTCATCGGACCGATGCAGGCGTGGCTGCTCTGGTATACGATCTGCTCGGTCACCTCCCGACAGCTTATCCGGAGAACCCTTAACATCCAGACCAGTCCAACGTAACGTACTCGTGGCTCGGCGTTTAAGTGGTTCTGGCGACAAGGTGAAGATACGAGAGGTTACACGCGGCGGTTCTCCTTACAGCGTGATTCGCGAAAGCGGCGCATAGACGTTGTTCAGCCGGATTCGGTCGTTGCAAACACGCGGACCTCCGTCCTGTTGCGATGCTCACGCTCAACCCGGACGTTGTGGCCGTAGCGGTGTACTGTGACTCGGTGGGAAAGTCGATACGACGGCGGTCCGGCTGGTCTCGTCGCTGTCAGAACACTCCGCAGGAAAGCAAGAAACGGATTATTTGTGGTGAAGGTAGTGGTGTGTCAACCATCGATTGATGATCTCTTTGCTGCGGGACTCCGAGAACGGTTCACCTACTGACAGAGCCGGTGTGAGATACAGAGGATGGCTTTTTTGACATTCCGCCGCCATTATCTCGTGTTCTCTATCACTCTTCGTGATCCGCACCCTACCAGCCCTTCGTTCCCGGGAGTATGACAAAATACGAGGGATGGTCCCACCACCCATCAAATTCTTTGGAGGAATGTCCGCAATTCTGTATATGCAGCCTCGTACTCGTCGCGGAACACGTAGTGACCGGCGTCAGAGATGTGGACCAGACGACCATCCGGTACGGTGTCACTGGCATCAAGATCTCTCACACGCCGATCGACGTCGAGATCGGATCGTAACACGAGCGTTCGACATGATATTTCAGAAAGCGCATTCACAAGCGGCGATGGATACCCTTCACGGGCGATTTCAGCAACGTGTGGACTACATTCAAGAGAAGCAGTTGCAAGTCGTCGAGCGTGGGTTTGGTCCGGATCTGGGAAGTGTTCTTCAACGATCTCCTGAACCGTCTGACCGGCGACTTCTTCCAATCGTTCGTGCACGACTCCGGCCCGTTCGTCAGGATTGAGATCGGGCTGATCGTGCAGACCCTCCGGATCCTCAAGCACTACTGCTCGCGGAAAATCGGGGTACTTCGCAGCCGCCCAAGCGACGGTCGCTCCGCCCATAGAATGGCCGAGTAAAATCGGATTACTGAGGTCGAGTTCGTGAACAACAGCACGAAGATCCGTGATTCGATCATCAAGGCTGTACCCCGTCTTTGGAGCATCCGATTGGCCATGACCACGAGCATCGTACGCCACTACCTCGTAATCATCTGCGAGATCCTCGGCGAGCGGAATCCACCGTTGACCGCTATCGAAAAGGCCGTGGGCCATCACTAATGGCGGTCCATTGCCGATTCGGTAGCACTGGAGATCGACTCCATTGACACGCACAGCATCGGTCGTCCATCCATCTGGAAGAGTCATCAGCAACATCGGACAACACGTCGAATGATAAGGATATGGGAATCCACCCTGGCGTGCAAGAGATGCGCCCTCTATCCAGCAGTCGATTTCAGAACTATCACCAATGCGGCACCCAAACGAATGGCTACGAACCCATCAGTCCACGCCTGCCAAACCACTGGAGAGAACCCACTTGCTGGCTGTACTGCGTCATTCGATATCCATCCCGGCGACGATCTCGAACGTCTCACTCCCATCGAACCGTGTCGGATCGAACCGCCGAACACCGTCACCGCCGAGTATCTCGTCCGTGATTCGCTCACCGAGTGCCGGGGAACGCATGAATCCGTGCCCGTGGAACCCCGTCGCGACGAACAGTCCCGGTCGGATTTCTCCAACTAGAGGGTCGCCATCCGGGGTCGCAGTGCAGAGCCCCGCCCACGCCTCACGAACGCCGATCTCGTCCTGCCGGACCCGCTCGGCGATCCGTTCGCGTGTCTGCCGGACGAACACCTCGTCGGCGTCGCGCTTCCAGTGTTCGGGATCGCTCTCGACTCGTTCCGTCCCGTCGCCAACGAGGAGACCGCCTGTATGCGGACGGAAGTAGTAGTCACCGGTGGCGTCGAAGCACATCGGCACGGTCTCGCTGTTCGGAATGGGGTCCGTCACGAGAGCCTGGACCCGATACGGCTTCAGCGGGATCGAGACGCCAGCGGTGTCGAGTATTCGTTTCGAATGGGCTCCGCCGGCGACCAGTACTGCATCGAACGATCGCTTCCCGTCCTCCGCGAGGATTTGTAACGGATCGGTGGCGATCTCGACCGACGTTTCGGTCCGGATCGATGCGCCGTTTCGTGCAGCTCGTTCCGCTATCGTTTCGACGTAGTTCTCGGTCTCGGCGTAGCCAGCCCCTCGTGCGATCGCCGCCACGGCGACGTCGTCGGTGACCAGGCCCGGAAACCTGTCGTGGAGGTCGTCCGGAGCAACGAGTGAGACGTCGAGCCCCAACTCACGCATCCGTCTCGATTGCGTTCGGATCGCGTTTGCCCGCTTTTCGTCACCGGACCGAGCCAGCCAGACGTAAGGCAGCTCGGTGAACACGTCCGGAAGCTCCCGAAACCGTTCCAGCGATCGAGTGGCGATTCTCGCATCGGTCCGATCGGCGAACGCGTCGTAGCAAACGCCTGCGGCCCGTCCACTACTCCCGGCTGCAAGCGATCCGCGCTCGTACAGCGTCACGTCCGCCCCTCGTGTGGCGAGCGCTGCAGTAGCAGTCACACCGATCGCTCCAGCCCCGACGACGGCGACCGTTGATGGTTCCATTGTCACCAGTCATGCTGCCATCTCAGGTCAACTTTCGGGGTCCGCGGTCGGACGGTTCGCTGTCGTCGAAACGTACTTGTCGTTGCCCGAACAGTCCGAGGGGTGTGGTTCGACGACTTCCGCAACCGGACGACGTGGAACACCGTCGCCAACCAGCGACGATACGACACACCGGCCGATCCGTGGGCGTTCGTCCACGTGGATCCGAGCGAGGTTGAACGGTTCACCGTCGTCTCGCTACGCTCGGGGCTCGGCAGCGTACACGACGGCGACTGGGATCGGCCGGAAAACTGCCACCGGGTCGACGAGAACTACATCCACGAGGGACTGACACAGCGGTTCGTGGCGGGAGACGAGTGGATCGAGACGGCCTACTACGAGGAGGCCAGAGAGCGCATCGACGAAAACGGAGCGTATCACGGCTGCGAGAGCGAAGCGGAGCTCGTCGAGGAGTATCTGCCGGCCCTCGACGATCTGTACGGGGACATCCGCGACGAGGGCTACCGACCGAATCTCGGGGTGGTGTATGATAGCCCCGAGGACGCCGACTACATCCACGATCTGGAGCCGATGGTGCTCGTCGGCCGCGACGGCGTGATCATCTGGACCGAGGGGTTCCACCGGCTCGTGCTCGCCGCCCTCGCAGGGGTCGAGACGATCCCGGTGTACGTCCTCCGACGTCACGAGGCGTGGCAGCGAGTCCGGGACGCGCTCGCGGGGACGACGCCCGAGGAGCGGCCATCCGAACTGGACCAGTACACGACCCATCCGGACGTTCAGGATCTCGTTTCGTCGCCCACGGTCGAAGAGTAATCCTCGAATTCGCGGGTCGAACCACAACCCATTACGCCGTGGAAGCCGTACAGACTGCATCATGCAGGCCCTGCCGGCCGCGACCCTGCTCCCGACTCAGATCGGTGGGTTCGGCGTCACGGCGGGCTACGGCCTCGCGGTGTTCTTCCTCATCGGGCTGTTCGGCGGCGCACACTGCATCGGGATGTGTGGCCCGCTCGTCGCGACCTACGCCGAGCGCATGGAGACCGACGACCGCTGGTCGGGTGCGCTCACCCTCTACGAAGTGCGCCAGCACACGCTGTTCAACCTCGGCCGGACGGTGAGCTACGCACTCATCGGGGCCGTTTTCGGAGCCGCCGGCGCACTCCTCTATGGGACGATCGGCCTCGCCGGGATTCTCGGGCCGTTCCAGGGCGCTATCGGAATCCTCACGGGCGCAGCGATCCTCGTGATGGGGCTCACCCGGCTGGCGGGCTACAGGCAGGGAGCCGTCGAGGGCGTCATCGCCGGCACCGGCATCGGGTCGGTGTTCGCCCGGAGCTACACGGCGATCTCGACACGGATCGATCGCTGGGTCAACGGTGTCGGCATCATGGGCCTCGGCGCGCTGCACGGACTCCTGCCGTGCATGCTGCTCTACCCCGCATTCCTGTACGCGTTCGCGCAGGGATCACCCGTCTACGGCCTGCTCAGCCTCGGCGCACTCGGACTCGGCACCGTGCCGAGCGTGTTCCTCTACGGAACGGTGATCGGGTCGGTGAGCGCCCGCCAGCGACAGGTCGTCCACTACGGGCTGGGCGTGTTGTTCATTGGGCTCGGGTACGTACTACTCGCGATGGGATTCATGCGCTTTGGCGTCATGCTCCCGCTGCCCGACATCCCGTACTACCAACCGCTCGCCGGGTCGGAGATGATGGCCTGAGATGGCGGCCTGCACGCTCTGTGACCTCCATATCGAGGATCCGATCACGAGTGCGGACGTCGACGGTGAGTTTTGCTGTCGGGGCTGTCTGGAGGTCGCACGCCTCGTCGACGACGGCGAGGACGTCGACCTCTCGATCGCGGCCGTCCGCGACCGCGTCGCGGCCGAGGACTCCCGACCCGACGTCCCCGACGGTGCCGAGACCGCCTACCTCTCGATCGACGGGATGCACTGCCAGACCTGCGAGGGGTTCATCGAGCTGCTCGCCGAGGAGGAAGCGGGCGTCCACGAAGCCAGAGCGAGCTACGCGACCGAGATGGTCCAAGTGGTGTACGATCCTGATCGGATCGACCGCGAGGGGATCAGTGCGGCCCTGAGCCGACTGGGCTATCAGGCTCACGGCCCGGACGAGGAGAACGACTCGCTGCGCTCGCGCGTCGAGTTCGGCAAGTACCGCGCGGCGCTCGCGGCCATCCTGATGATGCCGGTGTTGATCCTCTACGTGCTGTTCATCTACCCGGTGTATCTCGGGATCTACCCCGAGAGCTTCCTCTACGGAACCACCGTCGAGGCGATGGTGTTCGGTCCGCTTGCGGTCTGGAGCACGCTGATCCTCGTCGGGCTCGGCTATCCGATCTTCCGCGGAGCCTACGTCAGCCTGCGCGTCGGCCGCCCGAACATGGACGTGCTGATCGCCATCGCGGTGCTCGCGGCCTACGGCTACTCGATGGTTACCTATCTCACGGGCGGGCGCGATCCGTACTTCGACGTCGCGGTGATGGTGCTCGCGATCGTCACCATCGGCAACCACCTCGAATCACGGGTCAAACGCGCCGCGCTCGGCAACCGGGCCGATCTCACCGACTCGCGCGTCGACGAGGCCCGCCGGCTCGACGACGACAGCGACGCCACCGAAACCATCGAGATCGCGGAGTGTGAGCCCGGCGACCGCCTGCTGGTCAAACCCGGCGAGCGGGTCCCGATCGACGGACAGATCGTCGACGGCACCGCCGCGATCGACGAGGCGCTCGTCACGGGCGAGTCCGTCCCCCAGCGCAAATCCGTCGGCGATGAGGTGCTCGGCGGCTCGATCCTCACCGACAGCGCGATCGTCGTCGAAGTCGGCCCCGACGCCACTAGCACGATGGATCGCCTCGTCGAACTCCTCTGGAACGTCAAGAGCTCGGCGACGGGCGTTCAACGCCTCGTCAACCGCTTTGCCGTGCTGTTCGTCCCGTTCGTGCTCGTGCTCGCCGGGCTGACCGCCGCGGGCTGGTTCGTGCTCGGCAACGACCCGAACACGGCCGTGATGGCTGGCGTCTCCGTGCTGGTGGTCTCGTGTCCGTGCTCGCTCGGGATCGCCACCCCGCTCGCGCTCGCGGCGGCCACCCGCGACGCCACCGACAACCGGATGCTCGTGCTCAACGAGACGGTGCTCGAACGCGTTGACGACTCCTCAGTGGTGGTGTTCGACAAGACTGGGACGCTCACCACCGGAGAAATGGAGCTCGCGGACGTCGTCGGCGACGATCCCGACGAGGTGCTCGCGATGGCGGCCGCCGTCGAGCGCCGGTCGAGCCACCCGATCGCCGCCGCGATCGACGACGCCGCACCGCCGACGACTCGCTCGGTGTCGAGCTTCGAGCGCGCCGATCGTACCGTGTCGGCGCTCGTCGACGACACTCGCGTGGTGGTCGGCCATCCCGACTCCTTCGACGCCGACGAGTGGACGACCTCCTCGGAAATCGAGGCAGCCGTCGCGGACGCCTACGAATCGGGCACCCATCCCACGGCGGTCGCGTGGGACGGAGCCGTCCGTGGGATCGTCACGGTCCAAGATACGCCTCGGGAGAACTGGGAGGCCGTAGTTGCCGAACTCGCGGACGCGGGCCGGGAGATCGTCGTTTTGACTGGTGACGACGAACGGATGACCGGGACGTTCGCGAACCATCCAGCCGTCGATCACGTGTTCGCGGGCGTGCGCCCCGAATCGAAGGAAGCGATCGTCCAGGGCCTCCGCGAGCGCGGGACGACGACGATGATCGGCGACGGGACGAACGACGCCCCCGCACTCGCCAGCGCGGATCTCGGGATCGCGGTGTCGAGCGGCACCGAACTCGCCATCGAGGCGGCCGACGCGGTGGTGCTCGACGACCGCCTCGACGCCGTTCCTGAACTGTTCGATCTGGCGAGCAACACCCGCGGACGGATCAAGCAGAACCTCGTCTGGGCGGCCGGCTACAACGCGATCGCGCTCCCGCTCGCGATGGCCGGCGTCATCACGCCGCTGATCGCCGCCGTCATGATGGCGATCAGCAGTCTCATCGTCGTTTTCAACTCGAAACGCCGGCTCCTCCCGGCGAACGAGCAGCGGCCGGTCGAAACCGACCCGGACGACCGCGACGACCGCGACGATCGGCTCGGGACGCCGACACACTCCGACTGACACACCGAATCGGGGCGTTCTTCTCCTCCTCTCCCCCCGCTGCCGGTGCTCCTTCTCTCTCGTCATTCCTTTAAGTGACTCTGGCGATAAGGTATAGATACGAGCGGGACGCGACAGGAGTCGATTCGTGATGGTTTTTCGCAGTAACCCACCATTCAACTGTTAGCGGCGGCTACGCCGTCGGCATGACCGACGACGACACGGCCGAATCGCTCGCGGCGACGGATGCGGACGTGGACTCGGCCAGAGAGTCGACCATCGTCCAGTTGAGCCGTCGGCCTGGCGACAGCGCCGTCGCGCGGGCCGACCTCCAGCGCGATGAAACCGTGCGCCGGTGGGGGTTGGTCACACCGAGCGCGACCCGGATCGGCCGGGCCGACTCGCCCGACGGCGACCTCCGGGAGAACCTCCGCCGGCTGCACGACGAGCGCCATCCCGCGATGGAAGGGTACAGCGAGCGCGCCCACCGCCTCGAAAAGCTCCGGCTGACCCACGCGCTGTGCGGCGATTGCTCGCTCACGCCGTGGCAGCGTGATCGCGCCATCGGGATCATGGTCGATCTCGATCTCACCGCGTTCGGCAGCCAGCGTGCGATCGAGAAGGTCGCGCTGGTCGTGATCCGCCACGTGGTCGACCGCGAGCGCGAACGCCACCTCGGCCTCCACGACGACGAGTGGATCGCCGAACAGTCGCCCGAACGCCTCGCCGATCTCTACGATCAGTTCAGCTCGATCACCGATGAAGATCGATTCAGCGATCTCTGTGCGACGTACGATCTCGACGTCACCGCCCTCAACCGGCTGCGCCGAACCTTGACTGAGCAGCTCGACGAACAGGACCTCCACGGCGCGGTGTACGGCCGCAACCCCTACCGTGATCCGAGCCTCCCGAGTCTCGGATCGCCCGCTACCGCCGTTTCGACCGGTTCCGGTGGGTGAAAGCGGTCGAATCAATACCCGACCGGTGTGATTTCTCGAACGCTCACGATTCGATCCGTCGTCGGCGTTCCTGTTCGCTGAGCGACGTACTGACTCCCGACCGACAGGGTAATTGCCACCCAGTGGAATCACCGAGTAATGCAACGACGGCGATTCATCCGCCGAGCCGGTGCTGGCGTGGCGGGGCTGACGCTGCTCGCGGGCTGCACCGGTAGCAACGACGGTGGCGGAAGTGGGCAGAACGCGTCCAACTCGTCGAACGCATCCGGCACGGACGGGAGCGAGGGAGCGAACGGGACGGCCAGCGGGAACGGAACGACCGGCGGAAGCGGGACGAACGCCACGAACGAGACGGGTACGACGACCGGCAGCGCGTCCTCAAGCGGGACGCTGACCGTCGCGACGTACTCCTCGTTCACCGGCGAGGACACCGCGGGCAACTGGCTCAAATCCGCCTTCGAAGCGGAGTATGCGGACACAACTGTCGAGTTCGTGACCCCAGAGAACGGCGTCAACCAGTACATCCAACGGGCCAAACAGGGCGCGCCGATCGACGCCGACGTGTACGTTGGGCTGAACACGAGCGAGCTCGTTCGTGTCAGCCAACAGCTCGACAGCGCGCTGTTCCAATCCGTCGGCGACGGTCTCGACCGCGCCGACACCGTGAAGGATTCCCTCCGTGTCGACCCGAAGGGCCGGGCGATCCCGTACGATACGGGCTACATCAGCCTCGTCTACAACGAAGAGGAGGTACAGGAGCCACAGACCTTCGAATCACTCCTCGAATCGCGCTACGAGGGAGACCTCATCACCCAGAACGCCCAGCAGTCCGATCCCGGTCGGGCCTTTCTGCTCTGGTCGATCATCACCCAGGGCGAGGACGGCTATCTCGACTACTGGGAGCAACTCGTCGGGAACGGCGTCAACGTGCTCTCGGACTGGGAGCCGGCCTACCAGGCCTACATGGACGACGAGGCCCCGATGGTGGTCTCGTACTCGACCGATCAGGTGTTCTATCACGGGCCGGACGTGAACATGGCGAAACACCAGATCGGCTTTCTGAACGATCAGGGCTACGCGAACCCCGAGACGATGGCGCTGTTTTCCGACGCGGAAAACCCCGATCTCGCAAGGCGATTCATGGAGTTCGTCCTCACCGAGAACGCCCAGTCGAAGATCGCCGTCAAGAACGTTCAGTTCCCCGCCGTCGAGGGCGTCACTCCGAGTGAGGAGTTCGCGAAGTACGCGAAAGAACCGCCCGAACCGGTGACCTTCTCGTACGACGAACTCGCCGGCTCGGTCGGAACGTGGGTCGAGGAGTGGGCGAGGCTGGTCGCGGGCGCGTGACGACGCTGCGGCGGTGGACCGGCCGGCTCGCCCTTCCTTTGGGATTCGCGCTGACGCTCGCGGTACTGCTCGCGATCTTCTACTACCCAGTTGGAAGCGTCCTCGTCGAGGCCGTGGTCCGCGGCGGCCGACTGACGGTCGCCCCGCTGCTCGACGTGCTCGCTGACCCCTTCTACACCGGGGCTGCCCATTCGCTGTTCACCGATCCTGCTGGCGTCCCGGCCGGCGTGCTCGCGTGGGTCCGAGCCGGATTCTCACCTGTGGAGTTCGGGCTGTTCGGGTTCACGGCCTACCAGGCGCTGCTCTCGACGCTGGCGAGCGTCGTCGTCGGCCTGCCGGGAGCGTATCTGCTCGCGCGCTACGAGTTCCGTGGCCGGCGCGCGCTCCGCTCGCTCACCATCCTTCCCTTCGTGCTCCCCTCGATCATGGTCGCGGTCGGTTTCCTGGCGATGTTCGGCCAGACGGGGGTACTCAACGACGTTCTCGGTTGGCTCGGACTCGGCGAAGTGAACCTGTTGTTCTCGCTCGAAGCGATCGTGCTCGCCCACGCCTTCTACAACGCGCCGCTCGTGACCCGGCTCGTGACCGCCGCGTGGGAGACCGTCGACGCGCGACGCGTCGAGACCGCGCGCGCGCTCGGCGCGTCGCCGCTGCGTGCGTTCCGGGACGTCGTCGCGCCACAGCTCCTGCCCGCCCTCCTGACCGCGGCGCTGCTCACGTTCGTTTTCACGTTCCTCTCGTTCCCGATCGTGCTCGCGCTCGGGGGGCTCCGGCTCGCGACCGTCGAGGTCTGGCTCTACGCCCGGGTTCAGGACCTCGCGCTCGCCGAGGCTGCGACGCTGGGGGCCATCGAAACCACCCTCTCGCTCGGGCTGACCTATCTCTACCTCCGATACGAGGCGCGCCAGACGAGTATGCGCGGCGGTGGGGCCTCCCGTCCGCGACAGGCGTTCATCCAGGGCTGGCGGACGCTCCGCGATCCCGTAAGGGTGGGGCTCGGGATCTACGGAATCCCCGTCTTGATCCTGTTCGTCGGCCCGCTCGCGAGCATGATTCTCGAAAGCGTGACCGGTCCCAATGGAGGGCTCACGACGGCGTACTACGAGTTCCTCGTCCGCCAGCAGGCCGCAACGGGGGCCGGAACGGTCAAACCGCTGCCCGCGATCACGAACTCGCTCACGTTCGGGCTCGGGACGCTCGTCCTCGCGGTCCCGATGGGGATCGTGGTTTCGGTGGTCGCGGTGCGAGGCGGGGCCGGCTCGCGGCTCGCGGAAACGATCATGACCGCCCCGCTCGCGGTCAGCGGCGTCGTCGTCGGGCTCGGGCTGCTCCAGACCCTGGTTTTCGGCACCGAAATACTCGGCCACCGGATCGTCGTGAGCGGCGCGGTCGCGGTCGTCGCCGCCCACGCCGTTGCGGCCTACCCGTTCGTGACTCGCAACGTCACGCCTGCGCTCTCCGGGCTCGATTCCCGGTTGCTCGATGCGGCCCGCTCGCTCGGTGCGAGCCGGTTCCGGGTGCTCGTGGACATCGAGCTACCCCTGATCGCTGCGGCCGTGCTCGCCGGCAGCGCGTTCGCGTTCGCCATCTCGATCGGCGAGTTCGATACCACAGTGTTACTCGCAGAAGGTGTGAACAGCTACACGATGCCGGTCGCGCTCGAACGCTACATCGGGAACCGCTCGCTCGGGCCGAGTCTCGGGCCGGCGACAGCGATGGGCACAGTGTTATTGGCCGTGACGGCCGCGAGCTTTCTGGTGATCGAACGCCTCGGCGGGCGGTGGGAGCCATGACTCGATCCGAATCCGGCGTCGAAACGACCGACAACGGGGCGGATCCAGGGATCGCACTCGACGGCGTGAGCGTGACCTTCGGCGGCGTGACCGCGCTCCAGGACGTCTCGATCGCGGTCGGAGACGGCGAGTTCTTCACGTTGGTCGGGCCGTCGGGCTGCGGGAAAACCACGACCCTCCGCACGATCGCGGGGTTCGAGACGCCCGCCGCCGGGCACGTCCGGATCGGCGGCCAGCAAGTCGACGGCATGCCGCCCGAGGAGCGCGACGTCGGAATCGTCTTCCAGAATTACGCGCTCTTCCCCCACATGAGCGTGCGTGAGAACGTCGCGTACGGCCTCCGCTTTCGCGATCCGCCCGGTGACGTCAGTTCTGACGAGCGCGTCGACGAACTCCTCGATCTCGTCGACATGGCGGGGATGGGCGAGCGCGACCCGGAAGCACTATCGGGTGGCCAGGCTCAGCGGATCGCGCTCGCGCGGGCGATCGCCCCCGGTCCCGAACTCCTCCTGCTCGACGAACCGCTCTCGGCGCTCGACGCGCGCCTCCGCGAACGCCTCCGGGTGACCGTCCGCGATATTCAACAGGACCTCGGGATCACGACGGTGTACGTCACCCACGACCAGGCCGAAGCGCTCGCGATCAGCGATCGGGTCGCGGTGGTCAACGGCGGCCGGATCGAGCAGGTCGACACGCCCGAACGGCTCTATCGTGAGCCCGCTTCGCGGTTCGTCGCCGAGTTCGTCGGCGACAACAACCTCTTCGACGGCGAGGTGTCCGCAACCGCACCACTGCGCGCTCGCGTGGACGGCAAAGAGATTCGGCTCCCCAAGACCGCCAACGTGTCGACTGGAGACTCGGTAACGCTCTGTGTCCGTCCCGAGACGATCCGTCTCGGCGGGGCTGAGCGAAGCGAGTCGTCCGAAAGTGAGACGACGCTGACCGCGACCGTCGAGAACAGCGAGTTCCTCGGCGATGCCTACCGACTCCACTGTACGTGGAACGACCGGTCGATTCTGGTGAAGACCGAGGGCCGCCAGCCACCGGACGATACTGTAGAGTTGAAGTTCGACACGGCCGACGTTCACCTCCTGCAGGACAGCTAAGAGTTCGGAACACCCGCAGGACACACACTCGCCACAGTCAGGCGCTGACAGACGGAATTACGCCGGCGCGTCGGGGCGGTGTTGTCGGCTGACCTGCTTCCACTTGTCGGTGGCGAAGCGGTAGTAGTTGAGCACCGCGGGCACCGTCGTCTCGGCGAGGAAGGCGAGATACAGCCCGTAGAGCCCGAGCGAGGTCGTCGCGCCGAGGTAGGCGAAGGGGATGGCGACGCCGAAGATGCCGAGCGCCTGGCTGTAGAACGGCCACCCGGTGTCCCCGCTCGCGTCGAGCGGGCCGGCAGCGGCCCCCGAAACGCCCTGAAGCACGATCGCGACGCAGGCCGCCGAGACCAGCGACACCGCGACCGAGATCACGGTCTCGGAGCCGCCACCGGCGAAAGTGGCGACGATGGGCTCGGCGAACACGAAGACGATCACGGCCGAGACGATGTAAACCGCGACCGCGAACCGAACGATCTCGCGGCCGTACGCTTCTGCGGTCTCCTCGTGGCCGCTGCCGAGCGCCTGGCCAACGAGGCTAGAGGAGGCGAGGCCGAAGCCCCAGCCGGGCGTGTTCATCAGCCCCCAGATCCGGCGCGCGATCACGTACGCCGCCACGACCTGTGGGCCGAACAGCGCGACGATCGCGAGCATCGGGAACTCCGCGACCGTCCAGACGAGGTTCCGGCCGATCACGGGCGTCCCGATGTCGACGACCTCGCGGACGTCGCCGAGGTAGCTTCCTCGCGGGTCGATCTGCACTGTGAGCTCGCCGAGACCGGGCAGTCGTCCCGCGACGAGTCCGACCGCGAAGATTCCCGTCACGATCGCGTTCGAGAACACGGTGCCGAGCGCTGCGCCAGCGACGCCGAGGTCGAGACCGAAGATCAGGATCGCGTTGATGACGGCGTTCGCGACCGCGCCGCCGGAGCGGAGCACCATCGGCGTTCTGGCGTCGTCGACGCCGAGGAACACCCGGCTGCCGATGAGATTGAGCGCCGCAAAGGGGATGCCGAACGCGACGATCCGGAGGTAGGTCGCGCCGAGCGCGACCGCCTCGGCGTCGTTGCTCAGGAGAGCGACGAGATCGGCCCCGAAAAGCCAGAAGATCGCGATGAGCGGCAGCGTGAGCGCGACCACGACGGCGGCGCTCGATCGCACGGCCTGGTCGATCGCACCGAGGCGCTTGGCCCCGTAGCGCTGGGAGACCAGCGCGATCGTCCCGGCGGCGACCCCGCCGCCGGCGGCGAACGCGAGCCCCCAGAAGGGACTCGCGAAGCCCACGCCAGCGATGCCAACGGAGCCGACCGCGACGCCGACCATCGCGATGTCGACCGCGTTCTTCGACATCCGCGCGATACCAGTGAGAATACGCGGCCACGCGAGATCGGTCGTCCGGCGTGCCCGCTCCGCTTCGATGAGATCGGCACGCACGAGGGCGAGTCCGATATACAGTACGACTACTCTGATTGGGTTTGGAAGACGGACCACTACGAACAAGGGCTCTACTGGATGGGGGGATATAGGGCTTCCTTTCTTCTGTTTCGCTGATCTATTTATCGTTACATAGCCGAGAATGTTTCTGATTCGTGCTAGCATTCACCACAATATTGCGTCGGTCACGTAACTGCCGAATATCGCGTCAGAAGAGGATTTCACAGCAATGTACTGCAATCACGCTGCGGGCGGACAGTCAGCAGGAAGCTCGCCCGACGAGACGAACGTGAGGAGTTCTGGGTGGCTCGCTATACTGGGTCGTTGTGGATTCCGAAGTGGGCGAGCAAGAGGAGACTCACGAGAAGCCAAGAACCGACGACAACCCCAGTGACAACCCTCGGGACGACCGCACCGGCGACAGCAGACACCACGACAGCTGCGAGCCCGAGAACCGTGAGCCACCGATAAAATCGCACGAAGTTCTGCTTCGTTAGATACCGATCCTCGGAAGCAGTCTCTTCGGTAGCCATTGTGTGCTCATAGTGAGAGGCCGAACCATCATTCTTTGGCTGGTCTGATGGCCGCGTCCAGGGTTCCCTCCTCCATACTGCCATCCGCGACCTGCCTCACGACACCAGCGATACGTTCGCTCCGAATATTCCACTCGTTGGATCGCCTCACGAGAGCGTGAGAACGGTTCGACGACACACTCACCGAACGGATCGCGACTGCCTGGCTCGATGAACGAGAGCACACCGGAAAAATCCGATGACGCGATAGCCTGCCACAATCGCTGCCGTCGTTACTTGGTCGGTTCGACGGTGAGCGGCTCGTCGATCGAGGCGTGCTGGAGGACGACGCGATGGCGGGTGTGGCGCGCGTGGGTTTCGGCCCACCGCCGTGCGGGGCGTTCGGAGAGGAACGCCTCGTGGTCCGGACAGCGACGGCACTCCGCGAGCCACGGGGTAACGTCGTCGGGGAAGTGACCCGTGTGCTGGCGGTGATCGAGCGCGAACTGTTCGAGCGCCCCGTTGCCGGCGTGGAGTTCGTCGAGTTCGTAGGCGAGATCCCACTCGCGATCGCACCGGCTGCACGCGATCGTGGGCGTGTCGTCGATTTTCTCCCTAGCGTTGTCGATATCGCGTCGATCGGCCATGGACCGATCTACTGGCGTGACGGGCTTCGTTCCTCCGGTCCGGCCTGCCCCGTCTCGGGGAACTACGCAGGGCTCGGCGTCTGAACGTGCGAGATGTACCCCGTGAGATCGCTCGTCGTCACCATGCCGATGACGCCCTCGGGGTCGCTCACGACGGGCACGTGGTGGAACCCGTGTTCGATCATCGCGTCCGCGATGTCGCGAATCGAGTCCTGGGGCGTGGCCGTCACGACGTCGGTGGTCATGTATCGCTCCACCGTGGTCTCGGCCTTCGGGTGGCTCTCGGCGACGATCCCGACGTAGTCGGTGGTGGTGACGATCCCCAGGAGTTGGTTGTCCTCGTCGACCACGAGAACCGAGCCGATCTCGTTGTCGAGCATCGTCCCCGCCACCTCCTCGACGAGTGTCTCCGGACTGACGGTGTACAGATCAGTCGTCATGAGCTGGCCCGCGAAAATATCGTCCATAGCTATGGATGAACCCATCCATCCATAAGTATTTACCATTACTGTCTTGACCGGATATTTGCCGGATCAGAGGGAGGACGCGAGCGTACGATGATTTCCATTGCCTCCGCCAAGGCTGTCAGACGCCACGGGATAGCGGGACGATCCGATTCTCGGAACCAACAGTCGGCCTGACGACAGTGAAACAGGACGAAGTCAGTCGTCCGCCGCTCTCGCGGTCACGCTCTGCGGCGGCCCCCCGGCCAGCCGCTCGCGGTCGTGTTCCGCGCCGAAGTCGTGATTCGGCCCGACCGCGACGATCCGTTTCGGATTCAGATCCGTGTGGGTCTCGTAGTAGTGCTCGGTGATGTGATCCATGTTCACCGTTGCGGCCACCCCAGGCAGCTGGTAGAGCTCCTTCAGGTAGTTCCAGAGGTTCGGGTACTCCGCGATCTTCCGGACGTTACACTTGAAATGCGTATGATACACGTCGTCGAACCGGATCAGCGTGGTGAACAGACAGATGTCGGCCTCGGTGAGCACGTCGCCACAGAGATAGCGCTGATCGGCGAGCACGTCCTCCCAGTGATCGAGCGCGTCGAACAGTTCGGCGACCGCGTTCTCGTAGGCGTCCTGGGTGCCCGCGAAGCCCGCGCGGTAGACGCCGTTGTTGATCGGCTCGTAGACCGCATCGATGGTCTCGTCGATCTCGTCCCTGTGGCCGTCGGGGTAGAGCGTCGCGTCGTTCGCGAACTCCCCGAAGGCGGTGTCGAGCATCCGCATGATCTCCGCGGACTCGTTGTTGACGATCGTGTCCTGCTCTGTGTCCCAGAGGACGGGCACCGTCACGCGGCCAGTGACCTCGGGATCGGCTGCGACGTACGCCTCCCGGAGGTAGTCGAACCCGTTCACCATGTCGGGGGTCGCGCCCTCGCGCTCGGGCGTGAACTGCCAGCCGTCCTCGGCGCGGTAGGGGTCGACGATATCGACCGAAATGACGTCCTCCAGTCCACGCAGCGCGCGCGTGACGAGCGTCCGGTGGGCCCACGGGCAGGCCAGCGAGACGTAGAGATGGTAGCGCCCCGCCTCGGCAGGGAACTCGGCGTCCGGGTCCGGTTCGATCCAGTCACGGAAGCTCGTCTCCTGTCTGTCGAACTCGCCGTCGTCGTTCGTGGACTCGTAGGCGTCCGTCACCCATTCGCCGTCGATGAGTTGATTCACGGCCACAGTACGGTCTCGGGACCCAAAGCCCCGTCGGCGATGCAGACGGCACACGCCGGCTTCGAAGGCTTTATTCGCGCCGTCGGCCTCCCGTCGGTAAGATCATGTCCGAGAAACCTGCCTCGATGTATCGGGAGATCTCGAAGCCTCCCTACACCCGGAAGGAGTACATCACCGGAATCCCCGGCTCGAAGATCGCACAGCACAAGATGGGCGACGTTCGGGCCGATCCCGACGACTACCCCGTCCAGATCAGCCTCTCGGTCGAGGAGGAGCTCCAGCTCCGCCACGGCGCGATGGAGTCCTCGCGGCTGTCGGCCAACCGCCACCTCCTGAAGAACCTCGGCGAGGGCAACTACAAGATGATCCTCCGGAAGTTCCCCCACCACGTTCTCCGAGAGAACAAGCAGGCGACGGGCGCGGGCGCGGACCGTGTTTCCGATGGGATGCGCCAGGCGTTCGGCAAGCCCGTTGGCACCGCCGCGCGCGTCGGCGCGGGCGAGCGGATCTTCACCATCTGGTGTGACGTCGACCAGGCCGACGTCGCGAAGGAAGCACTCCGGCGTGCGTACAACAAGATCGGCTCGCCGTGTGACGTCACCGTCGAGCGCGGCGAGGAACTCCTCGTCGTCTGACGGCAGCCCTCGAACCGTCCCGCTTCTCGAACGCTTTTCCTTCCGGCCGCCGTCGATTCGCCATGCTGACCCTCGCGGTCGCCACACGAGAGGAGACCTTCGAGCGGATGGGCGATCCGTTAGCCGATCGTGGGATCGACGCCCGGCACGTCCAGTGTGAGGAACGGACGACGCACCTCACCGATCCACCGAGCGAGTTCGACGGGTTCGACGTCGGATTCGTCCATCCCTCGCGGATCATGGAGGGCGGGGTCGCCGACGCGCTGCTCGACGTGCCGTGGGTCAACGACCGCGAGGCGATCCTGACCTCCCGAAACAAGGCCGACGTCATCGCGCGGCTGGCTCGCGCTGGCGTTCCAGTGCCCGACACGGTGCTGGTCTCGAACCCGGTCGACGACGACGAACTGGAGGACGTTTTCGAGCGGTTCGAGCCACCCGTCGTGGTGAAACCGAACTCCACGACGCGCGGGACAGGGGTCGTGAAGGTCGGTGATCTCGATTCCTTCCTCGGGGTCGCGGATTACCTCGCGCTGGTCCACGACTACCAGGCAACCGGCGATCGGTCCTTCCTCGTCCAAGAGTACGTCCCGGACGCGAAGGACTACCGCGCGATGTGCATCGACGGCGAGTACGTCGGCGCGGTCGAGCGGCGGCTGCCCGATCCGGCCCGGAGCGTAGGGCGGTGGAAGCACAACGTCCATCGCGGAGCTGAGGCTGAAGGGGTCGATCTCGACGACGATCTCCGCGATCTCGCCGAGCGCACTGCCGACGAACTGGGGATTCCGTGGCTCGGCGTCGATCTGCTCGTGACTGACGACCGCACGGTGGTCTCCGAAACCAACGCGAGGCCGACGATCGACGATAAGACGAAGTACGAACCCGGATTCTACGACGATCTCGCGGCGCTCATCGAGGATCAGGTGTGACCGGCGATGCGGCGGCTGTGGCGGTGCGGGCCTGGCGTCTCGACGAGCGGAGCGAGTCGAGGCTCAGGAGAGCCTGCTCTCCTGGCGGATGAAGGGCGAGATCGCGAACGAAGTGAGTGATCGAGGGCTTCAGCGGTGCTGTGCAGTTGCGGGGGCGGAAAGTGCCGGCAATCCCACCGCGAGCAAACGAAGTGAGCGAGCGGGAGTTTTTGGTCCAGATTTTTGCGAGGGGTTGAGCGAGCCGAAGGCGAGTGAGGCCCCGAAGTAAAAAGGTGGGGCTTTAGAGATCGATGTCCGCGGAGGCGTCGGTCCGGTCGAAGACGACTTCGAGGATGCCGTTGTTGTAGGTCGCGTTCGCGGAGCGTTCGTCGACGCGGACGGGCAGGCGGACACGCTCGGTGGTCTCGCGGCGGTCGCCGGTGGCGTCGATCGTGAGCCGTTGGCCGTCGCAGGTGAGATCGATCGACTCCTTGTCGACGCCGGGGAGATCCGCGACGACGCGCACGCGATCCTCGTCTTCGTAGACGCTGACGTGGGGATCGCTGCCGCCAACGGTGTCGGTCTGGATGTTCACGTCGCCGCCGACCATGTCGTTCATCATCCGCTCGATCTCGTCGAAGATATCCCCGAAAGGATCGTGGTCGTCACGGTCGTCCCGTCTCATGGACGTCGGTAGGTCAGGACGGGACAAAAGGGTTCGCGTCAGAACCCCATGTCGAGTGCGTCGTCGGTGGTGGCGACGCTTTCGGCGGCGTCGGCGGAGCCCGTGACCGCGCGGATCGCGTCGACGTTCTCGGGCACGACGTCGGATTCCTGATGGATGGCCTGGAACAGGTAGAGATCGTCTCCGGCGGCTCCGCCGCCTCCGTTTCGGTGCGTCTTCGACGCACCGCTGTCCTCTACGGTGATGGACTCGCCCCAGATGCAGTTCTCCCAGAGGTCGCCCCGCGGCCGGCCGGCGTCGAGCGCGAACTCCTTCAGTGCGCCCGCGCCGTCGATATCGAAGCGTTCGGGGATCACGAACAGCCGGGATTCGTCACGGAGGAGGTCACGGACCGCGTCGGCGGTCGCGTCGGATTCGAGCGTGACGTTGATCGAGTGGGTGTGCATCAGCGTCGCCGGCACCTTGAGACCGAGGGTATCGATCGCGAGGTCGGGGAAGATCGTCTTGACGTCGGGACCGTGGTGGGAGGGCAGGGTTCGCGGGTTCGGCAGGATGTCGTTGATCGGGCCGCGTCCGCTCTGGGCGGGATCGCCGCCGCGCCGGACGAGCGTCGCGCGGACCTTCTCGATGCCGTACTCCTCTTCGATCGGTGCGACCAGGCGCGAGAGGCCGGTGGTGTTACACGAGACCACGCGGACGTGGTCGGCCCCGGCGGCGTCGGCGAAGTTCGCGCGCGCGTTGAAGCTCGTGTCCACGAGCTCGGCGTCCTCGCCGCCCTGATAGAGCGCGGGCGTGTCGTACTCCTCGTAGAGGGACTTGTTCTCCGCGCCGATTCCCGACGGTGTGGCGTCGACCATCACGTCCGCCGTCTCGATCAGCTCCTCGACCATTCCGGCGAGATCGATCCCCGCCTCCCCGAACTGATCGGCGCGCTCCTCGACAGCGGCGTAGAGCGGAAAGTCCTTCGCGACCGCACGCTCGGCCTCGAAGTTCGGACGGGTTTTCGCCACGCCGGCGACTTCCATATCCGGCTGGGCGCGGACCGCGTCCGCGACGCGCTTGCCGATGGTACCGTAGCCGTTGACCCCGACTCGAAGCATGATCGGCCCTGCACGGGCGAGCGGAATAATCGTTTCGAGGTGGGCCGAAAGCCTAACGCGGTCGGGTCCCCACCGTCGAGCATGAGCCAGGAACGGGAACGTGGGGAGGGCGAGGGGGCGCTCTCGACCGCGGCCGAAACTGCGGTCAACCAGTGTCTCGCGCTCAGGCCGAACGAGTCGTGTGTGGTAGTGACCGACGACAAACGTCGCGCGATCGGGGAGGCGCTGTACGACGCCGCACGCGACCTGACCGAGGACTGCGTGATCGCGTGCTACTCGCCGGGCGAACAGCACGGGACCGAACCGCCAGCCCCCGTCGCGGCCGCCATGCGGGGGACCGATGTCGTGCTCTGTCCGACGACGAAGAGCTTGAGTCACACGCGGGCGCGCTCGCGTGCGAACGAGGTCGGCGCACGAGTCGCCACCCTTCCCGGGATCACCGAGGACGTGTTCCGAACGGGACTCGACACCGACTACCGCGAGATCGAGCAGTGCTGTGAGGAGATCCACGACGCGGTCACCGACGCGAGTGAGATCCGCGTGACGTCGCCGGCTGGCACCGACATCACGTTCGAACCAGGTGATCGCGAGTGGCTCGAAGACACCGGGATCGTCCACGAGCCCGGCGCGATGTCGAACCTTCCCGCCGGAGAAGTGTTCGTCAGCCCCGAAACCGCCAATGGAACGTACGTCGTCGACGGCACGATGATGCCCCACGGGCTGCTCGACCGCGAGCTGGAGTTCGAGGTCGAGGACGGCTCCGTGACCGAGGTGTCCGACGACGCGATCCGCGACCAGATCGAAAGCGCGGCCGAGGAGGTCGGCGAGGACGCGTACAACCTCGCCGAGCTCGGCATCGGGACCAACCTCGCGGTCACGGAGCTCGTGGGATCGGTCCTGCTCGACGAGAAGGCTGCCGGCACTGTCCACATCGCCATCGGCGACGATCACGGCATCGGCGGCGACGTTGAAGCGCCGCTCCACCTCGACGGGATCCTCCGCGAACCGACCGTTTATGCTGATGGGGAGGTCGTAGACCTCCCGACGATCGAACAGTAACACCGTGAGATGGTGCGGAAGTGGAACTTCCGCGATAGTGCGAGCGGCGAAGCCGCGAGCAGGGCGACGAAGTGACGCTGCCGACGGTCGAAGGCTGACGGTTGCCGGTAGCTGAGGGTTCTTTGTCGTCGCCGCCCCGACTCACCGAGCATGGAGGCAGCTGTCTTTCGCGATCCCGGCGACGTTCGTATCGAAACCACTCCCGACCCCGAAATCGAGGCGTCGACGGACGCCGTCGTCCGCATCACCCACACGGCGATCTGTGGATCCGACCTCTGGTTCTACCGGGGCCAACAAGATCTCCCCGAGGGGTCGCCCATCGGCCACGAACCGATGGGGGTCGTCGAGGAAGTGGGATCGGACGTCCGCCACGTCGAGCCGGGCGATCGGGTGCTCGCGCCGTTCTCGATCTCCTGTGGCGAGTGTGAGTTCTGCCGGAAAGGGCTCTACACGTCCTGCGTCCACGACCTGTCGTGGGGCGAAGACGGCGGGGGTGCACAGGGCGAAAAAGTCCGCGCGCCGTTCGCCGACGGAACGCTCGTCCGGGTTCCCGACCGATACGCGAACGACGAGGACGTGCTCGAAGCCCTCCTCCCGCTGACGGACGTGATGGGGACGGGTCACCACGCCGCGGTCAGTGCGGGCGTCGGCGCTGGCGACACTGCCGTGGTCGTCGGCGATGGCGCGGTCGGGCTCTGTGGCGTGCTCGCCGCACAGCGTCTCGGGGCGGAGCGGATCGTCGCGATGGGCCATCACGAGGATCGCCTCGACATCGCGCGTGAGTTCGGGGCGACCGACGTGATCTCGGCCCGCGGCGAGGAAGCGATCGAGGAAGCACGCGAACTCACGGCGGGCGGCGCAAACCACGTTCTCGAATGCGTCGGCGCGGAGTCCTCGATGGAGACCGCTGCCGCGGTCGCCCGTCCAGGCGGCACGATCGGCTACGTCGGCGTTCCCCTCGGTGTCGAGAGCACCGGCTTCCTCGGCACGATGTTCGGGAAGAACGTCTCGCTCCAGGGTGGCGTCGCGCCCGTTCGTGCGTATGTCGACGAGCTGATGGCCGACGTTCTCCAGGGAACGCTCGATCCGTCGCCGATCTTCACGGAAACCGTCGATCTCGACGGCGTCCCCGAGGGGTATCGGATGATGGACGAGCGGGAGGCGGTGAAAGTCATGGTGAAGCTCGACTGACTGGATAGGGCGGACGAGCCCCACGGAGCGCCGTCCCGAACGAACGCTTTTGATGAATCGGAGTGAAATCGAGTGCCATGGACACCAGCAAACAGTGCTACGAGATCGAGGCGACGGGCCGCCAGCGTGGCGTCTACGACGACATCAAGCGGACCTTTCGCGCACCGATCGTCAACTGGATCTTCCGAACGACGATGGCGAACGCCCCGCGCTTTCTCGAGTACGCGTGGGGACAGCTGAAGCCGCTGTTCGACACCCGGGCGTTCGCCCGGTACTCGGTCGCGTACCGCGATACAGTCCTCTCGGAACTCGAAGAGGCAATCGGGATCCCGACCTACCGACGCTCGGTGGTCGACGTCTCCCCGGCGGAGTACGACACGCTCCGAGGCCAACTGGCCACCTTCGACGTCGTCGCGCCCCGGCTCGTGTTCCTCTTCGAAACGATGGATCGGGCGCTCCACGACGGAGCCGTCGGCACCGACCCGGCGGCGACGCGCGCGGCAACGGCCCCGTTTCCCGCGTGGCTCGACACCGACCGTGGCCGCTCGCCGACGATGATCGCCCCCGGCGCGGTTCCCGACGGTCTCGACGAAACCGTCTCGTCGATCCAGTCGTTTCACGGTCTCGGCGACGACCTACCGAGCATCTACCGCTGTCTCGCCCAGTGGCCGAGCGTTCTCGACGCCGCGTGGAACGATCTCGAACCGTTCTTCGAGTCCGACGGGTTCGATCGAGCGCGCGAGAACACGGCGGAGCTGACGACGACGCTCGTCGAGTCGACACCCTACACGCCCCGTCTCGCGCCCGAAGACCTGCGAGGCGCGGGGTTCGACGACGAAACGATCGAGGACGTACGAACGCTGTTCCGGGAGTTCAACACCGGGGCCGTCGAGACCGTCCTGCCGACGTTGCCGATCTACGCAGCGACGGTCGACGCGGAAGGGGTTCGCGACCCGCTCTGAGTGGGGACTGTCGGCCGAACGACCACGAGAATGCTGGTTCCGATCGGCGGGACGTGACCGTTTTGTGCCCGTCCCCCCACGTCCCTCCGATGGAGAAAGTCGATATCGACGATGTCGATCCCGTCATCCAGCCCGCAGCGATCATGCGGCCGCTGACCGAAGCGCTCGGCACGACCGATCTCGCGATCAACTACTACGAGCTCGAACCGGGCGACAGCTTCGCCTACGGCTACCACGTTCACGAGATCCAAGAGGAGGTGTTCTACGTGCTCTCCGGCACGGCGACGTTCGAGACGAAAACGGGATCGGTTTCGGTCGCGGCGGGCGAGGTCGTTCGATTTCCGCCCGGGGAGTACCAGCGTGGCGTCAACGAGGGCGACGAGCGGGTCACCGCGCTCGCGCTCGGCGCCCCCCTCGAATACGGCGAGCAGACCGTGCTGCGCGAGTGTCCGACCTGTGGCGAGCGCACCCCGAACCGGATCACGTCGGCAGACGAGGGCGACGCTCGTCTCACTCTCTGCGAGGAGTGTGGAACCGAAACTGGCCGGTGGACGCTGTGAGTGCCGCTCGACCCCGACCGCCGCCGAACCGGGCCCGACGACCGGCCCGCCACACCGGACGCTTTTACACACTCACGAAGTAGCGGTAGACATGAGCGAAGCTACAGAGCGCGTTGCGGTCGCCTGTCCGTCGTGTTCGCCCGCGGAGCCGGTCGTCCACGAAGTGCTGAAACCGGGCGGCCAGACCACGGTGCGGTGTACCGAGTGCAGCCACACCCACAAGACCAAAATCGAGGAACCAGAGACCGTCGACTGTGACGTGATCGTCTCCCAGGACGGCGAGTCCTTTTCGACGGCGACCGACGTTCCCGCGGGCGAGTCGCTCGCCGAGGGCGAGGAGTTCGTCCTCGACACGCCCGAAGCCCTTCTCACAGTCAGGATCACCAGCCTCGAAGTCGGTGACGACCAGCGCCCCGAGAGCGCCGCTGCCGAGAACATCGACACGATCTGGACTCGCGTCGTCGGGAACGTCGGCGTGGACGTCACGCTCAACCCACAGGACGGCCGCGACGAGTCCCGAAGCATCGAACTCCAAGTGCCGGGCGATTACGAGTTCACCGTCGGCGAGCGCGAGGACCTCGCCGACGAGAGCTTCACGGTGAAGGGGATCCACCTCCGAGCGGACGCGACGGGCTACGGCTTCGCCCGACTCGACCACGACGAGGACATGGCGTTCGCGAAGGACATCGATCGGCTCTACGCCGACGACGAGTCCTCGGGCGCGTGGTCGGTCTGGTGAGATGACCGACCGGGCGGCCCAGCGAGAGCGGCTGGTCGACCGGCTCGATCGACAGGGCCGGATCGAACGCGACGTGACACGGGAAGCCCTCCGCCGCGTGCCGCGCCACGAATTCGTTCCCGAGTCCCACCAAGAGAGCGCCTACGCCGACCGCCCGCTCCCGATCGGCGAGGATCAGACCATCAGCGCACCCCACATGGTCGCGATGATGACCGACCTGCTCGGACTCGACCCCGGTGATCACGTGCTCGAAATCGGCACTGGCTGTGGCTACCACGCCGCGGTCACCGCCGCGGCGGTCGGGGCCAGAACCGACGACACCGAGGCCGGGGGCGACGCCGGCGAGGTTTACAGCGTCGAGTTCCACGAACCGCTCGGCGCGGACGCCCGCGAGCGCCTCGACAGGTTGGGATACGCCGTCCACGTGCGGGTCGGCGACGGCCACGAGGGCTGGCCCGCGGGCGCGCCCTACGACGCCGCCTACCTCACCTGCGCCGCGGCCGACTTCCCAGAGCGTGTCGTCGAGCAGGTCAAACCCGGTGGGCAGATCGTCGCTCCGATCGGCCGGGGGCGACAGACGCTCGTGCGCGCGACCAAGCAGGCCGACGGCGGGCTCGATCGTGAGCGCCACGGTGGCGTGCGGTTCGTCCCGATGCAGTCGGAGTGAGTGCTCGCGGAAGTGAGGTGTGGCGTCGGCCCGGCGTCGACAGTCCGATCGTCAGTCGTTTCTCGTGGTCGGTGTGCGTAGCGGCACTGTCGGGCAGTTCAAGACGTTCGAGGGCGAATTTCGGTCATGGATGCCGCGACGCTTCGCGACGACATGGTCGCGGGCCTCGAGCACGAGAGCAAGGCCGTCGTCGAGAGCGAGCGGGTGAGCGCCGCGATGCGGACGGTCCCCCGCCACGAGTTCGTCGACGACGCGGCCGCATACGCCGACCACACGGTCGAACACGCGGGCACGCGCGTTCTCGCACCGAGCACCGCTGCACGGCTCGTCGAGGCGCTCGCGCCCGAGTCCGGCGACCGAGTGCTGGTGGTCGGCGCTGGTGTCGGCTACACCGCCGCGATCTGTGCGGCGATCGCGGGCGAGCACAACGTCCACGCGATCGATATCTCGCGCCGGCTCGTGATCGAGGCTCGCCGAAATCTCGCGCGTGCGGGCTACGACGGCGTGCTCGTCGACCGACGCGACGGCACACACGGACTGGCGGCGTACGCCCCGTTCGATCGGATTCTCGTCGAGGCCGCCGCCGTCAGCCCGCCGCGCGCGCTCGAAGAGCAGCTCGCCGCCGGCGGTCGTCTCGTCCTCCCCGTCGGCACGCAGGATCAATCGCTCGTCGCGGTCGAGGACGGAGCCACGGAGCGCTTCGGCCCGGTATCGTTCGCCCCGCTGCTCGTCGAGGGCGAACAGTCGGATACCGTCGAGCGAAACCGAACCCACCGTGAGGACCGCGAGCGTGCGGAACGGACCGCACAGCGTCGTTCGGGCTGGGAACAGGACTGGATCGATTGGGAGTAGTCGTCGTTGCAGCTTCGTCCATCCGAACGCACGAATGCGATGCTTCCCCTCGCGGTTCGCTCTCGCACCGTCGATCACCCGATTCGACCCACCATTTCCGACAGCACCCGCACCGTGGAAACACTCCACACTCGCGCGATGTTCCCCAGCTGAGGGATTGTTTCACACTATACCAGAACTAATTATGCAGTCTAGAACGTGAACAGCCAGCAACTACGATCGAATTAATAGTAAACGTAGGTAATTGGCCAGAACGGGTATCTTACAAATGCCTAATGAACAGGTGATGCCGCGCAACGGAGCACGAGGCGACAGCGATAGCACAGGCGAGGGCGTTCGAACGAACCGCCGTACGTATCTGAAGGCCGCCGGAGCGGCCGTGGCGTCGGTACCACTGCTCGCTGGGGAGGGAGCAGCGGAGTCGCGTCACGGAATCAGCTTCGACAACGTCGTCGATATGGTCGATGACGCCGGCTGTGACCCGAACGGCAACAGCGCGTGTGACGGCAAGCTGCAGTCGGCCGCGGGCAGCAACACGCTGCTCAAGTTCCCATCGGGAACCTACAAGTTCAACGGAAAGAACGCACTCAACGGGTACGATAACTTCGGGATCGTCGGCGAGGGCGACGTCACGTTCGTCGTTTCCGGCGGGTTCGACGACAAACTGCTGACGATCAACAACGGCAACGGGCTGCTGATCGAGAACATCACCGTCGACCAGAACGGCGCAACCCCGTTGGTGCAGTGTGCCCCGGACGACAACCTCCAGGTCCACGGTCTCTCGATCGTCGGTCAGGGTCGGGCGTCGAGCGATGCCGCGTCCGACGCGTTCGCCGCGGCCGTCCGGTCGTCCGGTGGCCAGGGCGTCGTTTCGAACCTCACCGCACACAACGCTGGCAAGATGGGTGCGTACGCCCGGACGGGTATCTGGGTCGGTAGCAACCACAAAGGGACACTCACCCTTCGGAACTGCAACGTCGAAGGCTTCTCGAACAACGGTGTGTACGCCAGCCGGACACCTGGTGCCGTCCAGGTCGAGGGCGGTACCTACAAGAACAACGACCTCTCACAGGTCCGGATCGGCAGCTCCGGCAGCTACGTCGACGGTGCCACCATCGAGACCGATCTCTCCGACAGCAACAGTCCGAACCCGGACGACATGCTCAACGGTTCGGGGATCCGGCTCGAAAGCGACCGTGGCGGCTCGGGCGCTGAGGTCCGCAACTGTGACGTCCGCATCGGCCCCGAGGTCAACGCCGACGGCGGGATCCAGATCTTCGGGAACTACCCCTCGTTCAGTATCAAGAACACCCGCGTGGAGTTCAACCCAGACAAAGCGTACGCGATCCGCGGCAAATCGCCCAACGGGTCGAGCGGCAACGCGGGCGGGACGCTCAAGAACGTGAGCGTCACGGGCAACGCCTCCAACGCGGTCGGCGTCCTGATCGAGGATCGACCGAACACCACGATCGAGGACAGCTGTATCCAGCAGACCGGCGGCGGTCGCGTCGGTATCGCGCTCCACAACTGTGACGGCAGCCGGGTGGCAAACACCACCGTCAACGCGAGCGCACAGGCGGTCCGCGTAAAGAGCGGCAACGTGAACGTCAGCAACATCCAAGAGAGCGGGACCTGTCCCGCACCGAGCCTCGGCTCGTCGAACTACACCGGTAGCTCGTCGTCGGGCTCGGATGGGTCGTCGGGTGAGGACACCTCGTCCGAATCGTCCTCGAACGACGATTCGAGTGACTCGTCGTCCGGTGGTTCCTCGGAGGACTCCTCGTCGAGTGACGGCTCGTCGGATGATTCATCGAGCGACTCGGGATCGTCGGATGAAGAGTCCAGTGACGATGGCTCGTCGGATAGCGACTCCTCGGAAAGCTCATCGGATGAGGCCTCGGACGACTCGTCCGACGATTCCTCGTCGGGTAACTCCGACGGTGCCGGATCGGACGACAAGTTGAGCGGCAACATCGACGAATCGGACGTTCCCAAACCGTCCGACAGCGCGAACTTCGTCGTCACGGACACCGACACGTCCGGCGGCCGCATCCCCTACGAGCTCGCGACGAGCGGCGATCTCGAAAAGGCAAAAACCGGCGGAGCGACCGCGGACGACAACGACGACATCTCGGAGAACACCGCCTCGGGCGGCGTCAACGAGTGGCGCGACAGCTACGAGTACGAGGGCGAGATCGTCGAGCTCGAAGTCGACGATCGCGCGATCCTCAAGCTCGACGCGGACACGCAGACGATCAAGGTGATCGGCAAGGAGAGCACCGGCCCAACGGACTACTCCCTCGAAGTCACCGGCGAGCTCGAACACGCCGACAGCTCGTCCGACCCGATCACGGACGACGGTCAGTCGGTCGAGGGTGGCGTTGGCAACTCTCGAGACGTCTACAACTACACTGGTCGGCTGCTCGAGGCTTCGGTCGAGGACTCGGTCTCGATCACCACCCAGCCTGAATCGCTCGACAACTAATCGTCCGCGTCCCTGCTGCGCTTCCGTCGACGGCCCTTCTTTGTTGACGTGCGATCGACGTTTCGACCCCGGTGATCCACGGTGATTCGGATCGATACCGAGAACGACACTGTTCGTCTCCAGTAGTTACTGTCCGCTTGATCGTTTCGCGGGCGTCACACGTCCATCTACAGGGGACAACCGATGGATGGAGCTCTCAGTACCGCCCCAGCGTTCGTCTGCCGATCAACGACGCTCGCGAATCGGCGTCGACAGGAAAGCGCCCGAAGCGGGATTTGAACCGGAGCCAGACGGTCGGCCTCACTCCGTTCGGCTGCGCGCGACCGGCAGGGTTCAAATCACCGGACAGTCGTTCTCGGAATTCGGTTGCTCGCGACACAGTAAGCTGGTCGCTCGTGGGTTGGATTCAGAGAAAGCGCCCGAGGCGGGATTTGAACCCGCGTCACGACCGTGACAGGGTCGTATGATGGGCCACTACACCACCCGGGCAAGCGACATCAGTTTCTTACCCGGAGATGCCCTTAAGGGTTTCCAAACTGATCCACCGCTCTCCGGGGAAGCCCGAAACGCTATGTTCCCCCCGACCGTCGGTGCAGCCACGATCGATTCGACGATCTCGAACCGAACGAGCGGGTCCGAACTGCGCCTGCCAGCCCACGCTGGCGGCGTTGACAACGCTTAAGTCGCCCCACGGCGTAGGCCCTGTAGTATCTCGTGATAGCCACTTCTCCCCCGGTCAGACACACATGGTGGACGTAGGTCAGCACACGCTCGTTCCCGAGCACACGATCGTCGAAGACGACGAGATCGACGAGGTGCTCGACGAGTACGACATCAGACGCACCGACCTTCCGAAGATCAAACGTACCGACCCGGCACTCCCCGACGACGCCGCCGCGGGCGACGTGATCCGGATCGTCCGGGACTCCCGAACGACGGACCAGGCGGTCGTATACCGACTCGTGGTAGAATGAACAGGCAAGACAGGCGTTCGATCTCGCGAGAGTACTTCTCCCGCGAGCGGCTCGCAGAGCACCATTTCCGGTCGTTCAACGCGTTCCTCGGCCGCGGAATGCAGCAGGTGGTCGACGAGAAGGAGACCATCGACACCGACATCGGCGACAAGGAGGGCGAGGAGCCCGTCTACGTCGAACTCGGTGACGTACGGGTCGTGACGCCCCGCGTCCGCGAGGCCGACGGCAGTGAGGAGCGGCTCTATCCCCAAGAGGCCAGGCTCCGGAACATCACCTACTCCGCGCCCGTTTTCATGGAGATGGCGGTCGTGGTGGGTGGCGAAGAAGAGGAAGAGCGCGTCGTCGACACCGCCGAGACCCAGATCGGGCGGCTCCCGATCATGGTGGGCTCGGACAAGTGCAACATCGCCGATGCGACCGACGAGGAGCTGATCGAGCTCGGCGAGGACCCCGCCGACCCCGGTGGCTACTTCATCGTCAACGGCTCCGAGCGCGTGCTGATGACCAGCGAGGACCTCGCACCGAACAAGATCCTCGCCGAGTACGACTCGAAGTACGGCGACGAGATCCAGGTCGCCAAGACGTTCAGCCAGCGTCGTGGGTACCGCGCGCTGGTGCTGTGCGAGCGCAATCGAGAGGGGCTGCTCGAAGTCAGCTTCCCCTCGGTGTCGGGCAGCATCAACTTCGTGACCCTCATTCGGGCACTCGGGCTCGAATCCGACGAGGAGATCGTCCATCGGGTCTCCGACGACCCCGAGATCGTGAAGTTCATGCTCGAAAACCTCGAGGCCGCGGAGGTCCAGACCGAGGAAGCCGCGATCGAGGACCTCGGAGAGCGTGTCGCGTCGGGCCAGGGCAAGAACTACCAGTTGAAGCGTGCGAACTACGTGATCGACCGGTATCTCCTGCCGCACCTCCACGAGGAGGGCGTTCCGGACGAGGAGACCCGGATCAACAAGGCGTTCTACCTCTGTCGGATGGCCGAGGCGTGCTTCGAGCTCGCCCTCGGACGGCGCGAATCCGACGACAAGGACCACTACGCGAACAAGCGCCTCAAAGTGTCGGGCGACCTGATGACCGACCTGTTCCGGACGGCGCTCAACAAACTCGCGCGCGACGTGAAGTACCAGCTGGAGCGGGCGAACATGCGGAACCGGCAGCTCTCGGTCAACACCGTGGTTCGCTCCGACGTGCTGACCGAGCGGCTCGAACACCCGATCGCGACCGGTAACTGGGTCGGCGGGCGCTCCGGTGTGAGTCAGCTCGTCGACCGGACCGACTTCATGGGCGTGCTCTCGCACCTCCGGCGACTGCGGAGCCCGCTGAGTCGGAGCCAGCCCCACTTCGAGGCGCGGGACCTCCACGCCACTCAGTGGGGGCGGATCTGTCCCTCCGAGACGCCGGAGGGGCCGAACTGTGGGCTCGTGAAGAACTTCGCGCAGGCGATGGAGCTGTCACAGGACGTCGAGGACGAACAGGGACTCAAACGAGAGCTGGCGTCGATGGGTGTCGAGGGGATCCCCGGCATCGAGGGCGTCACCCCGAGCGCTGATTGAGATGAGTCAGGCACGCGACGCGAAAGTCTACGTGAACGGCAGCCTGGTCGGCACGCACGACCAGCCCGAACAGCTCGCCCACCAGATCCGCGAGGCGCGACGCCGCGGGGACGTGGCCGAGACGGTGAACGTCTCGGTCAAGGGCCGCACCAACGAAGTCATCGTCAACGCCGACGCCGGCCGGGCGCGACGGCCCCTCATCGTGGTCGAAGAGGGCGATCCCCTCATCACCGAGGAGGAGATCGGAGCACTCGAAGACGGTGAGAGCGAGTTCGAGGATCTCGTCGAGCAGGGCTACATCGAGTTCATCGATGCCGAGGAAGAGGAGGACATCCTCGTCGGCGTCGACGAGGACGACCTCTCCGAGGATCACACCCACCTCGAAATCGACCCACAACTGATCTTCGGGATCGGCGCGGGGATGATTCCCTACCCCGAGCACAACGCCTCGCCCCGGATTACGATGGGGGCAGGGATGATCAAGCAGTCGCTCGGACTGCCGAGCGCGAACTATCGTATCCGGCCCGACACCCGTCAGCACCTGCTGCACTACCCGCAGCTCTCGATGGTCAAGACCCAGACCACCGAGCAGATCGGGTACGACGACCGGCCTGCGGCCCAGAACTTCGTGGTCGCGGTCATGAGCTACGAGGGGTTCAACATCGAGGACGCGCTGGTGCTGAACGAGGGCTCCGTGGATCGTGCGCTCGCGCGTTCGCACTTCTTCCGGACGTACGAGGGCGAGGAACGACGATATCCGGGCGGTCAGGAGGACCGCTTCGAGATGCCCGACGACGACGTGCGCGGCGCGCGCGGCGAGGAGGCGTACACCCACCTCGACGAGGACGGCCTCGTGAACCCCGAGACCACGGTCGACGAGAGCGCGGTGCTGCTCGGCAAGACCTCGCCGCCACGATTCCTGGAGGAGCCCGACGACATGGGTGGCCTCTCGCCCCAGAAACGCCGCGAGACATCGGTGACGATGCGTTCGGGCGAGTCCGGAGTGGTGGATACGGTGACGCTGATGCAGGGCGAGGACGGCTCGAAACTCTCGAAAGTTTCCGTGCGCGACCAGCGGATCCCCGAGCTCGGCGACAAGTTCGCGAGTCGACACGGCCAGAAGGGCGTCGTGGGCCACATCGCGCCCCAGGAAGACATGCCCTTCACCGAGGAGGGCGTCGTGCCCGACCTCATCATCAACCCGCACGCGCTGCCGTCGCGGATGACGGTGGGCCACGTGCTGGAGATGCTCGGCGGCAAGGTCGGCTCCCTCGAAGGGCGGCGGGTCGACGGCACGGCCTTCACCGGTGAGGACGAGGAGGAGCTCCGCGGGTCGCTCGAAGAGCACGGGTTCGATTCGAGCGGGAAGGAGATCATGTACTCCGGCGTGACGGGCGAAAAGATCGACGCCGAGATCTTCGTCGGGACCATTTTCTATCAGAAACTCTACCACATGGTCTCGAACAAGATCCACGCTCGCTCGCGCGGCCCGGTCCAGGTGCTCACGCGCCAGCCGACCGAGGGGCGCGCTCGCGAGGGTGGGCTCCGGGTCGGCGAGATGGAGCGGGACGTGCTGATCGGGCACGGCGCGGCGATGGCGTTGAAAGAGCGCCTGCTCGACGAGTCCGACCGGGAGTTCGTCTACGTCTGTGGGGAGTGTGGGATGAGTGCGGTCGAGAACGTCGAGCAGCGTCGGGTGTACTGCCCGAACTGTGGGGAGGAGACCGAGATCCACGAGATCGAGATGAGCTACGCGTTCAAACTCCTGCTCGACGAGATGAAGGCGCTGGGGATCGCCCCGCGGCTCGAACTCGAGGACGCGGTCTGAGGATCACTACCGACTACACATGAGCACGAACGCAACACCAAAGGAGATCGGTGCGATCGACTTCGGGCTGATGAACCCGGAGGAGTACCGCGAGATGAGCGCGACGAAGATCATCACCGCCGACACCTACGACGACGACGGCTACCCCATCGACATGGGGCTGATGGACCCCCGGCTCGGCGTGATCGACCCCGGTCTGGAGTGCAAGACCTGCGGTCAGCACTCGGGATCGTGTAACGGCCACTTCGGCCACATCGAGCTCGCCGCGCCCGTGATCCACGTCGGGTTCACGAAGCTGATGCGGCGGCTGCTTCGGGGCACCTGTCGGGAGTGCTCGCGACTCCTGCTCGACGAACAGGAGCGCAACGAGTTCGCGAACCGCCTCCAGCGGGCGCGCGAACTCGACGACGACGTGAACGACGTGACGAAGGCCGCGATCCGCCAGGCGCGAAAGAAGGATCGGTGTGCGTACTGCGGCGAGGAGCAGTACGACATCCAGCACGAGAAGCCGACGACGTACTACGAGGTCCAGGACGTGCTCGCGGCGGAGTACCCCGAACTGATCGCCGAGGCGATGCAGCCCGACGAGGAGTCGGACGAGCCCGGTAGCTCGCCCCAACAGCTCGCCGACGAGACCGACATCGACCTCTCGCGGATCAACGACATTCTGGGTGGGGAGTTCCGGCCGCGCGAGGCCGATCGCGAGGCGATCGAGCGCGCGCTCGACGTCGACCTCACCGAGGAGGACATGAACAAGCTGATGCCGAGCGACATCCGGGACTGGTTCGAAGCGATCCCGGACGAGGATATCGCGGTACTCGGGATCGATCCCGAGCGTTCGCGCCCGGAGTGGATGATCTTGACTGTCCTCCCCGTGCCGCCGGTCACCGCCCGGCCATCGATCACCCTCGACAACGGCCAGCGGAGCGAGGACGACCTGACGCACAAGCTGGTGGACATCATCCGGATCAACCAGCGGTTCATGGAGAACCGTGAGGCGGGTGCGCCACAGCTCATCATCGAGGACCTCTGGGAGCTGCTCCAGTACCACGTCACGACGTTCATGGACAACGAGATTTCAGGCACGCCGCCCGCTCGCCACCGTTCCGGACGGCCCCTCAAGACCCTCTCACAGCGGCTGAAGGGCAAGGACGGCCGGTTCCGAGGCAGCCTCTCGGGCAAGCGTGTGAACTTCTCGGCTCGTACTGTTATCTCGCCGGACCCGACCCTCAGCCTGAACGAGGTCGGGGTTCCCGAACGGGTCGCCGAAGAGATGACCCAGACGATGAACGTCAACGAGCGCAACATCGAGGAGGCGCGCCAGTACGTTCGCAACGGCGCGGAGACCCACCCCGGCGCGAATCGGGTCATCCGGCCCGACGGCAAGGTGATGAAGATCCTCGATCAGGCAAAGGAAGAGCTCGCCGAGCGGATCGAGCCCGGCTGGCAGGTCCAGCGCCATCTCTCGGATGGCGACATCGTGATCTTCAACCGCCAGCCCTCGCTCCACCGGATGAGTATCATGGCCCACGAGGTCGTGGTGATGCCGTACAAGACGTTCCGGCTGAATACTACTGTTTGTCCGCCGTACAACGCCGACTTCGACGGCGACGAGATGAACATGCACGCCCTCCAGAACGAGGAGGCGCGTGCAGAGGCCCGCGTGCTGATGCGGGTCCAAGAGCAGATCCTCTCGCCGAAGATGGGCGAGAACATCATCGGCGCGATCCAAGACCACATCAGCGGGACTTATCTCCTCACCCACGACGACCCCGAGACCGGTGGGATCCCGCGGTTCAACGAGACACAGGCGCTCGATCTCCTCCGGGCGACGGCGGTCGACGGGCTGCCTGATTCTGATGGTGAAGAGGACGGAAAGCCGTACTGGACCGGCCGGACGATCTTCTCCGAGCTGCTGCCCGGCGACCTCGACCTCGAGTTCAGCTCGTCGACCGGTGATACGGTCGTGATCGAGGACGGCCAGCTCATCGAGGGAACCGTCGACGAGGACGCCGTCGGCGCGTTCGGCGGCGAGGTCGTCGACCGCATCGTGAAAAAGCACGGCGAGACCCGTGCGCGCGTGCTCATCAACGAGGTCGCGTCGCTCGCGATGCGCGCGATCATGCACTTCGGGTTCTCGATCGGGATCGACGACGAGTCGATCCCGGAAGCGGCCGAGACCCAGATCGACGAGAGCATCGACAACGCCTACGAGCGGATCGACGAGCTCATCACCACCTACGAGAACGACGAGCTCGAATCGCTGCCCGGCCGCACCGTCGACGAGACCCTCGAGATGAAGATCATGCAGACACTCGGGAAGGCCCGGGACTCGGCGGGTGACATCGCGGAGGACCACTTCGCGGAGGACAACCCCGCGGTCATCATGGCCGAGTCGGGCGCGCGTGGTTCGATGCTCAACCTCACCCAGATGGCGGCCTGCGTCGGTCAGCAGGCGGTCCGTGGCGAACGGATCAATCGCGGGTACGAGGACCGCACGCTGAGTCACTACAAGCCAGACGACCTCTCGGCGGAGGCCCACGGGTTCGTCGAGCACTCCTACCGCGGCGGGCTCACGCCACGGGAGTTCTTCTTCCACGCGATGGGCGGCCGTGAGGGACTCGTGGATACGGCGGTCCGGACCTCGAAGTCGGGCTACCTCCAGCGCCGGCTGATCAACGCGCTGTCGGAGCTCGAAACCCAGTACGACGGCACCGTCCGGGACACCAACGACAACATCGTCCAGTTCGAGTTCGGCGAGGACGGCACCAGTCCGGTGAAGGTCTCCTCGGACACCGAGAACGACGTCAACGTCGAGGCGATCGCGGACGACGTGCTCGCCGCGGAGTTCGCGGACGACGGCGAGGCGTTCGTCGCCGAGCCGACGACCAATCTCTCGGAGGACGCCGACGACCGGATGGCCGACGACCGAACCGACACGCCGATCGAAGTGCCACAGGTGAACGATGACTGAGATCACGAACGGGATCGAGTCGACGGTCGAGGGGACCGACCTCCCGAAACGACTCAAGGACGAAGTGTACGAAACGATCGAGGACCGGGACGTGACCGCAGAGGAGGCCGACGAGATCGCAACGGCGGTCGAGGAGCGGTATCTCGACACCCGGGTGGACCCACTCGATCCCGTCGGGACCGTGTCGGCTCAATCGATCGGCGAGCCCGGCACCCAGATGACGATGAACACGTTCCACTACGCGGGCGTGGCGGAGATCGACGTCACTCAGGGGCTGCCGCGGCTGATCGAACTCGTCGACGCTCGGAAGACCCCCGACACGCCGATGATGACGGTGCATCTGGACGGGGAGTACGCGACCGACCGCGAGAAGGCCCACGAGGTGGTCTGGGGGATCGAGGCGACGCGCATCCTCGCGCTCGGGGACGTCTCGACCAACGTCGCCGACATGCTCGTGCAGATCGATCTGAACGATCAGACCCTCGAAGAGCGGATGATCACGCCGGAAGAAGTCGCCGAGATCATCGAGGACAGCCTCGGCGTCGACGTCACCCAGTCGGGGACTACTGTGGAGTTCGGACCCGAGCAGCCGAGCTATCGTGATCTGCTCCAGCTCGTCGAGGAGCTGCGCGAGATCGTGTTCAAGGGGATCGACGAGGTCTCGCGGGTCGTGATCCGAAAGGAGGAGCTCGACACCGGCGAGGAGTTCGTGCTCTACACCGAGGGATCGGCCTTCGGCGACGTGCTCGACATCGAGGGCGTCGACGCCTCGCGGACGACGTGCAACAACATCCACGAGATCCACAGCAACCTCGGGGTCGAGGCCGCGCGCGAGACCATTATCGAGGAGACGATGGACACGCTCGAAGAGCAGGGCCTCGGCAACGTCAACATCCGCCACCTCATGCTCGTCGCGGACATCATGACCGCCGAGGGCACGATCGAGTCGATCGGTCGCCACGGCATCTCGGGCTCGAAGGACTCGGTGCTCGCCCGTGCCGCCTTCGAGGTCACGGTCAACCACCTGCTCGATGCGGCAGTCCACGGCGAGGTCGACGATCTCAACGGCGTGACCGAGAACGTCATCGTCGGCAAGCCGATCAAGCTCGGCACCGGCGACGTCAACCTCCGGATGGGCGGCACGAGCGGTGCGGCCGGCGGCGCGGACGACGAAACCAGCGCCGACTGAGATGCGCGTGACGCTCTCGGACGCGGCGCGCCGACACATCGCGCTGTTCGAGGACGTCACGGGAACGACCGCCGTCGACTGTCTGTTCGACGATGCGAACGATCGAGTCTGTTTTCTGGTGGCGGCCGGCGAGATGGCCGACGCGATCGGTCCCGACGGACGGATGGTCGAAAAAGTCGAACAGCGACTCGATCGGCCGGTCACGCTCGTCGAGGACGCCGACACGCCCGAGGCGTTCGTCGCCAACGCGCTCGCGCCCGCCGCGGTGTACAACGTCACGATCAGCGAGAACCGGGATACGGTGGCCTATGCGGAGGTCGATCGGGCCGACCGGGGCGCGGCGATCGGTGCGGACGGCCGGCGGATCGAGACCGCGCGGCGACTGGCGAAGCGGCATTTCGACATCGACGACATCGAACTAGCGTAGCGTTCTCGTGGAAGATGTGATCCAAAACGAGAGAAACGACCTCAGAGAATGAAAGAGGCCGAAACGAGAGCTGAACCGCGATTGCCGGTACAAGTGAGAAACCGCCACCGCTCCGCAAACCACACCGCACCGCGGCGCGCCCGCCGCGCGCCATCCGCACCCACACACGGTCTCAGTCGAAGCGCTTGCCACGACCCGAAAAGGGAGGCTTAAGTGCGCCCATCGGATACAGGAGTCCATATGGCCAACGGCAAGTACGCGGCGCGGAAACTCAAGAAGGACCGCCAGAGCCACCGGTGGTCCGACTCGGAGTACGCCCGGCGGGAACGCGGGCTGCGCGAGCAGTCGGACCCGCTTGAAGGCGCTCCCCAGGGACGGGGCATCGTGCTCGAAAAGGTCGGCATCGAAGCCAAGCAGCCGAACTCCGCGATCCGGAAGTGTGTCCGGGTCCAGCTCATCAAAAACGGCAAACAGGTCTCGGCGTTCTGTCCCGGCGATGGCGCGATTAGCTTCATCGACGAGCACGACGAAGTCACGATCGCGGGGATCGGCGGCGCGAAGGGCCGCGCGATGGGTGACATCTCGGGCGTGAACTACAAAGTCGAGAAGGTCAACGGCGTGAGCCTGATCGAACTCGTCCGCGGGAACGCGGAGAAGCCGGTGCGATAATGTCTGCCGAAGAGGATACCCCCGAGCCGGAGAAACCCGCTGGGACCGACGAGGAGAGCGAGACCGACGCGCAGCTGTTCGAGCGCTGGGAAGTCACGGGGTTCGAGTACAACGACCCCTCGACCAAGCGCTACATCACCGTCACCCCCGTGGAGCACACGATGGGTCGCCACGCCGGCAAGCAGTTCCAGAAGAGCGAAGTCTCGATCGTCGAACGGCTGATCAACCGGCTGATGCAGTCCGACGCGAACACCGGCAAGAAACAGCAGGCCACCCGGATCGTCCGGAAGGCGTTCGAGGAGGTCCACGACCGGACCGACGAGAACCCGATCCAGGTGCTCGTCACCGCGGTCGAGAACGCCGCTCCGCGCGAGGAGACGGTGCGGCTGAAGTACGGCGGGATTTCGGTGCCCCAGGCTGTGGACGTTGCCCCCCAGCGCCGGGTCGACCAGGCGCTCAAGTTCCTCGCTGAGGGCGCGTACAACGCGTCGTTCAAGTCGCCGACCGACGCCCACGAGGCGCTCGCCGACCAGCTCACCGGCGCGGCGAACTACGACGTCCAGACGTACGCGGTCAACCAGAAAGAGGAGAAAGAGCGCGTCGCGGCCGCGGCTCGCTGATCCGGTCCGAATCTGATTTCGGTTCGATCGTCGGTTTTCCTGTTTTCGGCCGCCAAGCAGTCGCGACGAGCAGCGGTGGTCAGTCGGCGGCGTAGTTCGATCGAGTCGCGTACTCACGGGTCGCCTCGACCAGCGCGCGACGGTACTCGCCCGCGTCGGGATCAGCCCCGAGATCCCGAAAGCGACGCTTGAACGCGGCGATTTCGATCCCGGCGGCGTCGTTCGCGGCGGCGTGGGCGAGGTCGTACAGCCGATGGTCGTCGCCGATGCAGTCGTGGCGTTCGAGGAGTGCGAGCGCGAACGCCGCGTTGACCGCGGTGATCTCCGGGTCGGCCGCGGGCGTGAGTCGCGTCCACGACGGCGGATCGGCGGGTCGGTCCGCGAGCGCGGCCGCGAGGCTCGACTCCAGAAACGCCACTAGCCTGTCGGCAGGAGCCACAGTAAGGGTGATGTCGTCGGCGTAGATGTCCTTCATGTGGTTCGCGATCTGATAGCACTGGGTGAGCGTCCGCCGCTCGACCGAGTGGCCCGCCAAGGCGAGATAGAGCGCCTCCCGCGTCGACTGGACGTGCGAGGGATGGTCGGTCTCGTGACGGCGCATGTGCGAATACTCGTGGAGCGCGAGCGGGCGCGCCATCGCGGAGTTCGCCGCCTGGCGGGAGATGTTGAGCACGTGGTGGTCGTCGTAGTGGGCGGTCCAGGTCCGCGAGTCGGGGTTGTCGCGAACGTGGACGTCGACCGGGAGATCGAGGTCGTGTTCGGTCGTGAAGAGGTCGCGCGCGCCGAGGAACGGTTCGGTCGGGCCGGCTGACTGCACGCGAACGTCCATGTGTACTCATCACAGGCTGGGACGGGTATGACTCTTGTGCCGGTGTTGCGCCCTGACAACAGTTTCCTCTCCCTACTCGGTGTGACCGATCCACTCACTGGCAGTAAAGCCTGCTGGTGGCATCTGGATCAGCTAAAATTTGCTGTGCAATCATTTCGATGACTGAAAACCCCCCGAGTGCAACGCCAGTAGTGAAACAGACAACTAGTGGAACCGACCGTGGGTTTTTACTACTCACGGGATTACTGGCATCTACTCAGCGAGCCAACCAGACGGTAGGTATTTAAAACCAAATGAAAATAAACGATTACTCGACCAAAAACGGTGAGACGGTTAATTTATCTGACTTTGTTATTTTAGTAGGCCCTAATAATACTGGGAAATCACAGACACTACGCGACATTTCTAGTATCATGTCAAATGGACAAGAGGCGTCGAATTCTACTATTGTGACGGATATTGATTATGAAGATACGAGTTATAGTGCGTTTATGCAGGAATTGTCTGTCGTAGAAAATCCAGATATGGCTAACAGACATAATGTAAGCGGAATTTCGCCCAGTCTTAACAATCGCAATACAGAGAATCTCAACACAAACCAATTAGAAGGGCTACAAACCAGTGGCGGCGATGTAACGAGTTCTGATTTGGTTCGCCGTAGACTAATGCAATTCAAAGTAGCTTTTCTAAACGCATCTTCAAGGCTCGAAATCGCCAATTCTTGTGAAACTTATAATTTCCATGAGGGAGATCCGTCCAATGTTCTACAGAAGCTTTACGAAGCTCCTTCTGCTCGCAGAGAACTCAATAGTGCTTTCAACAACATTTTCCAACAAGATATAGTACTTGATTTCAGTAGCACTCGCACCTTCTCACTCAGAGTAGATGACGACCTAGATAATATCAACGGAAACATAGTTACTCCGACTGGTAATCCGGAAAATGATCAAGAAATAGGTGAGAAAATAGATGATCAAGGGGCCGGTTATCGGAGTTTAGCGGGGGTAATCTTAAGTCTGCTTTTAGCACAACAACGTGTCGTGTTGCTGGACGAGCCAGAGGCTTTTCTGCACCCTGCACAAGCGAGAGAATTTGGCATTTGGTTATCTGAACACGCAAGGAGTACTTCTGGCCAGATTGTAATCTCTACTCACAATTCCCATTTCTTAGATGGAGTACTATCTGGAAATGCTGGCACCACAGTATATCGACTTAATCGATCCGATGATCATACGCAGTATAACAAAATTTCGGAAGATGTGATTTCTAACCTATCTTCCGACTCTCTATTATCTAGTTTGAGGGTGATGAACGGTGTATTCCAAAAAGGAATAGTGATTTGTGAGGGTGGCTCAGATAAGTTAGTTTACAGATATGTAGCTGACGAGATCCTTGGTGAAAGAAATGCCGAATATATACCCTGTAATAGGATACACAATGCACCTAAAATTGCCAACGTATTACGAGCAGGAGCGATACCTCAGGTGATCGTAGCCGATATTGATATTTTGTCGTCTCCATCAATATTTCGTGATTCTCTTGAAGCGCTAAGTGGGAAAATATGGGGAGTATGATGAGCGAGTGCAACCGCATATGTCAACAAATCCAATCAAGTAGTACTGAGTGGTCGGATTTCAAGCAGGATGGTATATCCTCAGTGAACAACGAAATCGCCAAAAATATTGGAGAACTCATACTCGCTGCTGAGAGTCATGGTCTCTATATTCTGAGTGTAGGAGCTGCTGAAGGATGGTTTGACATAAATGGGAAAGTATCTGAGAATATTGATGAAGTGCTTGACCAGATAGATAGTGACTGTCCTGACCAACTACAACGATTTGTACACCAATTTCAGAAATCACTTGTAGACCAATATGAAAATATAGTTGCAGTATAAAACATCACTGATTTTGAGAGTTCTGGTTCAAAAGGTCGCTCCTCTTCTCAATTAGGGGCTAACGAGAGAAAAGCGTATCACTACCCTTTTGACCCTGCTTCCGGTACGAATCGACATAATGGGCCGACGTAGAAAGATCGTACAGGAGTGCGAGCGGCTGATGGACGAACCGGAGAACATCCGGAACATCGCGATCGCCGCACACATCGATCACGGCAAGACCACGCTGACGGACAACCTGCTCGCCGGCGCGGGCATGATCTCCGAGGACCTCGCGGGCGAGCAGCTCGCGATGGACACCGAGGAGGACGAGCAGGAACGCGGGATCACGATCGACGCGGCGAACGTCTCGATGACCCACGAGTACCAGGACACCAACCACCTCGTCAACCTCATCGACACGCCGGGCCACGTCGACTTCGGCGGCGACGTCACCCGGGCGATGCGCGCGGTCGACGGCGCGCTCGTGGTCGTCGACGCGGTCGAGGGTACGATGCCCCAGACCGAGACCGTCCTTCGTCAGGCACTCCGCGAGAACGTCAAACCTGCGCTGTTCATCAACAAGGTCGACCGCCTGATCAACGAGCTTCAGGAAGGCCCCGAAGAGATGCAGGAGCGCCTTCAGGCCGTGATCGGCGACGTCAACGAGCTCATCCGTGGGATGGACGAGGAGAAATACGAAGAAGAGGGCTGGAAGGTCTCGGTCCAGGACGGCACCGTGGCGTTCGGTTCGGCGCTCTACAACTGGGCGACCAGCCTGCCCCAGATGCAGGCCACCGGGATCGACTTCGCCGACATCATCGACTACAACCGCAACGACGAGATCGACGAGCTCCGCAAGCACTCGCCGCTCTCGAACGTCGTGCTCGACATGGTGGCCGAACACTTCCCGAACCCCGTGAAGGCCCAGCCCGAACGGGTTCCCACCGTGTGGCGTGGCGACGACACGTCCGAACTCGCCGAGGGCATGCGCCTCGTCGACGACGAGGGCGAGGTCGTGTTCATGGTGACCGATATCGGGATGGACCCCCACGCCGGCGAGATCGCCTCCGGGAGACTGTTTTCGGGCACGCTCGAACGCGGCCAGGACCTCTACGTCTCCGGGACGGCGGGCACCAACCGCATCCAGTCGGTCGGGATCTTCATGGGCGGCGAGCGTGAGGAGGTCGAGCGCGTTCCCGCCGGGAACATCGCCGCCGTCACCGGCCTTCGGGACGCGATCGCGGGTTCGACGGTATCGAGCGTGGAGATGACACCGTTCGAGTCGATCGAGCACATCTCCGAGCCCGTCATCACGAAGTCCGTCGAGGCCCAGAGCATGGACGACCTCCCGAAGCTGATCGAGACGCTCCAGCAGGTCTCGAAGGAGGACCCCACCATCCGGATCGAGATCAACGAGGACACCGGCGAGCACCTCATCTCCGGCCAGGGCGAGCTCCACCTCGAAGTCATCACCCAGCGCATCGAGCGCAACCAGGGCATCCCCGTCACCACGGGTGAGCCCATCGTGGTCTTCCGCGAAGCCGTCCAGCAGCCCTCCGACATGGTCGAGGGCCAGTCGCCCAACCGTCACAACCGCTTTTACCTCACCGTCGAACCCCTCCCGGCGGACGTCGTCGAGACCATCAAGCGCGGCGAGGCGTCGATGGACATGCCCGAACAGGAACGCCGCGAGGCGCTCCAAGAGGCAGGGATGGACAAGGACACCTCCCAAGAGGTCGAGACCATCCACGGGACGAACGTCCTGATCGACGACACGAAGGGGATTCAGCACCTCAACGAGACGATGGAACTCGTCGTCGAGGGCTGGGAAGAGGCGCTCGACGACGGGCCGCTCGCCGCAGAGCCGGTCCAGGGCACCCTCATCCGCCTCGACGACGCGCGGCTCCACGAGGACGCCATCCACCGTGGGCCCGCTCAGGTCATCCCCGCCGTCCGGCAGGCGGTCCACCGCTCGCTGATCGACGGTCGGATCTCGATGCTCGAACCCATCCAGAACGTCCGGATCGACGTTCCCTCGGAGCACATGGGTCCCGCCTCGGGCGAGATCCAGGGCCGCCGTGGCCAGGTCGACGACATGTACCAGGAAGGCGACCTCATGGTGGTCGAGGGCGTCGCGCCGGTCGACGAGATGATCGGGTTCGCGAGCGACATTCGCTCCGCGACCGAGGGCCGCGCGTCGTGGAACACCGAGAACGCGGGCTTCCAGGTGATGGCCGACAACCTCCAGCCCGAGACGATCAAGGAGATCCGCGAGCGCAAAGGGATGAAGCTCGAACTCCCGCCCGGCGTGGACTACTTCTAGAACCCACCTTTCGTACCCACCTTTTTACTTCGGGGCATCGCTCGCCTTCGGCTCGCTCAACCCCTCGCAAAAATCTGGACCAAAAACACCCGCTCACGAGAACTTCGACCTCGTTCGCGGTGGGATCACTGGTGCTCTCCGCAACCGCACAGCACCGCCCGAGCCCTCGGACGCTCCCGTTGGTCGCGTCCTCGCCCTCGATCCGCCGAGGACCGCACCCGCCACCGTACTGCGGCCGCTGCCGCACCGCGACCGCCGCAGCAACCGCTCAAAACGGCAGATACTGGTCGTAGAGATCGTCCAACCGATCGTTGATCGCGTCACCGTTCTGGCTGCCCCACGGGTTGCGCGAGAAGTAGTACATGCTGGCGAGGATGACGCCGATCGTCACCGCGAGCCGCGGCGCGAACGCACTGAGCAGGAACGACGACAGCCCCGCGATCAATCCCGAGATGAAGACATCCATGATCTGATGGGCGACCGACATGGATAGTATTGGGACGGCGCGACCCTAAGCGGTTCGACTGGCAGCGGAGCGCTCGGGCCGGACGACCAACCGCGGCAACAACGAACCAGCCGAGAAGTGAGTGTTTAAGCCCGACGGCCCGCGAGCAGGGGGTATGAATACGACTGACGCACGCACGCTACGGTGGTCGCCGTGAGCGAATCGGCCGACGGCACGGTCTCGGCGTACACGGTGCGGCTCGAACTCGTCGACGAGCCTGGCGAGCTCCTCCGTACGCTCGAACCCATCGCCGACAACGGCGGGAACCTCCTCTCGATCTTCCACGAGCGGGGCTCGCTCACTCCCCGGGGTCATATCCCGGTCGAGGTCGATCTGGAGGCGACGCCCGAGCGCTTCGAGTCGATCGTGACCGCACTCCGCGAGGCGGGCGTGAACGTCATCCAGGCCGGCGCGGAACGCTACGGCGAGGAACTCTCGGTGGTGCTCGTCGGCGATCTCGTCGAGACCGACCTCTCCGATACCCTCTCGCGGCTCGAATGTGCGAGCGCTTCGGTAGCGGACATCGCACTATCGGCCCCGGACGGCACCGATGAACCCGCGAGCGCCCGCCTCCGGCTGGCGACTCAGACCGGCGAGCGCGACCGTGCGCTCGACACCGTTCGCGACGTCGCCGACGAGAAGGACCTGCTCCTCGTCGAGCCGCTCGTGGGGGCCGACCGATGAGACTCGCGATCATCGGCTGTGGCGCGGTCGGGAGCGCGGTCGCCGAGCTTGCTGGCGAGTACGGCCACCGCGTGACGGCGCTCGCCGACTCGACGAGCGCGACGGTCGATCCCGACGGCATCGATGTCGGGACCGCTCTCGAACGGAAGGCCGAGGGCCGAGGCATCGGCACCGACGAAATCGATCGCGCGCTCGATGCGGAGTACGACGCCCTGATCGAGGCCACGCCGACGACCCTCGGCGACGCCGAACCTGGATTCTCACACGTGCGCCACGCGCTCGATCGCGATTCCCACGCCGTGCTCGCGAACAAGGGCCCGGTCGCCGAGCGGTACGCCGACCTCCGGGCGGCCGAGCGCGAAAGCGAGGGCGAAGTCCTGTTCGAGGCCGCCGTCGGTGGCGCGATCCCGGTGCTCTCGACGATCGCGGATCTCGGCCCGGCGAACGTGACCGCCGTCCGGGGCGTGCTCAACGGGACCGCGAACTTCATCCTCTCGCGGATGAGTGCCGAAGGGCTCGCATACGACCACGTGCTCGCGGAGGCCCAGGACCTCGGCGTCGCGGAGGCCGACCCCACCTTCGACGTCGAGGGCACCGACGCCGCACTCAAGTGTGCCATCCTCGCGAACGTCCTCGGAAACGGCGAGACGACACTCGCGGACGCCGACGTCACCGGCATCACCGATCTCACCCCGAGCGCGCTCGATCTCGCCACCGACGACGGCCGCACCGTCCGGCTGGTCGGCGAGGTCGTCGACGGCGACGGGGGCCCCGAGGTCCGGGTCGGTCCCCGCCTCGTGCCCGAAAACGGGACCCTTGCCGTGACTGGGACCCAGAACATCGTCCAGGTCGAAACCCGCCACGCCGGCCAGTTGAACCTGAGCGGGCGCGGTGCGGGCGGTCGGGCGACCGCGACCGCAGTGCTCGGGGACGTGGGGCGACTTCCCTGAACGAGTCGGTCATCCGCAGCGACGAGGCCGTGGGCAGGCGTCCCAAACCGGCCGAGGCTGGCGTTCTCGGGCCGTGTATCGTAATCGTTTTAACCGGAACTACCGAACGCTCCCGGTACAGCGCACCCTGCGCGTGAGACACCTATGGCAGACAAACCGCACCAGAACTTGGCCATTATCGGCCACGTCGACCACGGCAAGAGCACGCTCGTCGGACGCCTCCTGTACGAGACAGGCAACGTCCCCGAGCACGTCATCGAGCAGCACAAAGAGGAAGCCGAGGAGAAGGGCAAGGGCGGCTTCGAGTTCGCCTACGTGATGGACAACCTCGCCGAAGAGCGAGAGCGAGGCGTCACCATCGACATCGCCCACCAGGAGTTCGACACCGACGAGTACTACTTCACCATCGTCGACACCCCTGGCCACCGTGACTTCGTGAAGAACATGATCACGGGCGCGAGCCAGGCCGACCACGCCGTGCTCGTGGTCGCGGCGGACGACGGCGTCCAGCCCCAGACCCAAGAGCACGTCTTCCTCGCCCGCACGCTGGGCATCCAGGATCTGATCGTCGGGATCAACAAGATGGACCTCGTCGACAACTCCGAGAGCGACTACAAACAGACCATCGAGGAGGTCAAGGAGCTCCTCGGTCAGGTCAACTTCGCCACCGAGGACGCGAGCTTCATCCCGATCTCGGCGTTCGAGGGTACCAACATCGCCGAGGCGAGCGACGACACGCCCTGGTACGACGGCGAGACGGTTCTCGAAGCGCTCAACACCCTTCCGGAGCCCCAGCCGCCGACCGACGCCCCGCTCCGGCTTCCGATTCAGGACGTCTACACCATCTCGGGCATCGGTACAGTACCAGTCGGGCGCGTCGAGACCGGCACGCTCGAAACCGGCAACAACGTCTCCTTCCAGCCGAGCGACGTCGGCGGCGAGGTCAAGACCGTCGAGATGCACCACGAGGAAGTCCCGAAGGCCGAGCCGGGTGACAACGTCGGGTTCAACGTCCGCGGCATCGGCAAGGACGACATCCGCCGGGGCGACGTCTGTGGCCCCGCCGAGGACCCCCCGTCAGTCGCTGAGACCTTCCAGGCCCAGGTCGTCGTGATGCAGCACCCGAGCGTGATCACCGCGGGCTACACCCCGGTCTTCCACGCACACACCACACAGGTCGCCTGCACCATCGAGTCGATCGACTCGAAGATCGACCCCTCCAGCGGCGAGGTCGACGAGGAGAACCCCGACTTCATCCAGTCGGGTGACGCCGCCGTCGTGACCGTGCGTCCGCAGAAACCGCTGAGCATCGAGCCGTCGAGCGAGATCCCCGAACTCGGGAGCTTCGCCATCCGCGACATGGGTCAGACCATCGCCGCTGGCAAGGTCCTCTCGGTCGACGAGTCATAATGCAGCAGGCGCGCGTCCGCCTCGCCGGCACGAGCCCGGAGGACTTGGACGATATCTGCGACGACGTCCGCGAGATCGCCACCAAGACGGGGGTCAATCTCAGCGGACCGATCCCGCTGCCGACGAAAGAGCTCGAAGTGCCGATCCGGAAATCCCCCGACGGCGAGGGGACCGCGACGTGGGAGCACTGGGAGATGCGGGTCCACAAGCGGCTGATCGACCTCGACGCCGACGAGCGCGCACTCCGCCAGCTCATGCGGATCCAAGTGCCGAACGACGTCAGCATCGAGATCGTTCTCGAAGACTGAACGCGACGGTTCGACTCGACAGCTGTCGGCCGCGGCACTGAGCTCGCTCACGCGCTCGGCCCACACCACCCGTGCAGTTTTCTATCACGAGACACAACCACAGGTATGGGTCGCCTCGCGGGAAGTCCGACGGTTCAGACGCTCGCGATCATGGCCGTCGTGTTCGTCGTCAACGAGGCCACCAAGCTGCTCGGTTTGCTCGGCCTGTCGCAGTTCCTGTTCGTTCTCGGTCCGACCTTCCCGCTTCGACCGTGGTCGCTGGTGACGAGTGTCTATGCTCACGCCGGCCCCGCACATCTCGTGAGCAACGCGATCATGCTCGTGCTGATCGGACTGATCGTCGAGCGCTCGACCACGTGGTTCCGGTATCACGTTTTCTTCATCACCACGGGCGTGCTCGCGGGCCTCGCCCAGGTGATGCTCCTGCCGGGGAGTCGGGTTCTCGGCGCGAGCGGCGCGATCTTCGCCCTGCTGGGGTACGTCGTCGCCGGCAATCCGGTGTCGGGCTCGGTGCTCGACGTGCTCCGATTGAACCGATGGGCCCAGATCGCGCTGTTCGCGGTGCTCGCGATCGTCGTGACGGTGATGACCGGCGCGCCCGGCGTCGCGCTGGTCGCGCACTTCACCGGCTTCCTGCTCGGACTGCTCGCTGGACGCATGGGGCTGTTGGCGGTTGGCAAACCTCGCGACAGAACGCAAGTTACAAGCGGACCGCCCGGATAGAAGCGGATGCGGGCTCGTAGATCAGTGGTAGATCGCTTCCTTCGCAAGGAAGAGGCCCCGGGTTCGAATCCCGGCGAGTCCACTCCTTCACTCGCTTCGCTCGTTCAGTCGTGGACTCGCCGACCCTCGCAAACGCTTCGCGTTTGCTCGGTCCCGGCGAGTCCGTCGTGGGCTCGGTATCGTTCGAGCGATTCCGATGTACTCCCTCAACAGCAGACGGCTCTGGCGGCTCACAGCCACGATCATCGAAGTCGAATTACGATACGACCACTCGCCACCGCACAGCCGCCGCTCACACTCACTCGGAGGGAGCGCTTATTACCGATCCGGGAGATATGATTGACGAATGAGTCAGACGGCCACGGTCGCCATCGATCCGCACGTCCATTCGGAGGGCTCGTACGACGGCCGGGAGCCGGTCGAACTCCTCCTCGAACACGTGGCCGATCTCGAACTCGACGGGATCGTCGTCACCGACCACGACGCGATCGAGGAGTCGCTCCGAGCGGCCGAGCTCGCGCCCGAGTACGGGCTGCTCGGGATCCCGGGCGTCGAGGTCTCGACCAGCCACGGCCACCTGCTCGCCATCGGGGTCGAAACCCGCCCGGAACAGGGGCGATCGCTCACTGAAACGGTCGAGCGGGTGCGCGACCTCGGCGGCGTCGCGGTCGTTCCCCACCCCTTCCAGCGGAGCCGTCACGGCGTCAGGAAACGCTATCTCACCGACTGTGATGCGATCGAAGCCTACAACTCGATGGTGTTCACGGGCTACCGGAACCGTCGGGCACGGGCGTTCGCGACGGCGCACGAGTACCCGAAAGTCGGCGCGAGCGACGCTCACACCCTCCCGAACGTCGGCCGGGCCTACACCGAGATCCGGATCGATCTCGACGCCGCGTCGCTTCGCTCCGAGGCCATCGACGGCGAGGCGGTCGTCGAGGCGATGCGTGCGGGCGCGACCGAGATCAAGGGCAAGCGAACGCCGATCCACCGCAGCGCACGTCAGTACACGAAAGGTGCGTTCCGGAAGGGAGCCTATCTCGCCACGTCGCGAATGCCGGTCGTCCCGACCGTCCCCGCCTCGATGAGCGAGTGATCGGCGTGGCGCGTTCGGACCGCGGAGCTGCACTTCGAAACTGATTCGATGCGACACTCGTTTTGGCCACAGAACTGGGAACAGTTCGTGTCAAGGGAAATTTGTCTCTCTGTGCCCGAGAATCGGCAACCGTTTCAGCAACCAAAACTTGTTATTAACGATAGAACGTGCTGTTAGAGGATGTCAGCCACGGGCACGGACAAGAACCGATGGGTGATCGCGGCGTCGGCCGTCGCGATCCACCTGTCGATCGGTAGCATTTACGCGTACAGTATCTACCAGATACCGTTAAACGAGACGCTGGGCTGGAGCACGGGGAGCGTGACGACCGCCTTTTCGATCGCTATCTTCGTGCTCGGCATCACGGCCGCCTTCCTGGGGAGTTACGTCGAGAAGTACGGCCCACGGCGATCCGGGCTGGCTGCGGCCGTCCTGTACGGCCTCGGGATGGTCGGCTCCGGCGTGAGTGTCCTCCTCGGAAGCCTCCCGCTCTTTCTCGCTACGTTCGGGGTCGTCGGCGGGATGGGAATCGGAGTCGGATACATCACACCGATCGGGACGCTCGTCGAGTGGTTCCCCGACCGCCGCGGAATGGCTACCGGCCTCGCAGTGATGGGGTTCGGGGCCGGCGCGCTGCTGACCGGTCCGCTCGGAAACTTCCTGATCCAGGGCTACGGCGTCGCGACGGCCTTTTTCGCCCTCGGCGCGTTGTACTTCGTCCTGATGGCGGCGGGATCGAGCTATCTCGCCAAGCCGCCGGACGGGTGGCTGCCTGAGGGGATGGAAGACACACCGGAAAACCAGGAGGAAGCGAGGAGCGCGCTGTCGGGAATCAGTAACCTCACCGCGAAGGAAGCACGCACGTCGCCACGCTTCTGGATGGTGTGGCTCATCGTCTTCATCAACGTCTCGGCGGGGATCATGCTGCTCGCGTTCGCCTCGCCGATGCTCCAGCAGATCGCCGGCGCGAGCGCAACGACCGCCGCGTTCATCACCGGCTACATCGGGATCTTCAACGGCGGCGGCCGCATCGCGTGGGCCTCCCTGTCGGATTACATCGGCCGGACGACGACGTATGCGGCGTTTTTCGCCATCCAGATCGTCGCCTTCTTCGTGATGCCACAGGTCACGGGCGTCTGGCTCCTCGCGGGAATCATCTTCCTCGTCATCACGTGCTACGGCGGCGGGTTCGCCTGCCTGCCGGCGTACCTCAGCGACCTCTTCGGCACCGAGGAGGTCAGCGCGATCCACGGCTACGCGCTCACGGCGTGGGGTGTCGCCGGCGTGGCCGGCCCGCAGCTCGCCTCGATAATTCTCGAATCGACGGGGAACTACACGAGCGCGCTGTACGTCATGAACGGTGCGCTCGTCGTGGGTCTCGTGACGGTGGTCGTCCTCCGCTGGCGGATCGGCAAGCTCCAGAACGCGAGTCGTGCTCCGAGCGCCACGGAGACGGCGACCGACTGAACGACCGAGATCGACGAACCACCGATCGACTTTGGCTTCGTCGGCCGATAGAACGGTGACTGCACGGCCCCGTTGCTTGCGCTGGCCGGCCCAGCGGTGAACACGCTTCGTCCCGGTTTTCGCCGCATGGGCGCTATCACCGACCTCGCCGAAAGCATCAACGACGCACGGCGATCGATCCGGGGCGACGCGAGCACCGTCGGGAAGATACCGATTCTCGTGGTATTGATCGCATCGGGCATCGACATCCCGGTCATCATCGCGCTGCTCGTCCAAGCGATCGCCGAGTAATCGTCGCCGCACGTTCACGCGATGGTTTAAATTTTGAGGATAGAGCGCCTGTCAACTACCACATCTATTAACAAATGATTAATATGGGTAGCGAATAGCAACCGATTCAATGGCATCAGAACAACCAGACTCAGATCAGGAGGAAACTACTGAATTAGAATCAGACCCCGAGGAATCGATTCAAGAAACCACTTCAACTTCTAACAGCAAGCCAAAACTGGGTCCTGACGAAGTCTATTGTACAAGTTGTGGAGCAACTATCAAGAATCAGGCTGAAGTCTGTCCAGAATGCGGCGTTCGACAAACCACGGACGAAAGACAGACAGGAAAGCAAAAACAAGGCAGTAGCATCGAAATATCAGATAGACGTCAATATGAGTTGGAAAAGATGGCAAGCAAAGATATAACAACCACTATGCTGTGGGGGTTGTTTCTCACGCCGATTGGATACCTCAAGGTCGGTAAGACTGGGTTGGCCGTCCTGAATTTTCTCACCTTTAATTATATTCTTCTCGGGTTCGTTATCGTCCCCCTTCATACGAGAAAAATGATTAAAGATGCTAGAGAAGAACTCAGAAGGGCTGGGGTAGCAGGTTACTGATGTCGAGAGAAAAAGGCTATGACGAAGTCTTCTGTGCGTCGTGCGGAGAGGCAATTAAGGAACAAGCGGAACTGTGTCCTCACTGCGGAGTGAGAAATCAGGAGGTGAGTCAAACGTCATCTATCGAAGATAGTGAAAGCAGTTTGTCTTCTGGACTTGGAGATATTGATCAATCGACAGAGGTCGATATAGAAAAACTGTTCCGGTATGGGTTAAAATCTCTCGCGTGGATATTCGGTGTATTATTTGTTTTGGGAGGACTAGGCACGCTTTTCAGCGGAGCTGGAATCGTAGGATTGGTCATATCGTTCATACAAGGCGTGATCTTCATCGCTATTGGTGCAATTCTTCTTCCACCTGTTCGAGAACGAATCAGCATAAAACACCCAGTTACCACGGTAGGATGGAATCGTTCGACCGGAGAGGCAATCATTCGAAATGTCGAAGAACCCTGCAACGTGTGCTATGATAGTATCGACAAGGGCATCGCTCGAACCTATCGGGAACAATTTGTCCTTTTTGGAGTGCCGATAGCCACGAGGGATGAAGGTAGCAATAATTATTGTCAAAATTGTGCTGGTGGTGAGCCTTCGGTGGATATGACCGAGCAAGAACTCAGTCAGGCTTAACAAAACAAGATTCAACGAGTTTAGACTATCTAATTCATTGGTCCTTTTCCACGATCTCGATCCCACGGTTGTTCACCGCATCCGCATCCAGCCCGACCTCCTCTAGGAACTGCTTGTACTCGCGTTCGCACTTCTCGCCGGCCTGTTGTTGATCGGAGGCGTGATCACACAGTTGCAGCAGGTTCTCGGGCACGTCGTTCGCGTGGACGATCCAGTGGTTCACCAGATCGGAGAGCCGGCGGATCGGGCTGGTGAAATGCCCATAGATGTCGAAGTTGAGCGCGTGGTGCCCGCCGAAGGGGTCGTTCATGTAGCGGGCGCGCGGCATCACCTTCATCACGGCGTACTGGATCTTGCCGAGCTGGCGCTCAGGGGCCTCCTCCAGGGTGGCGTTCACCGCGATCCGGGGGTCGTCGCCCCATGCGTCACCGGGGATCGACACGCCGTCGAGTTCTTGGATCTCCTGCAGCGCGTCGTCCCACTGGTCGGGCGATGGCTGGGGGTGGACGCGGTACATCGCCTCGACCCCTTGATTCCACATCAGCTCGTGGGTCACGGCCTTGTTCGCTTTCAGCATGCACTCCTCAATGATGGTGTGGGCGCGATCGCGGCGCGGGTTCAATACTAAGGAACCGTCCTCCTTGCGCTGCTCGTGGAGCCGGTCGGCGAGTTCGAACACTAAGGAACTCTCCTCGTGGAGTGCGCTCTCGGGATCGTCGAGCCGGCGTTCGGCCTGGGTGTAGGTCAGCCGCTCGTCGCTCCGGATCACCGATTTGTAGATGTCGATCGACTCGAAGGAGAGGGTCTCGCGGTCGAGATGCATCTCGACGGTGTGGGCGAGGCGATCCTCGTCGGGCACGAGCGAACACACCGTCTCGGCGAGCGTCGCGGGCAGCATGTGGACGGTGTGATCCGGGAGGTAGACGGTGTTCGCCCGCTCGACCGCCTCGGTCCACATCTCACTGTCGGGGTGGACGTAGTGGGTCACGTCCGCGATATGGACGTGGAGCACGAACTCTTGCTCACCCTTCTCGATGCTGAGTGCGTCGTCGAAGTCCCGCGCGTCGACCGGGTCGGTAGTCCACGTCGTCAGGTCGCGGAGATCCTGACGATCGTCGAGTTCGTCGTCGATCTCGCTTGCGACGTCCTCGGTGCGGGTTTCGGCCTCTTCGAGCACTTCGTCGGGGAACTCCTCGTGGATGCCGAACTTCTCGAACAGCTCCTCGCGCTTGTTCTCGAGGTGGCGGGCGAGTTCCTCGTCGATCTCGACCGGCCCCTGTCCTTCGGTGGTGCCAGCGGCTGCTTGATCGCTCATGACCGGGCTACGGGCAGCCGACAATTAGTCGTTCTGGCACGACGACGGGTGCGGTGGGACGGTGACGAAGAAAGAACGGCGAGCCGCGAGTCAGCGCTCGCGCTCTTCGAGCGGACCGTAGCGTTCCTCGACGATCTCGTCGTACCGTCGGAGGAACGCGGTCCGCGACTCAGTGCCCTCGATGGCGTGGATCTCGACGAGCAGGGCTTCGAGATCGTCGCGCGGCTGGTGACAGAGGTCGCGATAACAGTCCTTACAGAGGTGTTCGAACTCTTTTCCTGTGCGTTTCCATCGATCGCCGTGCTTGTCGTACTCGCGCGCCTCCGAGCGCCGGACCGAGCCGCCGCACGCAATACAGGTGATCGTCTTGCTCTCCCGGGTGCGCCGGGACCCCCACATACGATCCCCTTCGGTAGCCGCGCACTTACCTCTTCGCGTCGGCCACCTGTCGTATCCGGGTTGTGTCCGTGTCGCTGGCGCACGATTTATCACCGCCGATGGGTACGAGAGGGTATGCAGGTCAGATCCCGCCACCACCTCAGAAGCGACGCAGTCGACGAGATCGAGCGGACGCTCGCCGATCGGCTCGGCGTCGACCTCGCCGGTGACACCTACGAGCGCGTCGAGTTCGCCGAAAGTGATCGTGACCTCGTCCTCGTCGATGGCGAGCCGCTCGTGATCTACCTCGACGACGCACCCTTCCTTACCGTGCGCGGCGCGAACGCCCATCCGCCCGAGACGGGTGTCGTCACCGTCGACACCGGCGCGATCTCCTTTGTCTCGGACGGCGCGGACGTGATGCGGCCAGGTATCACCGAGGCCGACCCCGGAATCGAAGCGGACCAGCACGTCGTGATCGTTGAGGAAGCTCACGGCAAGGCTCTCGCGGTCGGGCGCGCGCTCGTCGACGGGAGTGAGATGGCCGGGAATTCGGGGAAGGTCGTCGCATCGGTCCACCACGTCGGCGACGACCTCTACGAGTTCTCGATCTGAGACGCACACCGCTCTCGGCACCCGCACTCGGTTGCGAGCGACGGCACGACTCAGCAGACCGAACGCGGGTCGAGCCCCATCGCGTCGAGATCGCCCGCGAACTCGTCGTACGCGACGTCGATCGTCGCCGTGGCGGCCCCGCGGGCGCGCTCCCAATCGTCGTTCGCGGTGCAGACCGCATCGAGCACCGCCGCCCCTTCGTCGAGGAGGTCGCCGGTTTCGGATCGAAGTTCTCGAAAGAGATCGGCGCGGCGCTCGTCCGCCTCGTTGACGAAGAAGCTCACGATCTGAACGGTGGTGCGGTCGCTCACGAGCGGCCGTCCGACGAGACCCGCACCGACGCGTTCTGCGGTATCGTCGAGACCTCGAAGATGCTCGTGGAGCGCGCCAGGCGCGGCGTCCGGTCCGGAATCGGTCTCCGATTCGGGATCGCCGTCGAGGTGGTCCGCGACTCGGGCCGCGTGGTCGCGTTCGAGCGCCGCGACCGACGCGAACGCCTCGCGCGCCCGATCGCTCCCCTCGTCGTCGGCCCACTGCTCGAACGTCTCGGCGGCGGCCGTCTCGCTTTCGGTCGCTACCCGAAGAACGCGCTCGGTTTCGAGGTCGGCCCCCGTCGCCGCGAGCAGCCATTTGGTCCCGCCGAGCCGATCGAGCCGGGTCGCCTTCGCGTCCCGCACGTCGTCGATCAGGGTCTCGCCGTCCATGACGTCCACTATCGTGGCTGACACTTATACTGTCGGGCACGAGGAATCGATGGTGACTCATCGTGGAGGGCGACGGCAGCCGACTCGCCGGAGGCAAATCACGACGCAAACGAGAACCGCAGGCCACACCCTCCCCAACCGATTCCTTCGCTTGCTCGCTTCGCTCGCCGCACTCAGTCATCCCTCGCACGAGCGGACGCTCTCCGCACCGCGAGCGCCCGCCGCGCGCCGACCGCGATCGCCACCACCGCGCCGGTGGACACTCGACCAACAGTATATCGGCCGTGGACACCTACCGCGCACATGAATGCATCTTCGTCCGGATCGACGGCGGACGACGCGATCACCCCCGCCGAACTCGCGCGCGCCATCGACGCCGGCGATCGGATAAGCGTACTCGACGTCCGCGACCGCGACGAGATCGCGTCCTGGGCCATCGAGGGATCGTCGATCGAGCGCGAGCACGTCCCCCACGCCCGATTCCTCCAGGCCGAGGTCACGGGCGGGATCGACGACCTCGCCGCCGATCTCGACCTCGACGAGCCCATCACGGTGGTCTGTGGTCGTGGCGAGGCGAGCGATCACGTCGCCGACCTGCTCGCCGGGGTGGGCGTCGCGGCCCGCAACCTCGCCGAGGGAATGACGGGCTGGGCACGGGTCTACCGCGCGAGCGAGATCGACTCCGGTGGTTCCACAACCATCGTCCAGTACCGCCGGCCGTCGAGCGGCTGTCTCGCGTATCTCGTCCACGCCGGCGGCGAGGCGGCGGTGATCGACCCGCTCCGAGAGTTCACCGATCGGTACGTTGCCGACGCCGCGGATCGTGGCGTCGACCTCCGCTATGCGATCGACACTCACCTCCACGCAGACCACGTGAGCGGCGTTCGACGGCTCGCGGCCGAAGCCGGCGCGGAGCCGGTCCTCTCCGAGCCTGCCGCCGCGCGTGGCGTCGACGACGTCACGACGATCGCCGACGGCGAAGCACTCGAACTCGGCGACACGGTGATGGAAGCGATCGCCGCACCGGGCCACACCTCGGGCGCGTTCGCGTTCCGGGTCGGCAATACCCTGCTGACCGGTGATTCGCTGTTTCTCGACGGCGTTCCACGGCCGGACCTCGAAGCCGGAGCCGACGGCGCGCGCGACCTCGCCAGGACGCTCCACGACACCCTGACCGAGCGCTTCGACGTGCTGGACGACGATCTGCTCGTCGCGCCAGGCCACTACGGCCCGTCGGAACGATCGGAGACCGACGGCGCGTACGCCACACGGCTCGGTGACCTCCGCGATCGACTCTCCGTGTTCTCACTCGATCGCGAGCGGTTCGTCGAGCGGGTGCTCGACGGGATGGGACCACAACCAGCGAACCACGAGCGCATCGTCGCGATCAACCGCGGACGGGAAAGCGCCGACGACGAGACCGCGTTCGAACTCGAACTCGGGCCGAACAACTGTGCCGCTGCGCCCACGGAGTGAGCCGACCCACGTCCGCACCGGCCACCGTTCGCGAGCATCTCCTCACCACTCACGCCGACCTGCTCGACGCCGTGCTCGCGTGTGCCGACGCCGTTGCCGACTCGTGGGATGGTGCGACCACGTCCGACCGGACGGCGGTGGTCGACCCGTTCAAGCGTACGCTCGATCGTGCAGGTGTACTCAACCGCCTGGCGGCGGCGCTCGCCGGGGCCGTCGACACGCTCGACGAGGAACTCCCGGCCCAACCGGTCGCCGCGCCGCCGTACGTCGCAATCACGAGCGTCGGTCCCGTCCTGCGTGCGACGCTCGATTCCGAGCGTCTGGTGGTCACGATCCACGCCTTCGCGGTCGAGCGCGATCCCACGAGATACGTCCGCGGACCGGCCGACCCCGCCGACGCGCTCGCAGTCGAACTCAGAAGTCGCTGAACTTGTCGCGCCGGAAGAGGTCGAGTTCGCTCACGGTCGAGCGGTCCTGGCGCGCGGCGAACGCGATCGCGTCGCCGATCTCGTCGGGTTCGGTGACCTCGCCCTCGTCGAACCGTTCCGCGAAGCTCTCGTCGTCGCCGAACTCCGTCCGCACCTCCGAGGGGTTGATCACGGTGACACCGACGCCCGCCTCACCGACTGCGCCAGCGACGCTATGGGCGAACCCGCGAACCCACCACTTCGTCGCGGCGTAGACCGGGTTGAACGGGCGGGGGTACTGCCCCGCGAAGCTCCCCACGAAGACCAGGTTTCCCTCGGACGCCCGGAGATGGGGGAGCGCCGCGCGCGTCGCGAAGAAACAGCCGTCGACGTTGACATCCATCATGGTGCGGTACTCCTCGGTCGAGAGGTCCTCCACGGCCGACCCGCGCGCGAGACCGGCGTTGTTGACGAGCACGTCGAGGCCGCCGAACGCATCGACCGTCCCATCGACGAGGTCCGCGACCGCGTCCTCCTCGGTGACGTCGGTCGGTGCGACGAGGGTCGCGACGCCGTGATCGGCTTCGAGCTCCGCAGCGAGTTCTTCGAGACGCTCCTCTCGTCGTGCGGCGAGCGCGAGGTCGGCCCCGTCGCGTGCGAGCGCGTGCGCCGTGGCACTCCCGATCCCCGAGCTGGCTCCGGTGACAATCGCCGTGTCGTCGGCGAGTGGCTGGTCGGCTGCCATACGGTCCGATAGACGGCAGCGTGGTTCGTTCTTTCGGCGGTCGATCCGCGCTCACGATTGGGTTCACCCCGTCGATCCTCCGCCTACCGACGGTCCGCCCAAACATCGTGATCGTTCATCCACTACCGGGCAGGTTTATGCCGCCAGACTGTGGCGACCTACCATGCGATTCGAGGATCAGACGGTGTTCGTGACGGGTGCAGGCGCGGGGATCGGGCGTGCGACCGCCGAGCGCTGTGCCGAGGAGGGCGCTCGGGTGATCGTCACTGACGTCGACCGTGAGGGTGGCGAGGAGACCGTCGAGCGGATCGCGGCGGCCGAGGGCGACGCGACCTTCCACGAACTCGACGTGCGCGACGAGGCAGCGTTCGCCGACCTCGTCGAATCCATCGCCGCCGAGGACGGTCTCGACGCGCTCGTCAACAACGCCGGCATCGGCCAACCGCCGGCGGTCGTCGAGGAAACCGACACCGAGACGTTCGATCGAGTGCTCGACATCAACCTTCGGGGAGTGTGGAACGGCTGTCACGCCGCCCTGCCGGCGATGAAGACCCAGGGATCGGGCGCGATCGTGAACGTCGGATCGCTGGCGAGCGTGCTCGGTCTGCCGAAACAGTCGGTCTACTCGCTCACGAAGGGCGCGGTACTCAACTTTACCCGGGCGGTGGCCGCCGAGGCAGGGCCACACGGCGTGCGCGCGAACACCGTCTGCCCGGGGTTCACCGACACCGCACTCGGCCGGGAGTTCTTCGAATCCCAGGGCGACCCCGAGACCGCCCGCGAGCGGCTAACGGCCCAGTACCCCCTGCGACGGCTCGGCGAACCCGAGGAGATCGCCGACTGCATCGCCTTCCTCGCCAGCGACGAGTCCTCCTACGTCACCGGCCACGGACTCGTCGTCGACGGCGGGTACTCCGCGCAGTAGCGGATCGTTCGTCCCCCTCTCCTGTGATCAACTGCCGGCGACCGCGAACTCCTCGCCGAAGACGAGGAAGTAGCCCGTGCCGAGGAGACCGACGACGGTCGCTGTGCCGAACGCGAGCGGTGGGCTCCCAGCGAGCACCCGTCCGACGCCTGGCACCGCCAACCCGCCGTAGAGTACGCCGCCGAGCGCCGCGCTCGGAATCACGACGACGTTACGGACAAGGTAGTACGAGCCGGTGACGCGTCCGCCTGCACCGCGTTCCGCGGGGCCGACGATGAGCGCCTTGTGCGCGGGCAGTCCCGCAAAGCGCAGCCCCGAGAACGCAAAGAGCGCCGCGAGCACCCCCGCATCCGGCGGCGCGGCGATGAGCAGCGCGGGGAAGACCGCGTACACCGCGAACCCGACCGCGACCACGGGTTTGAGCCCCACCCGTCGGGTGAGCTTCGCGACGGGGATCATCGTCAGGAGCGCGACCGCCATCTCGATCCCGAGGAGAACGCCGAAGTACGCCTGGGGCGAGAGATCGACGGCCCCCACAACGGGAAGAGTGACCGAGAGGCCGACGCCCAGAAACCGGGTGACGACGATCACGAAGAAGACGTACACCATCCCGTTGGCGAAGCGAACCAGCGTGTCGCCGATCAGCAGCGGGCGGAGCTCCGGGGGGAGGTTCCGGAGGTCGTCGGCGACTTGCGAGATCCCTTCGAACTTCTTGCCGAAATCATCGCCAGCCGAGTCGTAGAGCACGTGCTGGGCGAGCGTCCCCAGAACAGCGAAGACAAACGCGATCGCGAGGATGGCGACGAACGCTTCGACCACCTGTGAATCGGTCATTGATCCGGTATCCGTCGTGGCAAGGGTGGCAAACACGCCGGCCGCGAGCAGCGGTCCCACCAGAAACGCGGTCCGGCGAAAGGTCTCGGTGCTGGCGAACCCCTCCGCGAGCCGCGCGGACGAGACGCTCTGTTTGACGATGGCGAAGGTCGCGCCCAGCCCGAAGGACTTCCAGGCCTGGGCGAACACGAGGCCGACGAATATCAGGGGGATGGCGAGCGCGCCGAACACGGGTGCGACGAGCCACACCGCGAAGCCGACCGCCGAGAGGAGGCCGAAGACGGTGAGCGCGTACCGCGAGCCGATCCGATCCGAGATCGCCCCTCCGGGGTAGGGGTAGACCGCGCTGATGACGTTCGAGAACGTGCCGTACAGCCCCACAATGAACGCGCTCGCGCCGAGCGCGACCATGTACTCCCCGAGATACCGGCTCGTCATCTGGAAGCCGAGACTGAACGCGAACATCGCGACCGAGAGCACGAGCACGTCGCGTTCGAGTGCGAACAGCTCCCGAACACGGTCGCGGACGCTCGCGGGCTCGCTTGCCATGCTCAGGAATCGGAGGCCGGCGGAATAAATCACTCCCGCGTAGCGATTCGTATGACTATATTTTACACGCGACTACAGTTCACACCGACCTGCTATCCATCCCGCTGTCCGAGTCTTGGAAGTTGGATTGCTCGGGATCAGGTTCCGACCGGGACGCGGTGGCGCGCGGGAGTGCGCGGAGCGCACGACTCGCGCGAGGGATGACTGAACGGAGTGAGCGGTGCGAACGAAGTGAAGGAATCGGTTGGGGAGGGAGTGGCCTGCGGTTCTCATTTGAATCGGGATTCTGTTCGGGCGAATCGGCAATCGTCGCCGACTGCTGTTACAAAGACGCGAAACCAGTAGCTGCTGATAGGTCCGTCAATAACGGTTGTGACAGCTTCACTCCAACTGGTCGCTCGTTTCGCGGAACAACCCGTCCAGAATCTCGGGCGTCGTCGGGTGGTACGCCCGATCGGGGATCTCGCGAACGTCCATCCCGCCCTCGACGATCACCTGCATCGTCTTCGCCATCACGTCGGCGTGGTAGTGGAGTCCCTGATAGCCGAGCACCGTGCCGTCCTCTTCGTCGACCACGAGGCGCGCCAGGCCCTCGGGAACGTCCTTGGTTTTGAACACGCCGTCGTCGGCAGCTTCGCGAGTCGCGGTCACGACCTCCAAACCCGCCTCTTCGGCCGTCGCCTGGGAGTGACCCACCCGCGTGAACGGGTACACGCCGAGCCCCGAGAACATCACGTGGTGGTGGACGTTCTCGTACGCTTCGAGCTCCTCGCCAGCGGCGTGGGCGAGGACGTTCCGCCCGGCAGTGAACCCCTGCTCCTTGGCGACGTGGAGGATCGGTTCCCGGCCGTTGACGTCGCCGACCACGAAGGTTTGGGGATCGTCGGCGGCCTGCATCGTCGGCCCGACCCAACCCACTTCGGGTCGCGGCACCGGCTCGTCACGGTCGCCGACCGTGGTGGTGCCGATCGAGTGTGTCGTGTTTTCGAGCCCGAGTCCGTCGAGCGTCGGTCGGCGGCCGGTGAAGAGGAAGAGCTGGTCGGCGTCGACCGTTTTATCCTGTTCGTCGCGCTCGACGTGGAGGCGCACGCCCCCGTCGGCAGTCGATTCGATCGACTGCTCGTAGGTGTGGGTCAACACCTCGATCCCGAACTCCTCGCGATAGATATCGAGCAGCGCGTCGCCGAAGGCGGGATCGGCCTCGTCGAGCGGGCGCGCGTCGTGCTCGATCACGGTGAGGTCCATCCCCGCCGCCTCGCTCAGGTAGGGAACCATCTCGATCCCGACGTAGCCAAAGCCCATCACGACCCCGCTGTCGGGGAACTCGGTACTATCGAGCACGTCCGCGCTGGTCATGTACTCGACCTCCCCCATCCCGGGGAGGTCGGGCACGTTCACGGTCGAGCCGGTGGCGATCACGGCGTAGTCGGCCTCGATCGTCCGATCACCGACCGCGACCGTGTGGTCGTCGACGAACCGCGCGGTCTCGTGGAGGAATTCGACGTTCTCGCGCTCGGCGAGGTCGTGGACCGAACTCCGGCGGTGGGCCGCGAAGTTCGACGTGTGCTCGTTCTTGGTTTCGACCACCGAATCGAGATCGACGTCGGGGAGCGATCCCGAGAGTCGGTGGTCGTGGCGAGCTTGAAAGCGGTGTGCGCCCGCCGAGAGCACCTCTTTCGAGGGCATACAGCCACGGAGAATGCAGAGCCCGCCGCCCGGCTCGCCGTCGTCGACGAGCGTGAGTTCGACGTCTTCGGGGCTGTCCCGTCGCTCGACGAGTTCCTGTGCGACCGCGACTCCCGCGCTGCCGTACGCGCCGACGATCACCACGTGCATGGGAGTTCCACGCTCCCGATCGGCTTAGCCGTTGTCCGTGCTGGCCGCGGCGGCACACGCTCGGCGGCGCATCACTCACTCATCCCGGGCTCGGCCATCGACGCGGTACACCGCTCGACCTCCGCGGCGGTGATCGCGGGGACGGGCCCGGGAACGGTTCGTGCGAGCGCCGCGCTCGCAACCCCAGCTTCGAGCGCCGTGTCAGCCGTGGCTCCCGCGGCCCGGCGAGCCAGAAATCCCCCACAGAACGCGTCGAACGCGCCGCGCTCGTCGACCGTTTCGGTCGCGGGGGACGCGCGCTCGTGGACGGTCCGATCGTGCCAGACCACGCCACCGCGCTCGTCGCGCGCGATCACGACCGTTTCGAGATCGTGCTCGGCCGCCAGCGCGTGGGCGGTTTCGGTCGGGTCCGCACGATCGCCGAGCGCCGCCGCGCCCGTCTCCGCCGTGATCAGAGTGTCGACCGCCGGGAGGAGGTTCTGGGTCGCTTCGACCGTCGCCGACGGCTCCTGGCGACCGAGTCCGAGCACGGCTTCCGCTCCCGCAGCACCGGTCTCGGCGAGGAAGGTCGCGGTCGTGTCGGCGAGCGTCGTCGAGCGCGTCGGGAGGAGGGCGTCGACGAACACCATCCCCGGATCGCCGACCGCCGACAGCGAGAGGTCGTCGGGCGTCGCCGACGCGATCGCACTCGACGCCCGATCGACGATGCGGGCGTTCCCGCGCGGCGGTCCCGCCCGCTCGGCGAAGGCGAGTTCTTGACGGCCCTCGTCGGTCCAGCGGATCTCGGTTTCGACGCCGTGAGAGGCGATCCCGGCGGCAGCGCGCCGGCCGAGGTGGGTGTCGGGCAGCTTCGAGAGCCACGTCGCGTCGCTCCCGATCCGGGCGGCAGTCACCGCGGCGTTCGCCGCCGACCCCGTCGCCGCGACCTCCAGCCGATCGGTGGTTGCGAGGCGCTCGCGACCAGGCGTGGTGAGTTCGAGGATCGCCGCACCGAACGTGAGGAGGTCAGCCATCGTTTCGCAATCGCGACGTTCTATATTAACGCCCGTGATCCGTTCGTATCGAGTGGCGCTATTCCCGCCGGCCGGCGTGACCGGGGTAGTCGCGCTCGAAGCGGTCGTCGAGCTCGTCGTTCCCGACCTCGATCACGACCGGCCGACCGTGCGGACAGGCGTAGGGGTTCTCGCAGTCGTCGAGCGTCCGGAGGAGGTCGATCACGTCCCCCTCGGCGAGCGAGGTGTTGCCCGTGATCGAGGGGTAGCACGCGAGATCGGCGAGCAGCGCGTCGGCGTCGCGCTCGATCGATGCCTCGGGCTCTTCGTCGCCGACAAACCCCGAGAGTACGTCCCGGAGTCGATCGGGATCGGCCGCACCGTCGAGCACCGCCGGCACCGCCCGCACCTCGACCGTCCGATCGTCGGCCCGCGAGGCCTCGAACCCGAGTTCGGCGAGCGCGTCGGCGAACGATTCGAACAGCTCGACCTCCGCCGCCGTGAGTTCGATTTCGACGGGGTCGGCGAGTTCCTGAATCGCCGTCTCGCCCGCGACGCGCTCCCGGAGACGCTCGTAGTTGATCCGTTCGTCGGCAGCGTGCTGGTCGATCAGGACGAGGCCATCGGGCGATTCGCAGGCGATGTAGGTGTCGTGGAGCTGTCCGAGCACCCGGAGTCGCGGAAGCCGATCGAACGCGTGATCGTCCGGCACCCGATCGCCGGCGAGCGTGGTCTGTTCGGCCACGTCGGTGAACTTCCCAGGTTCCGCTGGACGTCGTGACCCGTCGCCAGCGTCGTTATCGCCGGCAGCGGGCGGTTCGCCGATCGGTTCGCGTGCCGCATCGCCCGCTGTTTGGTCGGATACCGTCGTCTCGGCCTCCGTCGGCTCCGGCCCTGTCGGCACGTTCGATTCGTTCGTCGAGGGGTGTTCGGGCTCGGCGTCGGCGGGTTCGGTTCCCGTCGTTTCGGTCCCGGAGTCGTCGAGATCCGTCCTCGTCGTGTCCCGCGCGTCGGGTGATTCCGTCGGACGGGATGGCGGTTCGTCGGCGTCGGTCGATCGGTCCAGTCTCGCCGACTCACCACCGTCGTCGGGCGGCCCTGCATCCCCGCTCTCGGGTTCGATCTCGGTCTGGTCGGGTGCCGATCGACCGCGTGGCGCGCCGGAGCGGACCACGCCCTCACGCATGAGCGCGTCCTCGACCGCCGTCCGGACCTGCTCGCGCACACCGGTCTCGTCGGCGAAGCGGATCTCGCGCTTTCGAGGGTGGACGTTCACGTCGATCGTGTCCGCCGGCAGCGAGAGGAAGAGCACGGTGAACGGGTACCGGTCGGGCGCGAGCTGGCCGCCGTAGGCTTCCACGATCGCGTCCCGAACCGCGGTCGCGCTCACGTACCGGCCGTTGACGAACACCGAGCAGTACTCCGGGCTCGCGCGGGTCGTCTCGGGGTGGCTAACGACCCCGGAGAGTTCGTCGAGCGGTCCGTCGGTGTCGCATTCCTCGTCGTTCCCACCGTCCGCACCGTCGGACTCGCTGTCCGCGTGTGCTTCGACCAGGATCATCGCCTCCGCGACATCGCGGCCATAGACCGAGAGGATCGTGGCCTCCAGACTTCCTTGCCCCGTCGTCGAGAACACCTCGCGACCGTCGTGTTCGAGCGCGAGCGCCACGTCAGGGTTCGAGAGCGCGTAGCCCGTCGTCACCCGATTGACGTGGGTGAACTCGGTGGCGTCCTGTTTGAGATACTTCCGGCGCGCGGGGACGTTGTAGAACAGGTCCTCGACTTCGACGGTAGTACCCTCCGGACAGCCAGCGGGTTCGACGCTCTCGATCTCGCCGCCAGCCATCCGGAGTTCGGTGCCGCGGCTCGTTCCCCGAGCTTTGGTCCGAATCGTGAGCCGCGAGACCGCGCCGATGGCCGCGAGCGCCTCGCCCCGGAAGCCCAGGCTCCCCACACCGGCCTCCAGATCGTCGATGTCCGCGATCTTGCTCGTGGTGTGTTTCTCGACCGCGCGCTCGACCGCTTCCGCAGTCATCCCCCGTCCGTCGTCCGTCACGCGGATCCCGTCGGTGCCGCCCGCCTCGACCACGACGCGCACCCGCGAGGCGTCGGCGTCGAGGCTGTTCTCGACCAGCTCCTTCACCGCGGAGGCGGGTCGCTCGACTACCTCGCCGGCGGCGATGCGCTCGATCGTCGCCTGGTCGAGCCGGTGGATTTCGTCCGTCCGCTTGCCTCCATCCGCCCCGTCGCTCATCCGTCTTCCTCCGTATCGTCGAGCTGTTGCTGCCACGCCGAAACCCGGCTCATGAGCTCGACCGGCGACGTCTCGTCGATGTTCGTTTCCTGTACTGCGTCGAGCACCGATTCGGCTTCGGGATCAAGCGAGTCGTCGCCGCTGTCCGGGTCCGCTTCTGACCCGCGTGTGGCATCCTCCGTCGTCCGGCCACCGTCCGCGCTCGCCGACCCGCGGAACGATCCCGCATCGAGGTCGAACACGGCCTGGACCGACTGTCCCGAGGACGACCCGCGCGCCTCGATCGCCTTCTCGGCCCGGAGCTTCGCGAGCACGTCCCGCGAGCGCCCGACCACCGGCTCCGGCACGCCCGCGAGATCAGCGACGTGGATCCCGTAACTTCTGTCAGTTGGCCCCTCTTCGACGGTCCGCAGGAACGTGACGTCGTCGCCCCGCTCGTCCGCCGCGACGTGAACGTTCGTCACCCGATCGAGGTGTTCGGCGAGCCCGGTAAGTTCGTGGTAGTGAGTCGCAAAAAGCGTCTTCGCGCGCACCTCGTTGTGGAGATACTCGGTCGCGGCCCACGCGATCGAGATCCCATCATAGGTTGCGGTGCCCCGACCCACCTCGTCGAGGATCACCAGCGACTCGTCGGTCGCCGAATGGAGGATGTTCGCGAGCTCGCTCATCTCGACCATGAACGTCGAGCGCCCCTGGGCGAGCTCGTCGAGCGCGCCCACGCGAGTGTAGATCCCGTCGACCGGCGCGATCCGTGCGCTTCGGGCGGGCACGAAGCTTCCGATCTGGGCGAGCAGCGTGATGAGCGCGGTCTGGCGCATGTACGTCGACTTCCCGCTCATGTTCGGCCCGGTGACCACGAGGAACGCGCGGTCGTCGGTGAGTTCGAGATCGTTCGGGACGAACTCGACCTCCTGTTCGACCACCGGGTGGCGGCCCCCGTCGATGTCGAGCCCCGACTCGACCAGCTCGGGCCGGGTCCAGTCGTGACCCACGGCGTGTACCGCGAGGCTCGCGAGGCAGTCGCATTCGGCGAGCGCGCGACCGACATCCTGGAGGAGTTGCGCTGCATCCGCGACCCGTCCGCGAAGCTCGCAGAACAGCTCGTACTCCAGGTCGCCCCGGCGCTCCTCGAACCGAAACACCTCTCGCTCGCGCTCTTCGAGTTCGTCGGTGGTGTACCGGTTCGCGTTCTTCAGCGACTTGATTTGGTCGTAGCTCTCGGGAACCTGGTCAGTCTCGGAGTTGCCGACCTGGATGTAGTATCCGTCCGTCTTGTTCCGGCCCGTGCTGAGGTGGGTGATCGAGTGGCGGCGCTTCTCGCGGTCGGCGAGGCCGTCGATCCAGTCGAGCGCTGCCTCGTGGCCCGCGATCAGTTCGTCCAGATCGTTGTCGTACCCCTGCTGGATGAGGCCGCCCTCGCGGACGCCTCCGGGAGGATCCTCCGCGAGCGCATCGTCGAGCGCTCCCCGAAGCTCCTCGGCAGCGGCGCGGTCCGGCCGCGCGAGCACGTCGGCGATCGGCGAATTCTGGAGCTCCGGCGAGCCCGCGACGGCGTCGGCGAGCCGCGGCAGCACGGCGAGCGAATCACGGACGCGGAGCAGGTCGCGCGCGTCGGCGCTGCCCGACACCGCCTTGCTCGACAGCCGTTCGACGTCGTACGCCCCGCCAAGCTCCTCGCGGAGTTCCTCGCGTGCGAGCGCCGCCGCAGCGAGTGCCTCGACGCCGTCGGCTCGCCTGGTGAGCTCCGCCCGCGCCCGTATCGGCCGACACAGCCACTCGCGGAGGAGTCGTCCCCCCGCGCTCGTCACGGTGTGATCGATGGTGTCGAGCAGCGTCCGGCCGGCCTCACCCATCGGCTCGACGAGTTCGAGGTTGCGCTGGGTGGTCGCGTCGAGCGCGACGCCCTCTCCTGAGTGGTAGGGCTGGAGCCTGGTCATCGACGCGAGCGTGCCGACGCCAGTCGCGTCGACGTAATCGAGCACTGCGCCAGCCGCCCGGATCGCTTCCCTCGCTTCGTCGAGACCGACGCTGGCGAGTGCCGCGCCGCCGAACTGCTCGTCGACGGTCGCGCGTGCAGTGTCCGGCGTGAACGCGTCGGTGGTGTGGAGCGAGAGCGTCCCCGCGGTGCGCTCGCGGAGCCGTTCGAGGAGGTCGTCGTCGGTGCGCACGGCAGGACCCGGGAGTATCTCGGCGGGCGCGAACCGGTAGCACTCGGTCAGCACGTCCTCAGCGTCGCCCGAAATCTCGGTGGCGTGAAACCGGCCGGTGGTAACGTCCGCGAACGCGAGGCCGTAGCGACCCTCGCCTGCCCCGTCGTTTCCGCCATCCTCGCGGACGATCGCCGCGAGATAGCGTGCGTCGCTGTCGGTCGTTTCGAGCAGCGTGCCGGGTGTGACCACCCGCTCGATCGCGCGCTTGTGGCCGCCGTCGACTTCGTACTGGTCGGCGACGGCGACGCGGTAGCCCCGCTCGACGAGGGCCTTCAGGTAGGGTGTGAGTTCGGTGAGGGGAACGCCGGCCATCGGGTAGGCCGAGCCGTGCGAGGACTTTTCGGAGATCTTGAGGTCGAGCTCTTCGCCGACGAACTCGGCGTCGTCGCCGAAAAACTCGTAGAAATCGCCGCATTGCATCGCCAACAGGTCGGCATCCGTCTCTTCTTTGAGCGCGAGAAACTCCCCGACGATCCCCTCTGCCATACCCTCATTCGGCGCGCCCGAGCGCTAAAACCTGTGGGTTCGGTGGGAACGTGAAAGCGTCAAAGGCGCTACCGGCGTACGGTCGGCGATGCTCGTCGGGATCCCCATCGAGGAGACGGCGACGACGCTGCTCGCCCAGTACGGCCTGCTCGCGCTGTTCGTCTTCATGTTTCTCGAAACCTCGCTGCTCTTCCCGTTCGTCCCGAGCGAGCTCGTCCTGCCCGTCGGGGCCGCGGCGATCGTCTCGACGCCCGCGAGCTTCCTCGCGTTCGTCCTCGTCGTGGCGGCCGGTGGGACGGCGGGGAGTCTGTTCGCGTACTACGTCTTCGATGCGGCCCACCAGCCGCTCGTCGATCGCTACGGCAGCTACGTGCGGGTCTCGGAGTCGGATCTCGCACGCGCGCGGCGCTGGTTTCGCCGGTACGGCGAGTCGTCGGTGTTCTGGGGTCGCCTCCTGCCGGTGGTTCGTTCGGTGATCTCGATCCCCGCCGGTGTCGCGGGGATGCACGTCGGCACGTTCGCGCTCTACTCCGCCGTGGGGAGTGGCCTCTTCGCGACGGGCATCGCGGCGCTCGTCGTCACCGGCCGGGCGGTGCTGCCGTCACAACTGCTGGTCCGGTGGTCGACGACGCTGCTCGACCGCGCCGTGACGGCCGCGCTCTCGAACCCCGTGTTCGCGATCGCTGCGGGCGGCGTGGGGCTGTTCGTCGTGCTGATCGCCCGAAACGCCCTCACTCGCCACGTTCCGATCCGATGAGTGCCTGCCGTCGGTCGCGACTCGCCCGTCACGGCTAAAAAGCCTATAACGATTCTCGGGCCATATCCGAGCGATGTCCAAGACGCGATGTGGCTACGTCGAGGACGTGGAACTGCTCACGAATCGGGGCACGGCACGTTGCTGGCGGCCAGTGCGTGGCGACGACGATCGCTGTTTCTGGCACGACGGCAGCCCCAAGACGCGCGAGGCGCTCGATTCCCACCGACCCGAACCGGGTGAACGCCTCGACGGCGCTGACCTCCGCGGGGCGGACCTCACGGGCGCGTCGTGGTTGCGCGGGCGGAGCCTCGTCGGAGCGGATTTCACCGGTGCGACCCTCCGCGGCACCGATCTCACCGGCGCGGACTGTCGGCGGGCGACGTTCGATCGGGTGGACGCCCGCCGAGCGTGCTTCGACGGGGCCGACGTGGAAGGGGCGACGTTCGACGACATCGACCTCCGGGAGGCGAGTCTCGACGGGACGAAGCTCTACCGCGCCAGCTTCACCGACGTGCGCCTCGACCGCGCGACCGACTTCGGCGACCGGGTGATCTACGAGAGCCTCGTCGACGACGCCGAAGACCGCGAGACGCGGGTCGCAACGCTCGAAGCGGCGAGTTGGACCTACCGGGAACTCCGTCGGCTGTTCGAACAGGACGCCCTCCCGCAGCGGTCGCGGGCGTGTTATCTCGGTGAGAAGAGCACCCGGAGACGGGCGGCGTGGGCGGGCGGCGAGTACCTCCGTGCGCTCAAACTCGAAGGTTCGCGGTGGGTGATGCGGTACGGAACCAGCCCCACACGGGTCGTCACGAGCTCGGTCGTGGTAATGGGGTGTTCCGGAATCCTGTATCCGCTGACCGGTGGGCTGCGCACGGACTCCGGAACGTATGGGTTCGAACAGCCAGTCGCGGATGTTCTCGCGGCGACACCGGGCCAGCTGGTACGCGTGTTCTACAATGGTCTCTACTTCAGTGTCGTCACGTTTTCCACGCTCAGCTACGGCGACATACAACCGATCGGGGCGGGTGCGCGGGCGATCGCCGGCGTCGAAGCGCTCCTCGGATCGGTGTTGATGGCGCTGTTGCTGTTCGTGCTCACCCAGCGCGTCTGATGACGAGACGAGGGGACGCTCAGGCGGTTTCGAGCGCGTCGAGCAGCGAGAACACCCGCTCGGTCAGCGATTCCCGGTCCGTCGCGACGAGTTTGACGATCGCCTCTTTCCCCACCTCGCCGCGGTCGATCACCGCGGCCGGCGTCGCCGACCGATCGAACGCCTGGCGTGCGCCCCAGCCCATCGTGCCTTCCGCAGCATCTTTCACTTGCTCGGGTTCCTCGCTCCGATCGTACGTGGCGACCGACCAGTCGAGCCCGTCGAGCGCGTCCTCGACATCCCTATCGAACCGGCAGTTGACGGCGAACCGGAGGGCGGGATCGAACTCGCGGGCGGCGAGCAGGAATCGGGCGACGTGGCTCGACGCGCCGAAGCGGACTCCACGATTCGGATTCACGCCCGAGAACGTCCGCGTGATCCGCCCCTCGACCGCGGCGGTTTCGCCAGGCGTTTCGGCATAGGGCGTCGCGCCGACGACGTTCATCCCGACCTCCGGAACGAGCGGGCTGACGTCGCGCTCGACCAGGGCGTCGACCACGCTTGCGACGGTCTCGGCGGTCGGTTCGCGCGCCGCACGATCCCGGAGATCGGCGTGGTGGTGGACCGAACCGGGCCCCTCGCCGACGTCGAGTGGGTATCGGATCGCGCGCTCCATGAGCGCCAGTCCGTCTTCGACCGCCGCATCGAGCGCGTCGCCCGCCGCGAGCCGTGCGGTGATCGCGCTCGCGAGCGTACAGCCCGAACCGTGGGTCGCCTCGGTCTCGACTCGTGGGTGCTCGAAGACCTCGCGTCCCTCGCTCGTCACCAGCACGTCGGTCGCCGTCTCGCCAGGGACGTGTCCACCCTTGATGAGCGCCGCCTCGGCCCCCATTCCGATCAGCGCCTCGCCCGCTTCGCGCGCGCTCTCCTCGCCCTCAGGTTCGATTCCAGTGAGCACCGCGCACTCGTCGGCGTTCGGTGTCACCAGCGCCGCCTCCCCGATCAGGGCCTCGTAGGCGTTCTCGCCAGCGGGTTCGAGCAGTCGGTCGCCCGACGCCGCCACCATCACCGGGTCCACGACGAGCGGGGCGTCGAGGTCGCGAGCGTAGCCAGTCACGGTCTCGACTACTTCCGCGGTGGCGAGCATTCCGGTTTTGACGCCGCCGAGATCGAAGTCGGTCGTGATGGCCGCGTACTGGGCCTCGATCTCGTCGGTCGGGAGGACGTGAACCGACTCGACGCCCTGGGTGTTCTGAGCGGTCGTGGCGACGATCACGCTGGTCCCGAACACGCCGCAGGCCTCCATCGTCTTCAGATCGGCCTGGATCCCCGCCCCACCCCCAGAATCGCTGCTCGCGATCGTGAGCCCGACCGGACGTGAGACAGGGACCGGCTCGCGAGTCATGCCTCGTCCCCCAACACCCGCACATCCACCCCGAACGGACCCCGGAACGGGTCGCACTCGGAATATGGCTGGCAACATCTATCGACGAACTCGTGGTCGATCGCGCCAGGATCGCTCATACCAGAGATACCACTGAGTGATACTTAGCGCTGGCGCTCGACGATCGTGAGCCACGATTTCGGTAGCGATAGCCGCCAACGCAACGTTTTACGGGTCGGAACCCCGTTATGGAACAACCGACCAATGGGGGGTTCAACGATACCGACCGTTGCGATACTCGGCGGGGGCGTCGGTGGGCTGAGCGCGGCCCAGGAACTCGGCGAGCGCGGCTTCGACGTGACGGTGTACGAGGCGCGTGAGCGTTTCGGGGGCAAGGCCCGTTCCATCCCGGTTCCCGACTCGGCGACCGACGATCGGAAACCGCTACCCGGTGAACACGGCTTCCGGTTCTTTCCCGGATTCTACCGCCACCTCACCGACTCGATGAAACGGATTCCCTACGGGAACAATCCCGACGGCGTCTACGACAACCTCGAGCCCACGACCCAGATGCTGATGGCCGAGGCCGGCCGACCGGAGGTGTTCCCGACCGAAACTCCCGAGTCGATTTCGGGCTGGCGACGGATGCTCGGCAACCTGTTCGCGCGCGATGCGATCTCCGAGCGCGAACGAGCGTTCTTCGCGAGCCGGCTGCTCCAGTTCGCGACCTCGTGCGAGCGTCGCCGGCGCGAGGAGTACGACAAAATCTCGTGGTGGGAGTTCATCGACGCCGAGAGCATGTCTACTGCGTATCAGAAGTTCCTCGGCTACGGCATTACCCAGTCGCTGGTGGCGATGCGTCCCGAGGCGAGTTCCACCAGAACCATCGGTCGAGTCTACCTCCAACTGTTCCGGGGGCTGGTCGATTCGACTGTCGATGCCGACTCGCTGCTCAACGGCCCGTCGAGCGAAGTCTGGATCGATCCCTGGGTCACGTATCTCGACGAGCTCGGGGTCTCGCTCCGTCCCGAAACCCCCGTCCGTGAGATCCACACCGACACCGAGCGGGTGACCGGCGCGACGGTCGGCCGCGACGGCGAGACCCAACGGATCGAGGCGGACTACTATGTCGGTGCGGTCCCGGTCGAAGTGATGGTCGATCTCCGGACGCCCGATCTCGTGACGGCCGCACCGTCGCTCTCCCGGCTCGACGGGCTCGACACCGCGTGGATGAACGGCATCCAGTTCTACCTCGCCGAGGATGCGACCGACGTCCACGGCCACGGGGTCTATCTCGACGCGCCGTGGTCGCTCACTTCGATCTCCCAGCGCCAGTTCTGGAGCGAGTTCGATCCCGACGACTACGGCGACGGCCAAGTGGAGGGAATCCTCTCGATCTGCATCTCCGACTGGAACGCCCCTGGAATCGTCTCCGACAAGCCGGCCCGCGAGTGCACTGCCGAGGAGATCAAGACCGAAGTCCTCGCCCAGTTCGACGACCATCTCGAAACCGGCAGCCTCGACGAGACCGACCTCGTGGACTGGTTTCTCGACCCCGCGATCGAGTTCGGTTCGGACGGGACCGTCGCGGCGAACCACGAACCGCTGCTGCTCAACACCGTGCGCTCGCTCCGCCACCGCCCCGACGCGCGAACGGCGGCCGACAATTTCGTGCTCGCCGCCGACTACGTCCGCACGACGACGGATCTCGCCAGCATGGAGGGCGCGAACGAGGCCGCACGGCGCGCCACGAACGCGATCGTCGCCGATGCGGACGTCGCTGCCGAGCCGTGTGAGCTGTTCGACTTCGAAGAGCCCGCGGTCTTCGACGCCCCGAAGCGCCAGGACGAGATCGGCTATCGACTCGGGCAGGACCATCCCGGCGAGGCCGGCCGGACGATCGCCCGTGCGGGCCAGCGGTTCACTCCCCAGATCCCGTCGATCGTGTCGTGGCTCAGCCCTCGATGAGCCGCCGGAGATGCTCGGGCGGGACGGCCCCGCGAGCGGCGTGGCCCTCGTAGGCGAACGTCGGAACTCCCGTGACGCCCGTCTGCTGGGCTTCCCGGAACCGCTCTTCGAGCGCCGCCTCGTGGTCGGGATCGTCGATCGCCGCCCGGAGTGCGTCAGTGTCGATCTCCGTCCCCTCGCCATCGGTCGGTCCGACGTCGGCCGCGATCTCGGCTAGCACCTCGGGATCGCCGATGTCGCGCTCGTCCTGCCAGAGCGCGTCGAACACCCGCTCGTGGAACGCCGCGAACACGTCGGGATACTCCTCTCGAACGAACAGCGCGGCCTGCTGGGCGTGCTTCGAATCGACGTCCTCGGCGATCTCGAGGCTCATCTCGACGTCGTACTCCTCCTGGAGTCGCCGGACGTTCTCCCTGGCCTGCTCGTAATACTCGTCGTCCTTGCCGCTGTCGGCCGCCGGATCGATCTCGCCGTCCGGCCCGCGCTCGCGGCTCCGGAGGTCGAAGGGGTGCCACGCGACATCGAGGGGGTCGTCGCGCTCCTCGCGGTACTGCTCCAGCGAGGCCTCTCCGAGATAGCAGAACGGACAGACGTAGTCGGCGTACATCGTGAGCGTCTCGTCGTCCGAGGCGGTGCTGGCGTCGCTTGCGGCGGTGTCGTGACTCATCGAGGGTGATACGTCCTCGCGAGTAAAGAGTGGTCGGGCTTACTTCCCGCGACCCTTGCCGCCGTGAACGCTCGGGCGGGTGTGTTCCGTGCCCTTACCCTTCGTGCCGAGGCCACGTCCCTGCTTGCCGGCGCTCGTCAGCCCGCGGAACGCTCGACCGCGCTGGTCGTCGGCACAGATCCAGTTCAGGTCGTCGTCGTTCTCGATCGCGGGGTGTTCGGGATCGACGAGGATCGCCTCGAACCACTTCTGGCTCCCGTCCTCGCCGACCGGGTAGGAGTTGAGTACTCTGAGGTTCGTGAACTTCCGGCTGGATCGCTCCTCCGCGATCCGCTGAATCGACTTCCGGCGGGTGACCTTGTTGACGCCCTGGCGCTTCGTCCGCCGGCCAGCGTCGTGGCGCTGTTTTCGGGCCGTGCCCTTCCGGACCGCGATCCGGGCGAGAACGATGCCCTGTTTGGCCTTGTAGCCGAGCGAGCGCGCCCGATCGAGACGGGTGGGACGGTCGATCCGCTCGATCGCGCCCTGGTCGCGCCACTCCTGAAGGCGCTGCCACTGGAGCTCCTCGTGCATCTCGTTGTCCGCGTCGTGCCACGCATCGCCGATGTGGGAGTAGAAACTTCGTGCCATGGTTGCTGCGGGCGTTGATGGTTCAGCCGCGTGGTCCACCGGACCACGCTGGCCACATTCCGACCTGCAGTATCGCCACAGGTGCCCGCCGGTGCCCGTCCCAGCGAGTCACTGGATCTCCGCCAGTGGCGCTGTTAAGCGCTTCGGAACGCCGCGGTCCTCGTCCGGTTCGTGGACGTCGTTTTTATACAACCGGCTGGTGCAAGCCTCGAGTTGAATCCTCAAGGAGACGGTTGCACTGGCGTGATGCAACCGACACGTCCGCCGCTGACCAGCCGTACCGAGCCGCTCACACGAACCCCGCACGTCGGAGGGAGAGTCTGAAATGCTCGCAACACTCACCGGGACGGTACTACAGAGCGGCGGGTTCATCGAACTCGCGATCGGGTTTCTGGTCCTCGCGCTGATCGCGTACGTGGTCGGTGCGCAGGGTATCGCCGGCATCTCGATGGAGATCGCGCGGATCCTCGTCATCGTCTTCATCATCCTCGCAGTCGTCTCCTTCTTCCTCTGATCGGTGAATCGGCGCAGGCCGGGTAGCCGGCCTGCACCGCACGCGAACGCCCCCAAAGTACCGGAACCGGTGTCACACTCGTTCCACCGGCAGTATATGTGACCGCTACGCGTATTCGACCCATGTACGAGACGATCCTGATCCCGACCGACGGCAGCGACCACGCACGCCAGGCGGCCGAACGCGGCTTCGACCTCGCGTCGACGTACGACGCGGCCGTTCAGATCGTCCACGTCATCGAGGATCCCGACAGCGGGGTGACGGTCCACGAGTACGACGAGGGCGTCCGCGACGACATGGAGCGCACCGGCGAGGGCTACGTCGACGACCTCGTGTCGACGGCCGAAGGGCGCGATGTCGCGGCCACGGGCGAGGTCCGCCACGGCGCGGCCCACGAGGAGATCATCGGGGCGGCCGACGACCACGCCGCCGATCTGATCGTGATGGCCACCCACGGCCGCACCGGCCTCGAAGGACTCGTCCTCGGCAGCACCGCCGAGCGCGTCGTCCGGCTCGCCTCGGTCTCCGTTCTCGTCGCTCGGCCGGACGACGAATCCCCTCCGAACGACGAGTGAACAGACGCACGACAACGATGGAGAGGGGCTCGCCTCAATCTGCGGTTTGTCCCGCCGGCGAGTCGGTGCTCGCTGGTGTCTCCCAGCGATAGATGACGGCCGCGCTGGCGAGAAAGCCACCGCCGAGCAGCGCGGTCGCGGGGATCGGGGCCGTGAGGTCGGCGATCCTGCCCACCACTGGTCGGAGCGGGAGGCGGACCACGGCGTACACCAGCGAGGCGGCGCTGAGCACCGTCGCCCGGCCGAGCGATTCGACGTGGTCGTTGATGTAGCCGCTCACGATCGGTCGGAGCACCGCCTGGCTCGACAGCAGCCCGATTTCGGTGTACGAGAGTCCCCGCGAGAGCAAGAACAGCGTGAACACCGGCCAGAAAAAGCCGAACGTCGTCGTGGCCTGGTAGATGTAATACTTCAGAACCAGCCGTGAGGGGAGCCGTCCCCCGAACCTCATCGTTCCACCCGATCCGCGAAGAGGGTCGGTCGCACGGTCGTTCGCTCGGCCGGTTCGAACAAAACCGTTCGCTGATGTGAATTAACGTAACTATTTTGTCGTTGTCAGGGGCGTCGTCGGAGCATCAGTGTCGTGAGGACGACGAGCAGCGTACTCGGTCGACCGTTCGATCGGATGGATCACCGGACCGATTCAATATATCAAAATGGGGTTTATTACGGGGTCACGTCGTCGATCGATTCGAACTCCGCGTCGGCGATCGCGTCGGCGATCGCGTCGCTTTCGGGCGTTTCTGCCATCCGTCGGGGATACTTCCGGTGGAAGTAGCCGAGAACGTTCTCGACATCGCGCTCAAGGAGGTCGACGGCGTTCTCGTGATCGGTCGAGACCGCCTGAGGCCAATCGAAGACGCAAACCCCATCACTGGCGACGAAGACGTTGTACTCGCTCATGTCGGCGTGGACGTAGCCCGCGTCGAACGCACGCGCGACTTCTTGGAGCACGAGATCGCAGACGCCGAGCACTTGATCGTCGTCGAGGTCGGCTCTCGACAGCTCGACGCCGTCGATCTTCTCCATCACGATCGCGTGGCGGTTGTGATCGATCGGCCGGGGCACCGAGACGTCTGGATAGAGGGTTTCGAGCGCGTCGTACTCGCGTTCGGCGGCCTTCCGCGCGGTGTAGAGCCACGAGACGTGATCGCGGTCGGCGGTGTATTCGCGCTCGCGCATCACCTCCCGGAAGTTCGTGTATCCCTCACGGTGGAACTTGAGCGCGAACGGGGTGTACGACTGGACTTCGTAGACGTCGCTTTCCTTCCCGACGCCGAGGGGTGCGCCGACGCCCTCGATGGTGCCCCGCTCGGCGAAGGTGTGGAGCGCGAGCGCGTCGTAGCCCTCGAAGGTGAGCTTGTAGCCTTCGTACTGTATCGTTCGGCGTTCGAGCAGCCCGCGGTCCGCACACCGATCCAGGCGGTAGTCGACGTTCTCGGCGGTGAGATTAGCGAACTCCGGCAGTTTTCCCCGGTTGACCCACTCGCTGAACCGCATCCCCTGCTCGACGCCCGAAAGGAGGTGGAAATCCTCGGCTTCGAGCGCCGCCATCTCGCTTGCGACGTTGCGAACCATCATCTTCGCGTACCCCCGCGACGGGCAAAAGCATCGCGCGTGAGCGACCACCCCATCATAAATTACATAATACGATATAAAACTCGAACGACCTTCGCTCCGCTCTCCAAATCGATTTGTTCCGCCGCTGCGTTCGGGCGGTATGACCGACATCACCGATCGAGAGTGGCGGTTGATCCGCGAGGACCGGCGGCGAGGTGCGATGAACATGGCGCTCGACGAGATCGCGGCCGAGACCGCCGCCGAGGGCGGCCCGCGAACGCTGCGGGTCTACCGCTGGGACCCCACCACGCTCTCGCTCGGATATCACCAAGATCCCGCGACGGTGGATTGGGAGTTCTGCGAACGCGAGGGGATCGACGTGGTTCGGCGGCCGACCGGCGGCGGCGCGATCTACCACGACACTCACGCCGACATCTCCTATTCGATCGTCGCGCCCGCCGAGGAGCTGCCTGGCGATCTGATGGACACGTACGAACGTCTCTGTGAGCCACTCTTTTCCGGGTTCGAGCGACTCGGGGTTTCGGCGTCGTTCGCGGACGAAGAGCGTCCCGCGCTGTTCGAGCCGGCGTGTTACCTGCGCGCGCTCAACCCGGCCCACGACGTCGTGGTCGACGGGCAGAAGGTGAGCGGGAACGCCCAGTACCGCCGACGCGACAGCGTGATACAACATGGATCCGTCATGTTCGACGATAGCTCCGAGCGTCACCTCGCGATGTTCGACGATCCGCCGGTCACCGCCGAACGGTTCCGCGAGCGGGTGACGACGATCGGCGAGCACACCGATGTGGATCGGGCGGCAGCCGTCGACGCGTTCGAGGAATCACTCGCTGCGTGGGCCGACGCCGAGGTCGGCGAGTGGACCGACGACGAACTCGACCGTGCCCGCGAGCGCGCCCGCGCGAAGTACGACGCCGCGGCGTGGAATCGCGATCGTGAGGACCCCACCGCAGCGCGAGGTGCAACCGACCGCGAGGACCCGACCGAGTAGCCGGCGTATCGTACACCGGCCGTCGGCTTCGAAGCCCCTTTGCCCGCCGGCGGCGAGGCGGGACCATGCACATTGGAGCACACGTCTCGGTCGCCGGTGGCGTCGACAACGCCGTGGGTCGCCAGCGCGACGTCGGCGGGAACTGCGGACAGATATTCACGACCTCGCCCCAGGTTTGGGCCGGTCCCGATATCGCCGAGAGCGAGGCCGCCGCGTTCCGCGAGTCGGGTGCCGACCTCGGGCCGTGGGTGATCCACGCTTCCTACCTCGTCAACCTCGCTACACCCAAAGACGACCTCCGCGAGAAGTCGATCCGGAGCCTCCAGGCCGAGTGCGACGCCGCCCATCGCTTGGGGATCGAGTACGTCAACGTCCATCTCGGCGCGCACACCGGCGCAGGGGTCGAGGGAGGTCTCGACAACGCCGCGAGCGCCGTCGACGAACTCGATATCCCCGCAGACGTCACCCTGTTGATCGAGAGCGATGCCGGTAGCGGGACCAAGTTGGGCGGCGAGTTCTCCCATCTCGCGGGCGTCCGCGACCGCGCCGACACCGATTTCGGAACCTGTCTCGACACCGCCCACGCCTTCGCCGCGGGCTACGACCTCTCGACGCCCGAGGGGGTCGACGACGTGCTCACGGAGTTCGACGAGGTGGTGGGTCTCGACACCCTCCACTACATCCACCTCAACGACTCGAAACACGCCTGTGGCACCAACAAGGACGAACACGCCCACATCGGCGAGGGATTGATCGGTGACGATGGAATGGGCGCGATCGTCAACCACGACGCGCTCGGCGAGGTGCCGTTCGTCCTCGAAACACCGACCGAGGACGGCCGTGGCTTCGCGTGGAACGTCGACCGGGTTCGAGAACTGCGCGCCGAGTAAGGTCAGCCGCTGGGTGTCGCCATCCGTTAGCCGTCTTCGTCGCCGCCACCTTCACCGTCTTCGCCACCCCCACCGTCTTCCCCATCTTCTCCGCCCTCGCCGCCGTTTTCGCCACCCTCTCCCCCACCCTCACCGCCGTCGCCTTCCTGTCCTCCTTCTCCATCTTCGCCGTCTCCATTGCCCTCCTCTCCTTCTCCGCCCCCACCGTCGCCACCCTCTCCGCTCTCACCGTCACCCTCTTCGCCGCCGCCGAGACCGATCTCCGAACAGCCCGCGAGGCCGAGCGCCGCCGCAGTTCCCGAGAGCGCTACTACCCGTCGTCGCGTCATCGTGCGATCGTGCATAGGGCCGATAGATCACGTCTGTCGCAATAGTCGTTTCCGTCGGCGCGCGGCGGTCGATCGAGATCGGTGGTTCGGGGGTGTCAGACCACGTCGCCGCGAACGGTCGCGCCCGCCTGACGCTCGCGGTAGTCCCGTACCGCGTCGGCAGCCTGCTCGGCCTCGCCGTCGTCCACCCCGATCATCGAGAGCGCCTCGGCGAGGGTGGGGAAGACGAACTCGCCGTTGCGGAGTTTTTCGAAGGCGTCCGTCGAGCGCTGGCCGTCGATCCAGAGACACGCCCCCCGCGGGTCGAGGACCTGTTCGTAGTTCTCGCGCGCCATCGCGCCCTTCAGTCGCTGGGTCACGTTGTCCTCGAAGCTCGCGTTGCAGATCTCGAGGTGGATCGGTTCCTCATCGCCGACGAGGTGGGCCGCGAGACACTTCTCGGGGGCGGCGTACCCGTTCGGGTTCGCGCGGATGTATTCGGGGTGCTCGTCGGCCCACTCGGCGCTCACCGTCTTGCCGATCCCCTCGACACCGTGCGATTCGTGGAACTCCTCCTCGCGGTCGCCGTCACCGTGAAAGAGCAGGTCCTTCGTGAGGTAGATGTCGAGGCGCTCGACGGGATCGAGCCCGAGCACGAGATCGCCGTAGACCCAGATCTCGCGGATCGGGACGGGCATCGTCTCGGTTGCAACCGTCTCGACCAGGCGCTCGATCCGGTCGACGGCCTCGGCGCGGGCGAACTCGGTCATTGGAGAGGGTAGCCGCCCACGATGGAAAACGGTTTCCGGACCGTATTGGCCTGCCGGAGACAGGGTAGTAGCGGTTGGCGCGCGGGAATGCGCCGCAGGCGCACGACTCGCGCGAGGGATGAGCGAAGCGAGCATCGCGAGCGGAGCGAATCGGTTGGGGAGGGGGTGGTCGTCGCGGTGCGGTAGCGGAAAAGGCTAGTGACTGTACCGCGAACGAGGCTGTGCCGAGTGAGCGGGTGTTTTTAGTCCAGGTTTTTACAAGGACCCTGAGCGAGCGGAGCGAGCGAACGGGGACGCAGTAAAAAAGTGGAGGCGAAACCGTCAAGCGCCGTACCACCCCAGTCGAGATATGGACTGCACCAAGTGCGACCGCGAGGCGGTGCTGCACGCGGCGTACTCGGGCGCGCATCTCTGCGAGCACCACCTCCGCGCGTCGGTCGAGAAGCGAGTCCGCCGACGAATCCGCGAGGACGGCCTCATCGGCGACGACGCCACCCCCCAGGACCCCGAGACGTGGCTGCTCGGTCTCTCGGGCGGGAAGGACAGCGTCGTGCTCGGGTCGATCCTCACCGAAACGTTCGTCGAGGACCCCCGGATCGAGCTGGTCGCGCTCACGATCCACGAGGGGATCGAGGGCTACCGCGACGAGAGCCTCGACGCCGCGAGTGCGTTCGCCGACGATCACGGGATTCCCCACGAGGTCGTCACCTACGCCGACGAGTTCGATCTCGAAATGGATCGCGTGGTCGAGAAGGATCCCGAGAACATGGCCGCCTGCGCGTACTGTGGGGTCTTCCGGCGCGAGCTGCTCGCCGAGTACGCCGACGCCTACGGAGCCGACAAGCTCCTGACAGGCCACAATCTCGACGACGAGGCCCAGACCGCGATGATGAACGTCCTCGAAGGCGATGTCGCCCAGATGGCGAAACACTTCGATGCGAGCCTCGGTCCCTTCCCCGAACGCACCAACACTACCGAGTTCGTTCCCCGGGCGAAACCCCTCAGAGACGTCCCCGAAAAGGAGGTCGCGCTCTACGCTCACCTCGCCGATCTCCCCGTCCACATGGCGGAGTGTCCCCACTCCAGCGAGGCCTACCGCGGCGAGATTCAACAGTTGTTGTTCGATCTCGAAGAGAATCATCCCGGCACCCGTCACTCGATCATGGCGGGCTACGAGGAGTTCGCCAAGCTCGCCGCCGAAGCCTACCGCGGCGACGGCCCGGACCTCGGCGAGTGCGAACGCTGCGGCGGCACCACCACGCGCGAAATCTGTCGGTCGTGCCAGCTCACCGAGGCCGTTCACGCAGCGTAATCATTGGTGTACTACACGGAGCCACGGCTGATCGTATCAGATCGATTGTCGTGATCTTTTCTGCCAAAATCGCCGTCCGAACAGCCGATAGTTACAGACAGAATTTGTATATATACCGTATTCGACAGCAACGGATCGTGTGGGTGGAGGGCCGAAGCGCGGATCAGCGGATGACGTCGAGATCGTCGTGGGAATCGTGGTCCGACACGTCGCGGCCGCCGTCGCTCTCGGCGTAGCTCGTGTCGAACGAGTCGGCCGCGAGCGCTTCACGCGACCGGTCGGCCTGCTGTTGGGCGTCGGGACCGAGGACCTGCGCGCTCTGGACACCGGTCATGATCGCCATCACCCGGACCTTGCCCTTGTACTCCTCGCGGATGCGCGAGCCCCAGATGACGTTCGCGCTGGGGTCGAGCCGGTCGGTGATGCGCTCGGCGATCGCCTCCGCCTCCTTCAGAGTGAGATCGGGGCCGCCGGTGATGTGGACCAATCCGCCGGACGCCCCGCGATAATCGACGTCGAGGAGCGGGTGGCTCATCGCGTCTTTCACGACTTCCTCGGTTTTGTTCTTGTCCTGGGTCTCGCCGACCAGCATGACCGCGACGCCGCCCTGGTTCATGATCGAGGTCATGTCGGCGTAGTCGAGGTTGATCAGCGAGGGCTGGGTGATCGTCTCGGCGATCCCCTTCACCGTCTCCGCGATGAGTTGGTCCATCACCGAGAACGCCTTGCCGACCGGGAGGTTCGGGACGTAGTCGAGCAGGCGGTTGTTGTCGAGCACGATGATCGAGTCGGCCTCGTTGCGGAGCTCTTCGAGCCCTTCCTCGGCCTTGACAGTACGAGCGCGCTCGACGTTGAACGGCGTCGAGACCATCCCGACGACGATCGCGCCCTCGTCGCTCGCGATCTTCGAGACCACCGGGGCGGCACCGGTGCCGGTACCGCCGCCCATCCCCGCGGTGACGAACACGAGGTCCGCGCCGGAGAGCACCTCGCGGATGGTGGACTGGGCCATCTCGGTCGCGCGCTCGCCCATCTCGGGGTCGCCGCCCGCGCCGAGACCCTGGGTGAGCGACTTGCCGACCAGCACCCGGGTGTCGGCCCGGATCATCTGGAGATGCTGCTTGTCGGTGTTGATCGCGATGGTCTCGGCACCCTCGACCTCGATGTTGTGGAGCCGATTGACGGTGTTGTTGCCCGCACCGCCACAACCGACCACCACGATCCGGGGGTCGCCGAACTCGTCGAGATCGGACTCGTCGCGTTGACGTTGCTCTTTCTCCGCGTTTTCGAGCGCCGATTCCACGATGTCCTGCATCGTTAGGCCCTCGCGAACGGTCGCTTGGTCGGGGAGTCGTCCCGACCCTCCTCGGCGACCATCTCCCTGACCGCCGCCCGGATCGCCTCGCTACGATTCGGGTACTCCCCGTGTTCGACCATCTGTTCGACCTCCGCGATCTGCTGTTTCGGGATCCGTAGTGTCACACGCTCCATATGTGGGTCCTCCGTTTTGGCGACCGCGCGTCTTACACGCCGAAACCGCACGACGGAGACGCCATCGACATCGATCGGCGCTGGTGTAAGACGGCCGTCTTACGCAGGCGTATGCAATCAGCCCAGATGTAATAAAACTTCCGGCCAGCGTAAGACGAACGTCCGGATCGCCACGTAAACAGCGTTTCGAGGCCTTCAGTAGCGTTTACGCACCGTCGAGCACGTTCGCAGCGGGGGTTCGCCGGCCACAGCTCGGGCAGAATCCCCAGTCCGAGCGGAGCTCGTCGCCGCAGTCACAGAACACCCGTCGTGTCGCCTTCTCCCCGCAGTTCGGGCAGTACACGTGCTCTGGGCCGACTTCCTCGCCACATTGTGCGCACGTTTTACGCGCGTCGGAGTCCGTTTGCACGTCCGGTTCGGCCTCGGCAGCCTCCGTCTTACGTTCGGCCCCGTCCGCGTCCACGGAGGCGTCAGACGCGTCGGATGCGCCGTCGAGCGCGATGTTTACGTTGATATCCTGTGGCTGGGACGGCGTAAACGCACCATCGAGGCGTTCGTCGACGATCGCGTCGACACGCTGTCTGACGAGATCGTCGAGGCTGTCGGGGCCCACGTCCCGCGCGCTCTCGAGGTAGGCCCGGAGCGCCTCGCGCATCGCCTCGCTCTTCGAGGCGTCGAGCGACTCGAGCTCATCGATGAGCTCGTCGTCGGCGCGGAACGTGATTTTACTCATCCGTCGTGCGACCGCACGATACGTGGCTACTTGAATCTTCCCGGCCATCGAGCGGTGCGCCGATGCGTGTCGGACGGCGGGCGGGATGGCAATTCTTAAGTCCGACAGTCGGATTAGTCGGCATGTCCGCCCTTAGCTCAGACTGGTAGAGCAGCCGACTGTAGATCGGCTTGTCCCCCGTTCAAATCGGGGAGGGCGGACTTCCACCTTTTGCTACGCTCGCTCGTTCGCTGCGCTCACTCGCTCGCTGGCAAAATCTGGACCAAAAGCCGTCGTCACCCCCTCGCTCCGCTCGGAGGTTCCTCGGCCCGCTCACTCGGCCTTCGGCCTCGTTCGCGGTGCAATCACTGGCACTACCGTCTAGCACCGCACCGCGACAGCCACTCCCTCCCCAGCCGATTCGCTCGCTTCCTCCGGTCGCTCGTGCAAGCCTCACGTGAGTCGCGTGCTCCGCACGCTTCCGCGCCGGCTGCTACCGGGATTGCACACGACGGTGGGACACTTTTTCGTCCGCGTGTCTTACGGGGCGTATGCCGATCGACGATCGAGCCGAGGACCCTCGCGATCGCCAGCACGAACGCGCCGAACACGTCGAGAACATCCTCGACGAAGTCGAGACCGACGTTCGCGACCGGAAGTACCCCGTCAGAAGCGAGGAACTCGCCACCGAGTACGCCGACCAACCGCTCGACCTCCCGAACGAGACCGAGTCGATGGGCAGCGTGTTCGACCGGCTGGACGACGAGTACGACACGCCCGAGGAGGTTCGCGAGTCGCTCTACGACGAGCTCTCGGGCGAGGCGGGCGGACCAAACGAGTACAACGACGAGCGGGATCTCGCGGCGCTCGACGAGGCCGAGGAGTCGGACACCGCATAACGGACTCGGTCAGTCGCCGTCGATCGTTTGGCGGTGGCTGATCGGGTCCGACAGCTCTCGTCACCGACAGCCGCCATCGTTCGTCCCCGAGATCAGTCCATCCAGTTGGGGCGCGGTCTGGGCGGGCTGAAGCACTCGACACCGCGAACGATCGCGTCGCCACGGTTCTCGACCGCGTGCGCCTCGTCGGCGGGGATGGCGTACGATCCTTCGGGGCCGACTTCGTGTTCGTCGTCGTCGAGGACGAACGTCGCGTGGCCCGCGAACAGGTAGCCCGCCTGTTCGTGGTGGTGGCTGTGCGCTGGAACGGTCGCATCGGGTTCGATCGTGAACGCCTGGACGTTCATCGCCTCGCCGCTCGCGAGCACTGTGACCGAAACACCCTCAACCGCCTCGGTGGTCTCGCGATCGGCCGTCGCAACGGTCTTCATGCGGACATCACACGGCCGATGTACCTAAAGGTTCAACCGATCGCGGACCCGAGAAAGGGGCATGTATGCGGTGGTCGGCTGCGGCGAGTGCAGCGCGCTGTGGGTGGTCGAGGACCGTCCCGAGACCACGTCCTGCCCCTCGTGTGGCGCGCGCCATCAGTACCCGAAGCTCACGAAATTCGCCGAGACCGACGCCGCCGACGCCGCGCGCGAGGCCCGCACCGCGCTGCTCGCCGACCGCAGCGACCACGCGCCCGACGACCTCGACTCGTTCGCAACGCTCGAGACCCGCGCCGAGAACGAACGGATGGACGAGACGACGTACCTCCAGGAGTCGGGCCTCGACGCCGAGGCAGTCTCCGAAGCGGGCGAGGGCGCGACGAGCGGGGCGGCCGCGGGAAGCCCGAACTGGCTCGATACCGTTCGAGCGGCAATCGACGAGCTCGACGAGCCAGGGGAGGCGGAGGTTGTCGCGTACGCGACCGCGCGTGACGTGTCCGCCACGTTCACCGAGCGCGCGCTCGACCGACTCGTCCAACAGGGCGAGGCGAGCCGGAACGACGGCGCGTACCGACTCCTGTGACGGGCAAGCGTGACCTCGATCCCGCGCCGCTCGCGGTGGGCGCGCTGGTCGGGCTCGCCGGCCTGCTCTTCCTCCTCGAACCCGTGGTCGAACCGATTCCGATCTTCGGGACCCCGACCCCGCCGTTCGTCCTCTCCGGCGCAGTGTTGACGATCGGGTTCGGGCTCGGTGCGGTGGTGTATCTCCGGCGCGGTCGCCGGCTGATCGGGCTCGCTCACGCGATCGGCGCGGGCGGGTTCGGTCTCGTGGTCGGTGCGACCGCGCTCGCCAGCGGCACCGTGTTGATCGTCGGCGTTGCGGTGCTCGCCGGCGGCTGTGCGTTTCTCGTGGGGCAGATGCGATAGAAGGAGTCCGTCGTTCGTCGATCCGATCGAACCGGATCGTGACGCTGAACTACGGGTCGTTGGATTCGTACTCGACCGGGACGATGTGTTCGGCCTCGTCGCGGTCGGCGTTGAGATCGACGTCGTTCCGCAGCGCCGGTCGAACCTCCGAGCCGAGCCGCTCGCCGAGTGCCTCGATCGCCTCGTCGTCGAGATCGGCGTCGGGATCGGGGAGATTGAGTTCGTCGCCGACGAAGCGCTCGGGATGCAGATCGACACCCTCCGCGGGCTGTTCGAACCCGTCTTCGTGGACGAACAGCTCCGCCTCGCCGTCGGGCGCGACACGGATCGCGGGCTCGCCGACGGGGTTGGGTTCGAGGAACTTCTGCTGGAGCGCCGTCACGACGAGATCCGGCTCGGCACGGACGCGATCGATCTCGGTCATGGCTCGCCTACTGGCTCGCCGGTTATGTCGGCACCGGTCTCCGGTGGCGGCGGTCGCAGCGCCGATCGAGCCTCACCGTCCAAGCTCTTCGTGGGCGCTCGACAGGTTCCGTGAGGCGAGCGCTCCGAGGAGGGAGAGTTCGCCAGCGAGCGCGCCCGCGGCGATCACTTCCGCGAGGCGGTCGGCGTTCGCGCCGGGCGGGTCGCCACCGCCCGCCACGCCGAGCAGCGAGAGCGCCTCAGCCTGCGTCGGCAGTTTCGTCCCGCCACCCACCGTTCCGACTTCGAGACTCGCAAGCGAGACGCTGGCGTAGAGTTCGTCTCCCCTGGCTTCGACGGTCGTGATCGCGTTGCTTCCCTCGACCACCTGGGCGGGGTCCTGGCCGGTGGCGAGGAAGACGCCCGCCACCACGTTCGCGGCGTGGGCGTTGAATCCCAAACTTCCGGCTTTCGCCGACCCGACGAGGTTCTTTCGGGTGTTGACCTCGGCGATCGCGTCGGGCGTGGCGTGGAGTCGATCCTCCACCACCTCGTTCGGGATCGTCACGTCGGCCACCACGCTCCGACCGCGACCCTCGACCGCGTTGATCGCGGCGGGCTTCTTGTCGGTACAGAGGTTGCCCGAGAGCGCCACGAGGTCGGCGGACGTCTCGGCTTCGACTACCTCGCTGGCCGCTCGCGTGGCGATGGTCGCCATGTTCATCCCCATCGCGTCCTTGGTGTCGTAACCGAAGCGGAGGAACACCGAGTCACCCACGACGTAGGGCGTCACGTCCGTGAGTTCGCCGTGGCTCGTGGTCTCCTCGGCGGCGTTCCGGAGTGCGTCGCGGTTCTCGCGCACCCACGAGACGACCGCCTCGGCCTCGACCACATCGGCCACTCGAAAGACTGGCGCGCGGGTCATCGAGCGCTTCGTGACCCTGGCGTTCGCGCCCTCGGCCGCGCGGAGGATCGAACAGCCGCGGTTGACCGAGGCGACCAGCGCGCCCTCGGTTGTCGCGAGCGGAAGGTAGTGTTCGTCGTCGGCCGCGCCGCCCGCCACAGGAAGAGGGCCGGCGACGCCGAGCGGGATTTCGACTGCGCCGATCATGTTCTCGATGGTCGTTCCGACGGCGTCGGTTGGATCGAGGGCAGTTGCTCCCACCCCGTCGAGATCGGTGTCGGTCGCGCGCGCGACGACCCGGCGTCGGGCTTCGGTCGCGGTTGCGGGATCGGCGTGATCGTCGAGGTCGTGGAGCGCGAGGTCGCCCGATCGAACGCGCTCGGCGAGGTCGGCAGCGTCGCTCATACCTCGACAGCGGGTGGCCGCCGCCTAAGCGTTACCCTCTCTGGTGTGCTTGCTGGCTAGGACTGCTTCGTGTCATGAGGATGTCCGGTGACTATCACCGTCGTCGAGACCGCTACGATGCCGACGCAAATGAGAACCACAAGCCACGAGTCTCCCCAGCCGACTCCCTCGGTCGCTGCGCTCCCTCGGTCATCCCTCGCACGAGTCGCGCGCTTTGGCGCGCTCCCGCGCGCCAACCGCAACTACCGCAGCAGCGACATCAGTACCATCGTACTCGGCATTGGCTCATCACCCATCCGACACGCCCGCTTCGCTGGCTGTATCCTTATTGCCCACCCGATCGTTCCAACGCCATGACCGACGCTGCGGATCTGGTGCTTACGAACGCCGCGGTCCACACGCTGACCGATCCCGACGAGACCGCCGAGGCGGTCGCCGTCCGCGACGGCGAGATCATCCGGGTGGGGTCGACGTACGAGATCGACTTCCTCGCGGGCGTCGACACCCACACGATCGACCTCGACGGCCGCGTGCTCCTCCCGGGATTCATCGACGCCCACACGCATATGGAGGAGCTCGGCAAGCGCCTCGTCCACGCCGACCTCGCCGACGCCACCTCGCCCGACGAAGCGGTCTCGCTGCTCGCAGAGCGCGCCGACGAACTCGACGACGGTGAGACCGACCGCGAGTGGGTTCTGGGCTTCGGCTACGACGAGAGCGCGTGGGAGGAGTCGCGCTATCTCGACCGGGAAGACCTCGATCGGGTGAGCGAGACGCGACCGGTGGTCGCGTTCCGCGAGGACATGCACACCGGGGGCGTGAACGGCGTCGCCCTCGATCGCCTCGGCGACCGGCTTCCCGAGGGCGATGTCCGAACCGAGAACGGCGATCCCACGGGCGTGCTCGTCGAGGATGCGCTCGGCCCCGTTCGAGAAGCGATCGCGCCCGACCGCAACGAGACCCGCGACCTCCTCCTTGCCGCCCAGGAACACGCCAACGAACGCGGCGTCACCGGCGTCCACGACATGATCCGGCACTCCCACGCACCGCGGGTCTACCGCGACCTCGATTCCGCAGGGGAGCTCGCGCTCCGAGTCCGAATCAACTACTGGAGCGATCACCTCGACGCCGCGATCGAAACCGGCCTCGCGACCAACCACGGCAGCGAGTTCGTGCGGACGGGCGCGATCAAGACCTTCACCGACGGGAGCATCGGCGCACGGACCGCGAAACTGACCGAGCCGTACGCCGACACTGAGACCGAAACCGCTGACGGCGGGGCCACTGGTCAGTGGGTCGTTCCGCCCGCCGAACTCCGTGAGATCGTCGAACGTGCCGACGACGCCGGCTTCCAGGTGACGGCCCACGCCATCGGCGACAGGGCGGTCGACGAGGTCCTCGCGGCCTACGCGGCGACCGACGATCCCGGCGGCGCACGTCACCGGATCGAGCACGCCGAACTTCCCTTCGATGGGGCCATCGACCGCTTCGCCGATCTCGACGTGGTGGCGTCGGTCCAGCCGAACTTCCTGAAGTGGGCGGATGAGGGAGGGCTCTACGACGCCCGGATCGGTTCCGAGCGCCGGCGACGCTCGAACCCGCTTCGAGAACTCCGCGACGCCGGAGTTCGACTCGCCTTCGGCAGCGACTGCATGCCGCTCGACCCGCTGCTTGGCGTCCACCACGCCGTGAACGCGCCCGCCGACGTCCAGCGACTCCCCGTGACCGACGCGCTCCGGGCGTACACCCGCGGCGCGGCGTACGCCGGCTTCGACGAGGATCGGCTGGGAACGATCGAACCAGGCAAGCGTGGCGATCTCGTCGCGCTCGACCGCTCGCCGTGGGACCAGCCAGACGACATCGCGGCCATCGATGTCGCGGCAACGATCATCGACGGCGAGATCGTCTACGACGCGCGCTGAGCCCGGTTCGCGGCGATCGGATCCTCCTGTTGTCGAAATCGATAGCTTGTGGTCCCGGCAGATACGTTTTGAAGAGAAAATATTTTCAATAATGGCCACCGTGGGCTAGTGCTACCGGAGTCCCGAAACACATGCCAGAACTGGAAACAACGGACCTCAAAACCGACCTCAGCCTGTTCAAATACGACAATCTGGAACAGCTCCCACCACGATACCGGGAACTGTCCGAATCCGAGCGTACGGAGCGCATCGGGCGGGCGCTCGACGAACTCGGCGACGACGTCCTCGTGCTCGGACACAACTACCAGCGCGAGGAGATCGTCGAGCACGCCGACTTCATCGGCGATTCGTACGCCCTCTCGAAGCGCGCCGCCGAGGCCGACGCCGATCACGTCGTGTTCTGCGGCGTGACGTTCATGGCCGAATCCGCGGACATCATCACCGACGACTCTCAAACAGTCATCCTCCCCTCGATGGAGGCCTCTTGCCCGATGGCGGGGATGGCAGAAGCCCTCCAGGTCGACGCCGCGTGGGCGGAGATCACCGACGCCGCGCCCGACGAGAACATCATCCCGGTGACGTACATGAACTCCTACGCCGACCTGAAGGCCTTTTGTGCCGAGCAGGGCGGGCTCGTCTGCACGTCCTCGAACGCCCACAGGGCCTTCGAGTACGCCTTCGAGCGCGGCGACAAGGTGCTCTTTCTCCCCGACAAACACCTCGGTGAGAACACCGCTCACCGGTTAGGAATGGAAGACGATACTGCTGTGTGGGACCCGTGGGACCCCGAGGGCAAGGACGCGAGCGAGGTCGCGGCGGCCGACATCGTGCTCTGGGAGGGGTACTGCCAGGTCCACGAGCGCTTCCGCGAGAGTCACGTCGAGGAGATTCGGGAGGACCACCCCGACGCGAACGTGGTCGTCCATCCCGAGTGCCGCCGCGAGGTCGTCGAGGCTGCGGACGTGGTGGGCTCGACCAGTACGATCACCGATACGGTGGCCGAGGCCGATCCCGGTGAGACGTGGGCGATCGGAACCGAAATCCACCTCGCGAACCACCTCGCGCGGTGGCATCCCGAGGTCGAGGTCCTGCCGCTCTGCGGCGACGCGTGCATGGACTGCAACGCGATGCGCCAGATCGACCCGAACTACCTGACGTGGGTGCTCGAAGAGCTGGTCGAGGGCCGCGAGCGAAACGTGATCGAAGTCGCGCCCGACGAAAAGGAACTCGCCGGCGTGGCGCTCGACCGAATGCTGGAGATCTGACCGTGCCTGGCACCGAAGCGGACGGCAGCGAGGCTGCGAGCGAGACGGACGAAACCGACGACACGAACGCGACGACCGCCGAAACGCTGGTAATCGGCAGCGGCGTCGCGGGCTGTGCGGCGGCGCTCGCGGCCGCACGCGCAGGCCAAGACGTGTTGCTCGTGACGAAGGCCGAGCGCCCGGCGGACGCGACGAGCTGGTGGGCCCAGGGCGGCATCGCGGTCTCGCGCGAGCACCCCGAAGAGTTCAAGCAGGACATCCTCACGGCGAGCGACGGCGCGGCCGACCCCGAGGCGGTCGACGTCCTCGTGGAGAACGCGAACGACGCCGTCGAGGACGTGCTCGTGGAGACGCTCGACGTGCCGTTCGACACCGACGAGGACGACGACGGGTTCGCATACGGCCGCGAGGCCGCCCACGGCGAGCGCCGAATTCTCCACGTGAACGCGAGCACCGGCCGCCACGTCCTCGGCCCGTTCCTCTCGCATCTCGACGACCATCCGAACGTGGCGATCCGCGAGGACACCGCGGCGCTCGAACTTCTCACCCGCGAGGGCCGGGTCCACGGCGCGATGGTCGAGTCCGATTCGACCGTCGAACCGATCTATGCCGGCGCGACCGTGCTCGCCACGGGCGGGATCGGCGCACTCTACGACCGCTCGACCAACCCCGAGGGCGCGACCGGTGACGGGATCGCGATGGCGGCGCTCGCCGGAGCCGACGTCACGGATATGGAGTACGTCCAGTTCCATCCGACAGCGTATGCCGGAGACGAACCGTTCCTCCTCAGCGAAGCCGTCCGTGGGGAGGGCGCACTGCTCCGGAACGACGAGGAAGAACGATTCATGCCTGACTACCATCCGGACGCCGAACTCGCGCCGCGGGACGTGGTCGCGCGCGCCGTGGCGAGCGAGCGCGACCGGACCGGCGACGTGGTGCTCGACGTCTCGCCGCTCGACTTCGAGGAGGAGTTCCCGGACCTCGCCGCGAAGTGCAACGAGCGCGGAATCGACGTTGAGGCAGGGATTCCGGTGTCGCCCGCCGAGCACTTCGTGTGCGGCGGGATCGGCGTCGATTCTCACGGGCGGACGAGCCTCGATCGGCTGTTCGCGGTCGGGGAGTGCTCCCGAACCGGAGTTCATGGCGCGAACCGGCTCGCCTCGACGAGTCTGCTCGAAGGGTTGGTGTGGGGCCTACGCGCGGGCCAGGCCGCCGCCGCGGACGATGCGTCCCCAGTGGTGGTCGAGGCTCCCGACCTCCGCGACAGCGACCCCGCGCTCCCCGAGGCGTTCGCTGAAGAGAAGTTCAGCCGGCTCCGGCGGACGATGGACGAGTACGTCGGCCTCACCCGCACCCCCGACGGCCTCCGGCGCGCGAGCGCGGCGGTCCGGCGGCTGAAGGGCGAGGTCGACGCCTACGTCCGGACACGCACCTCGCGCGAACTCTACGAACTCCGGGCGGCGACCGTCACGGCACTCCTGATCGTCCGGGCCGCGAGCGAGAACGCCGAGTCGTGCGGCTGTCATCATCTCGTCGACGAGAGCGCCGATACGACCGACGCCAGCGAAGAGAACGAGGTCCATGCCGGTCGCCCGTAGCCAGGTCGAGCGGTGGCTTCACGAGGACCTCGGCCACCACGACGTGACCAACGAGGTGCCGGGCGAGACGACGGGACGACTGGTCGCGAAGGAGTCGGGCGTCGCGGCCGGACTGGAGGCCGCCGTCGCGGTCTTCGACCATCTCGGGGTCGGGGTCGAGACGCACGCCGATCCGGGCGATCGGATCGAGTCGGGCGACACGGTTCTGACCGCCGACGGTGCGGCGCGCGAAGTTCTCCGTGGCGAGCGCGTTGCGGTCAACGTCGCGGGCCACGCCTCCGGGGTCGCCACTCGAACCCGGGAGGCCGTCAACGCCGCCCGCGAGGTGAGCGACGGGGTGCGGATCGCGGGGACGCGCAAGACCACGCCCGGTCTCCGCGGCGTCGAAAAGCGCGCGATCGTCGCTGGCGGCGGCGACACCCACCGGCTCGATCTCTCGCACATGGTGATGGTGAAGGACAACCACGTCGCGGAGATGGGGCTCGAAAGCGCCGTTTCGCACTTCCGCGAGCGTGCCTCCTTCGCCACGAAGATCGAAGTCGAGGTCGAGCGCCCCGCCGAGGGCCGGCGGGCCGCCGAAGCGGGTGCGGACATCGTGCTGTTCGACAACCTCGCGCCCGAAGCGGTCGCAGAAGGCGTCGAGGCGCTGCCCGCAGACGTGCTCGCGGAGGCGAGCGGCGGGATCACGCTCGACACCGTTCCCGAATACGCCGCTACCGGCGTCGACGTGATCTCGTTGGGCTCGCTCACCCATTCGGCCCCGGCATTCGATTACTCCTTCCGGACGGGGTGAGGGCGTTCAGTCACGTTTCTCGGCGACTGATTCGACAGTTACAGTTCGACGCGCTCGCCGGTCTCAGCGGATTCGTAGGCCGCTTCGATGATGCGGAGATCGGTGAGTCCGTCCTCGCCGTCGGTCTCACAGTCCTCGCCGGTGAGCACGCAGTGCGCGAAGTAATCGAACTCCTCGCGGACCTCGTCGACCGACGGGCCGGCGTAGCGGGTGTGAGTGTCGCCACGCTCGACCACGATTTCCTGGGAGACGTCGCCGCCGAAAGGGTCGGTGATGAGCACCTGGCCGTCGGTGCCGAGCACCTGGAGACGGCTGTCGGGGTGGGCGTCGAAACTCGCCGTACACGAGGCAGTCACGCCACCTGGGAAGGTGAGTTGGAGGGCGACATGCTCGTCCACGCGGTCGAACGGTGCTTCCCCGGAGTGAGTCTCGGCCACCACCGACGTGGGATCGGCATCGAGCAGGAAGCGGGTGGTGTTGAGCGGGTACACCCCCAGATCCATCAGCGCGCCGCCGCCCGCAACGTCGGGATCGAGCCGCCACGTGTCGGCGCTCATGTCGTCGAGCAGCCGTGCGGAGAACCCGCCGTGGACCTGGACTGGATCGCCGATCGCGCCGTCGGCGATCAGTTCGCGCATCCGCCTGACCGCGGGTTCGGTTCGGAGCCGGTAGGCTGTCATACACACCACGCCGGCGTCTGCACAGGCCGCGACGATGCGCTCGGCCGCCGCGTGATCCACGGCGAGGGGCTTCTCACAGAGGACGTGTTTGCCGCGGTCGGCGGCGGTCGTCGCGTACTCCTCGTGGAACGCCGGCGGAGTCGCGACGTAGACCGCGTCGTACGCGTCGCTGGCCTCTCCGTCGCGGAACGCCTCGTAGTCAAGCACCCGCTCGACGCCGAACGACGTGGCGAGGTCCGCAGCCTTCTCGGGCGACCCACTCACGAGGACGGTGACCTCGCAGAACTCCGCGTCGCGGATCGCAGGCAGGGCGCGCTCGCGGGCGAACCCACCGAGACCGATCACGGCGATTTCGACTTGCCCCTCGTCGATCGTCTGCCAGTCGCGCCTCGTGAACCCCTCGAAGTAGCCGTCGAGAGCCATTGCCCGCGCTACGGCCGTCGGCGGTAATACGGTTTCCCGGCGCGAGGGATGTCAGCGCAAGAGCAAAGGCCGTTCCCCACGTGGTTCCAGCCCATGTCCGGAACCGTCGCGGAGCAACTCATCGACGACCACCTCGTCGAAGGGGAGATGGAACCAGGCGAGGAGATCGCCCTCGAGATCGACCAGACGCTGACACAGGACGCCACTGGCACGATGGTGATGCTCGAGCTCGAAGCCATGGACGTCGAGCGGACCGAGACCGAACTCTCGGCCCAGTACGTGGATCACAACCTGATCCAGGAGGACAACAAGAACCCCGACGACCACCTCTTCCTCGAAAGCGCCTGCGAGAAGTGGGGCGTCTGGTACTCCGCCGCCGGCAACGGCGTCTCCCATCCCGTCCACCAGCAGCGATTCGGCATCCCGGGCAAGACGCTGCTCGGTTCGGACTCGCACACGCCGGCCGCGGGCGCGATGGGAATGCTGGCGATCGGCTCCGGGGGGCTGGACATCGCGATGGCGATGGCCGGCGAACCCTACCACGTGGCGATGCCCGAGGTGTGGGGTGTCGAACTCACGGGAGAACTCCCCGACTGGTGCAGCGCGAAGGACGTGATCCTCGAAATGTTGCGTCGCCACGACGTCGACGGCGGCGTCGGCCGCGTGATCGAGTATCACGGACCCGGACTAGAGACCCTGACCGCGATGGACCGGCACGTGATCGCCAACATGGGAACCGAACTCGGAGCCACTTCGACTGTGTTCCCCGCCGACGACGCCGTGAAGCAGTTCCTCGCCCAGCAGGGTCGAGAGGACGAGTTCCGTGAACTGCACGCCGATGACGACGCCGAGTACCACGTCACCGAGACCATCGCACTCGACGAGATCGAGCCGCTGATCGCCAAACCCTCTAGTCCAGGCAACGTCGTCCCGGTGACCGAGGTGGCTGGCGACGATCTCTACCAGGCCTACATCGGCTCCAGCGCGAACCCCGGTCTTCGGGATTTCGCGGTGCCGGCGATGATGGTCGCGGGCGAGCGCGTCCCGCCCGCGGTGAGCTTCGACGTGAACCCCACCTCCCGACAGCTGCTCCAGAACCTGACCGAGATGGGATATTTGGGAGATCTGTATGCCAGCGGCGCGCGTGTCCACCAGGCCGGCTGCAACGGCTGCATCGGGATGGGTCAGGCCCCCGCCACCGGGCGGAACAGTCTGCGAACCGTCCCCCGAAATTTCCCCGGGCGCACCGGCACCCGCGAGGACAGCGTGTTCCTCTGTAGCCCGGAGACCGCGGCCGCGAGCGCGCTCAGTGGTAAAATCACGGACCCGCGCACGCTCGAAGACACCCACGACATGACCTACCCCGAGTGGTCCGAACCCGAGGCGGTCATCGTGGACGAGGCGTCGCTGAGCCCGCCGCCCGAGGAGCCAGGTGGCGAACTCGAAAAGGGGCCGAACGTCAAATCGCTGCCTGCATTCGAGGCGGTTCCCGACTCGCTTGCTGGCCCGGTGTTGATGAAAGTCGGTGACGACATCTCGACCGACGAGATCATGCCCGCCGGATCGGACGTGCTTCCCTACCGATCAAACATCCCGAAGATCAGCGAGTGGGTGTTCGATCAGGTCGAGCAGGGGTTCTACCAGCGCGCCGAGGACGCGGGCGCGCCGTGGCTGGCCGTCGGCGGGTCGAACTACGGCCAGGGGAGTTCGCGCGAGCACGCCGCCCTCGCGCCCTACCACCTCGGAATGCGGGCCGCGCTAGCCGTGAGCTACGCCCGCATTCACTGGCAGAACCTCGTGAACTTCGGGATCGTTCCCCTGGAGTTCGTCGACCGTGACGACTACGACGCCATCGAGCAGGGCGACACCCTCGAACTCCCCAGCGTCCGCGAGGAGCTACAGAACGGCTCCGACGTCACCGTGCGCAACGCCACGCGGGACACCACGTTCACGGCCGAACACACGCTGAGCCCGCGCCAGGTCGAAATCGTGCTCCAAGGCGGGATGATCGAGGACTACAAGAACTGATCTCGCCAGTGGGGAGCGCGACGTGCGCGCCGACGAGACGGGGGATGAACCCCGACCCGCGCGGCCTACTCATCCACGACCAGCGTCTCGCCGGTCATCACCTGGGGCACCTCGATGCCGAGCAGCGAGAGGAGCGTCGGCGCGATGTCGGAGAGTTTCCCGTCGGGGCGCACACGTCGGTCTTCCGACGATGCGTCGTCGGGCGTGAGGTAAACCAGCGGCACGGGGTTCAGCGTGTGCGCCGTGTCGGGGTCGCCTGGCGTGCCCATGTCGTCGGCGTTGCCGTGATCTGCGGTCACGAGCACGTGGGCACCCGCCTCGCGGCAGGCCGCGACTAGACGTTCTAGCTGGGTGTCGACGGCCTCGCACGCGGCGACCGCCGCGTCGAAGTCGCCGGTGTGACCGACCATGTCGGGGTTCGCGTAGTTGAGAACCATCACGTCGGGATCGTCCGTCTCGATCACCCCGATGGCCGTGTCGGTCACCGCTTCGGCGCTCATTGCCGGCTGGTGGTCGTAGGTCGGCACGTCCGGGCTGTCGACGATCTCTCGAATTTCGCCGTCGAACTCCACCTCGCGTCCCCCATTGAGGAAGTAGGTGACGTGAGGATACTTCTCGGATTCCGCGATCCGGAGCTGTGTCAACCCGTTGGCGGCGAGGGTCTCGCCGAGGCTGTCCGTGGGCTCGTGAGGCTCGAACGCCACAGGAAAATCGAAGGTCTCGTCGTACTCGGTCATCGTCACCAGTTCGATCGCGGGCTGGTCGAGAGCGGACCCCCACTCGGGACGAGTGTCAGTCAGCATCCGGACGAGCTGGCGCGCGCGGTCGGCCCGAAAATTGAAGAACACGACCGAGTCGCCGTCGCCGAGCGCCGGTCCACTCTGCTCACGGCTCCGCCGTTCGCTCTCCGAGGTCGTTCGAGAGGCGCTTTGCGCCTCGCCCTCGATCGTCGTCGGCTCGACGAACTCGTCGGTCTCGCCGCGGTCGTACGAATCTTCGACCGCCGCGACCGCCGTTCCGGCCGTGTGGTCGGCGTCGCGTTCCACGATCGCGTCGTAGGCCCGGCGAGTACGCTCCCAGTTTTTGTCCCTGTCCATCGCGTAGTACCGACCAGTGACGGTCGCCACGTCGCCGGTGCCGTGCTCGTCGATCGTGGCTTCGAGGTCCGCGAGGTAGCCCGCGCCGCTCTTGGGGGGTGTGTCCCGGCCGTCGGTGAACGCGTGGGTGACCGCGTCGACGCCGCGGTCGGCGGCAGCCTCGATCAGCGCGTGGAGGTGGCGCTGGTCGGAGTGCACGCCGCCATCGCTCACCAGACCCATGAAATGGACTCGGCCGCCGTTCGTCTCGGCGTGGGCGAACGCCGACTCGATGGCGTCGTTCGTCGGGAGCTCGTCCGCCTCGACCGCCCGCGTGATCCGGGTGTACTGCTGATCGATCACTCGCCCTGCGCCGATGGTGAGGTGGCCGACCTCGCTGTTGCCCATCTGGCCGTCGGGGAGGCCGACCGACCGCCCCGAGGTGTCGAGAGTGCCTGTCGCTCCCTCGTCGGCGAGGCGATCCATCGTTGGCGTGTCGGCCGCTCGGATCGCGTCGAGCCGATCGTGGTCGCCGATCCCCCAGCCGTCGAGCACGACGAGCGCCGCTCGCATACGCGTCACTCTCGTCGTGGGTGGCTAATTACCTTCGCACTCGGGCCCACACGGTGGGCGGACTGGTGATGTCGACACCGAGTCAGCCGAACAGTCGGAGGCCGACGCCGATCGCGATCACGACGAGCCCGAGAACCGACGTGATCGGCTCGGGGAGGAACAGCATCACGACACCGATCGCGATCACCAGCGTACTGGTTTTGACCATACGATCGACAGCACCCGAAGCCCGATAGTCGCCCGGCTTTCGAGCGCCGGGCGTGGCCGAACCGTGGTCGTGGCGGGAGTACAGCCGTGTCGCTACCGCCGGAGTCAGAGGATCGGTTCGTCGTGGGTGTCGGGGTCGCGCTCGACGACTTCGATCTCGACGTCGGCCTCGGCGACACCGATCCGGGCGAACTGGGTCCGGAGATGCTCGTGTGCGCCGTCGACCGCGCGCTCGCGGGTCTCGAACCCGTGGGCCACCGGCGATTCGAAGGCGACGTTCACCGTTTCGCCGCCAACCATCTGGCGCTGGCCGCCGCTCTCGACCTCGTAGAAGGAGTCACAGACCCAGACGTAGGGCGCGTCCTCGTCGGGCGCACCGCTGAAGGAGGGAGCGTCCTCACCGCGCTCGTAGAGCGTCCCGGTCAGATCGGTTCCGCCGGCTCGTCCGCAGATCAGAAGCATACCCATTCTCGGTACCGAGCGGCCAAAACCTCGGTGTTCGCCGGCGGGCGGTCGATGGGGCGGTGGCCGATCCCCTCGGAGACAACAAGCCGTGGATTTAACTCGGATGCTATGCTACTACCCCACATGGCGAAACGCGTGTTGGTGCCGATCGACGGCTCGGACGGAGCGTGGGATGCACTGGAGCACGCCGTCACGGAACACCCGGACGCACACCTCACGCTGCTGTACGTCATCAACCCTGTCGGAGCGGGCGCGGGTGGCCAGGTCGGCGACGTCGGCTACGCCGAGGAGTGGTACGAGACCGCCGAACGTCGCGCCGAGGAGCTGTTCGACGTCGCCGCCGATCGTCTCGATGGTCATGCGTTCGACAGCGAGATCGTGGTCGGTCGCCCCTCTCGGGCGATCGTGGAGTTCGCCGACGAGCACCCGATCGACGCCATCGTGATGGGCAGCCACGGCCGCGAGGGTGTCTCGCGCATCCTGCTCGGCAGCGTCGCCGAAACCACCGTCCGGCGCTCGCCGGTGCCGGTGACTGTCGTCCGTTGAACCACCACGTTTTTACTTCGGGGAATCGCGCGCTCGCTGCGCTCGCGCGCTCAACCCCTCGCAAAAACCTGGACTAAAAACACCCGCTCGCTCCCTCCGGTCGCTCGCGGTACAACAACTAGCCTTCTCCGCACTGCTCCGCAACCGCACAGCACCGCCCGAGCCCTCGCGCCTTCGGCGCTCGCCCTCGATCCACCGAGGGCAGCCCCCGCAGCCGCAAACCGCTGAAGCCCTCGCTCGTTTCACTCGCTCACGGGTCGTTCCTCCCCGTTCGCGCGTTCGACGGTGCTCACTCCGTTCGCACCGCCCGACGCTCGCCCTTCATCCGCCAGGCCCGCACCGCTCTGCAACCGCCGCCACAGCCGCACCCGCCCCGCACCCGCCCCGCAACCGCCCCGCACCCGCCCCGCACCCGCCCCGCACCCGCCCCGCAACCGCCCCGCACCCGCCCCGCACCCGCCCCGCAACCGCCCCGCACCCGCCCCGCACCCGCCCCGCAACCGCCGCACGGCACGGCGGACCATGCGGCTTTTGTCTGGTGGGCGTTAGTACCGAACGATGAGAGTCGGGATCGTCGCGCGGCGAGGCAACGAACGCGCAGCCTCGCTCGCCAGCGACGTCCGCGAGCGCCTCCGCAAGGATGGCGTCGAAGTCCGACTCGACGAGGCGACCGCCGACGCGCTCGGTCACGCTGGCCACCCGGTCGATCGAATGAGCGAGTGTGACCTCGTGGTCTCGATCGGCGGCGACGGCACCCTCCTCTTCGCCGCGCGCGGCGCTGACGAGGCCCCCGTGATGGGGGTGAACCTCGGCGAAGTCGGCTTCCTGAACGCCACCCCACCCGAGGAAGCGGTGGCGACGGTCGAACGCGAGGTCGAGCGCATCGAGACCGACGGTCAGCCCCGCACACGCACCGTGCCGCGGCTCCGTGCGACCACCGACGGCCGAACGCTCCCGCCCGCGCTCAACGAAGTCGTGGTCCAAGGCCGGCGCGGGCCTGGCGGGGGGGCCGACGTCGCGGTCGAGATCGACGGGTCGTCGTACTTCGAGAGTCACGCCGACGGCGTGCTCGTCGCCACCCCGACCGGCTCGACCGCGTACAACCTGAGCGAGGGCGGCCCGCTGGTCCATCCCGACGTCGATGCGCTCGTCGTCACCGCGATGTGCGGGGCCGAGACGATGCCCCCGCTGGTCGTCGACGCCGACGAGGTCGTCGTCCGAGTGACGAACGCGCCCGAGGCTGTCGTCGTGGGCGACGGCCGGACCCGCGAGACGATCACGCCACCCGCCGAGGTCACCATCGACCTCGCTCCCGAACCACTGCGGATCGCGGGCCCGCCACTCGAATTCTTCAGCGCACTCGACAAACTCGACTGACCGCACCGCGGCCGCCCGACAGCTGACTGACTGGCTGGGAAAACACGAAACAGTTTGTGGCTTTCGCAAAACGTAACCAGCGCCATCACCAACACCGATCCAATGAGTCAGCAGCTGCCGGATGTCCAGGCCGCCCAGCCCGACGTCACCGTCGGCCTCAATCAGGTCGGCGTCACCGGGGTCGAGAAGCTCGTCGAACTCGATCGGCCCGACGACCGCCCGATCGTCCTGATGGCGGAGTTCGAGGTGTTCGTCGATCTCCCCTCGTGGCGCAAGGGCGCGGACATGAGCCGGAACATGGAGGTCGTCGACGAGACCTTAGAAGCCGCGGTCGCGGAGCCGGCCTACCGAGTGGAAGACGTCTGTGGCGACGCCGCCGAGCGCCTCCTCGAAAAACACGAGTACACCACCGAAGCCACCGTCGAGATGGAGGCCGAACTCGTCACGCGCGAGCGCACCCCCGCGACCGACCGCCCCACCCAAGGAACCGCAACCATCATCGCCGGAGCCTGTGCGACCGAGGAGGGCACCACCGAGGAGATCGGCACTCGCGTGACCGGGATGACGGTCTGTCCGTGTTCACAGGGGATGTCGAACTCGCGCGCCCGCGAAACCCTCGCCGACCTCGGCGTCGACGACGAAACCACGGAAGAGTTCCTCGATCGCGTGCCTCAGGCGGGCCACTCCCAGCGCGGCCACGCGACGCTCAGGGTCGAAAGCGACGGCGCACCCGAGGCCGACCTCTCCGATCTGATCGACGTCGCGCGCGATTCGATGAGCGCACGGATCTACAACCTCGCCAAGCGGCCCGACGAGGACTACATGACCGAGCACGCCCACGCGAACGCGAAGTTCGTCGAGGACTGCGTTCGCGACATGGCCGAGGGTGTGGTCCGGGAGTTCCCCGACCTCCCCGACGACGCGGTCGTGACGATGAAACAGTCCAACGACGAGTCGATCCATCAGCACAACGCTCACGCCGAACGGGTCGCCCAAGTGAGCACCCTCCGCGAGGAACTCGACGACACGGACACCCCGGCAGACGACTGAATCCGCTTTCTCTCCGCCTATCTGTCCCCGAGCGCGAGCGGCTCGGCTTGCTCCCACCGCGGGGTGAACTCCTCCAAGATTTCCGTCGCGAACGCCGGGTCCTGGAAATCGATCATCGCGAACGACTCGCTACTGTCGAGCGGGTGAGGGACCTCGATGCAGGTCTCGACCCCGTCGATCACCGTGAACGTCCGCTCGACCGCGTCGCTGGTCCGGGTGGCAAATCGCTCGTTCGGCGCAAGTCGGTCGAGATAGCGCTCGCCGACGGTCTCGGGCAGCGCCGACACGAGGTCCGGGCGCATCAGCAGCGATACCTCGACGCCGCGCTCGACTGCCGCATCGAGCTCCGCGGTGATCCGGTCGCCGACCGAATCGACGTCGAACTGCCTGGAGAGCGCCGAGGCCACCATGACCACGCTCTCGTCGGCTGTCGCGAGCCGCTCGACGAGGAGGTCAGCGGTGTCGGCCGGCCCGACCGCCGCCGTCCAGAACGTCTCGCTGGACTGGTCGGTCGCGTCGAGCTCGCCGATCAGGTCGTCGACGATCTCCTCGTACTGGTCGGCCTTGGCGTCGAGCTCGCGCTGGCGGTCCTCCAGCAGCCGCGAGAGCGCGGTGTCGGGCTCGACCGCGACGTACTTCTTGGGGCGGCTCGCGGTCTGGGCGCGCACCAGTCCGTGAGTTTCGATGCTCGCCAGGACATCGTAGATCCGGCCCATCGGGACCTCGCTCGCGCGCGAGAGCTCCTTCGCGGTCGTCGGCCCGGTGTCGAGCAGCGCCCGGTAGACCCGCGCCTCGTACTCCGAGAGACCGAGATCCCTGAGACTCGCCATACCACCATCCGTGACCGCGCGAGGATAAACCCACCGGCAGTTTACGCCGACTGCTCAACTCTCGCCGTAGTCAGGGAGTCGTGCCGATCGATCGGTGCCGTCGACGAACGGCAGCGGCTCCTTGGTCGCGTCGTGTTTTTCGTCCTCGGCTTCGATCGCGAGCTCGTCGGTCGGGGCGTCGAACGCGACCAGCGCGAGCGCGATCGGCGCTTCGAGCATCGGACTCTCGGCCGCGCGAGTCACTTCGCCGACCGACTCGCTCCCGGCGAGCACCGTCGCACCCGCTTCGGGCAGCGTCTCACACCGGAGTCCGACCAGCCGTCGGCTCGGCTGTCCGCGGTTCTCGACGCGCGAGACGACTTCCTGACCGACGTAACACCCTTTCTCGAAGTCAAGCGCGTTCCGGAGGCCGAGCACGTTCGGGATTCGCCCTTCGAGTTCGGTGTGATAGAGCGGTGTCCCGGCTTCGAGCGTGAGCGCGTCCCACGTCCGATAGCCGAAGGGCGCGGCGTTCAGTCCGTTGTTGATGAGGGTGTCGAACACGGACTCGGCGCGATCGGCCGCACAGACCACCTCGTACCCCTCCTCGCCGACGAGGCCGTCGCCCCGAATCACCGTCACGCCGTCATCGCCCATCGTCCCGCGCACGAACTGGAGGTGTTCTTCGGGGGTGCTCGCGCCGTTGAGCACGCTCGCGATCTTCTCGGTCGCCTTCGCGCCGTGGACGCCGAACACGCCGAACGCCTCGGTGGCGACTTCGATATCGACGTCCTGGATGAACGTCTTCTCGCTCCAGTCATCGGCGACTGGTGCGGCGCGCTCGGGTGGGGTGAAGAGGAGGAGACGCTCGCCGGCGTTGTAGATATAGAGGTCGGTCTCGATCTTGCCCTGGGGATCACACAGAAGTGCATAGCAGCCCGCACCGTCCTCGTGGGGAACACGGTTCGACACCGCGTTGTCCACGAACTCGACCCGGTCGTCGCCGGTGACGGTGAGCACACCGTAGCCCATCTCGATCGTGCCGACCACGTTTCGGACTGCACGGGCCGCACGATCGGGGCGGCCGTACTCGGTGGCGACCCGGACGCCACCGCGCTCTTCGAACGTCGCGCCGTGGGATTCGTGGACGCCGGCGACGAGCGTCATTTCCGTATCGTCGGCCCCGGGCGGGGATAAGTCGTGCTATAGGCCGAGCCGATCGCGGAGCTCATCGAAAAACGACTCCTCAGTGTCTTCGTCACCTGGTTCGGGCACCACCCGATCATCGGGTTTGATCAGCATGCGCTCGCTATCGTCGTCGGCCTCGATCAAGCCGTCGGCCTTGAGCGCGGCGAGCGCGTCCTCCAGATCGTCGATGCCGACCGCGACGTGCGAGCGGAGTTCGAACACGGTCATGCCGTCCTGACGATCGACCAGCGCGTCGAGGACGGCCACCTCCGTGTCGTCGCGGTTCCGGAACTCCCGCTTTGCCTTCATGTACAGGGCGTTCGACCGGACTCGCCTTACCCTTATCCCCTCGATCGGGGAGTGTCCGCGTCGTGATCGTTCCGATTTCGTCGCCTGCTCTTCTCGTTTCGTTCGTCCACACGGTCTCGTTCGTCCGAAGGGGAGTCTTTATGTCACACAGGGTCCCAATGGCGTTTCAATGGGGCTTCGCTGTTCGGTGCTCGGGCACGACTACGGTGAGACCGGCGTCGAGCGCGAGCGCGACGAACGGGGAGCGGAGGTCGTCCGGACGGCAAAGCGGGTCCAGACGTGTCGACACTGCGGTCACGAACGGACCGTTTCGGCGAACACCGAGATCACGGCGCTCGAACCCGAGGCCGGCGTGGTCCGCGACGGGGATGGCCGCGTGGTCGCGGCGACCGCCGAGGAGAACGTGGCGGCCGACGGAACTGGCTCGATCACGATCGAGGACGGCACGCTCGATGGCGGAACCGCGACCGACGACGCGACGAGTTCCACCGGGGACGCGGCGGTCTCGCTCGACGAGATCTCGGGAACGGACGTCGAGGGGCTATCGACGAACGAGCCAGCAAGCGGCACGGCCGCGAACGAACACGAGCCCGACGCCACTGCAGCCAAGCCAACGACCGACACCACCGCGACCGAAACAGCGACCGAACACGACTCCGGCACCACCGCGACCAAACACGACTCCGGCACCACCGCGACGGACACCGCTGTGGCGGACGACGAGAGCGAGATTCCGACCGTCGAGGCGTCACGGACTGACGACCCTGCCGACGAACCGGGCCGCGCACCCGGTGAGTGGCCAGCGGATCCAGGTGCCGAATCGGCAGGATCGACGGGACGGACGGGGAACGGGGCGGGATCGCTTACGCCCATCGGCGACGCAGCTGACACCGCGGCCGGCAGCGACCCGGGATCGAGGACACAGCCGCTCACCGAGGGGTGGACGCTGGAGAGAGCTGAAGCGCGCGCGAAAGAGGAAGGTGCAGCCGGGACGAACGGCTCGCCCGGGACGGCCGAGCCGGGAGAGACGTTCGTGTGCCGGCAGTGTGGGTTCACCGCCGTGGTCGTCGACTCGCCGCTGCGGGCGGGTGACAGCTGCCCGGAGTGTCGGACGGGGTATCTCGCGCGCGGGACGCGAAAGGAATAACCCCGCTGCTCGCAAACGAACCGTTCATGCGTGAGTACAAGATGCGGCGCGGTGAGCATCTCGACGAACGGATCCCCGACATGACAGGCACCGTCGAGGGGTACTTCGGGGAGATTACGGCGACCCAGGAGCACAACGGCAGCGATCTCCACGTCGTCGAGGATCCCGAGAACCCGGTGTTCGAACGGATCGTCGCGGGCACGGTATCCTACGGCAGCAAGAAAGACACCCTCGCAGTCGATTTCGAGGAACGTCCAGCCGAGGACGTGATCGCCGAGGGCAACGCCGACGCGGCCGCCGACGCGGTCGACGCGAAAAACGAGTTCCTGCTCGAAGCCACCGGCCGCGACGCCAAGAGCCGCCGCGAGTCGATGAAACGCACCGTCGAGGACGACGCGGACACACCCGACAACGTCTGAAATCGTTTTCGGTGCGAGTAGTGGTTCGTACAACGTTATTACGCAGGGCGGCGGGGCACAAATTATGACGACGAGATCTATTCGACGAACGGCTGTCACCGTGTTACTGGTGATACTCGTGCTGGCCGCCGGCTGTTCGAGCCTTGCCGGGAACTCCGATACACAGGACACGACCACAACCAGTACCATGCTGGAGGGGACAGCGACGGCGGCATCAACTCCGGGTTCGTCCGGAACGACCACTCCGACGCCCACTGCCAATCCAACGAGCGTTTCGACGGAAACGGCGACGCAAACGCCTACAGCAACGTCGGCATCCACGGCGACATCGACACCGACTCCGACACCCACGCCGACGCGAACCGAGACGACCACGCAGACAGCGACACCGACCGAAACGCCAACCGCGACTCCGACGCAGTCCTCGACGCAAACGGATCGGTCGAGACCTGACGGCACGTACAATCTGACGATCGTCGCAGCCAACGGCGGCGAGTCACATTATCGGGTATTCGGCCAGTTTGGAATGAGACTCGGCCCCGAGGCCGATAGAGAGAACGCCAAATACCCGGATGCGATATACAACGACGATCCGTATTACATTCAAGGCTACATCGGTGATGGCGGAGTCGATAGCTACTACACATACGGTGGTGGCCCCGGCGAGATCCCGTATTATTCCTCCAGGAACAATGGGAACGCGACGTTGCACGTCTACGTTAACGGCAACCAAACACGGACCGTTGCTCCGGGCGAGGGAGTCGAAGAAGATTTCGGTCCGTCAGCACCTCCGAAGGGTAACAACACCATTACCGTCAAAGCCGCCGGTGATGGCGCATCGAGCTATCGACTCTCGTCGAAAAACGAGTCGTACAACCCTATTTACGTGGAGTACGGGGCAAATCCCTACCAAACGGCGAAGTATCCAGACTATTCGAACATTGACAACGCCGGTCAAATCCATTCCGCTGCCGGTGGATTCGTCGCCGACGGCGGTGTCGATTCGTTCTCGTCCGACCACAGGCTCACGAAGGTGACGAACAACGGAACAGCGACGTTGAAGATCTACCAGAACGACGAGTTGTGGGCGACCCTCCAGCCGGGTGAGGAGGTGTCCAAAGGAGAAGATTCCTAGCAGTCGAATCGACCGATAGACGCGCTGGTTGCTGCGCGATTCGTGCTACCGAAAGGCCGATTTGTTCCGATCTGACGCCGAAAGTTGGCCTACTGGCCGAGTTTCGTGCGTGAAATACCGATCGTCCCGGGCGTGATGATGAGCTGGTCGTCGGCCTTCTGGATGATGTCGCCGCCGACCTCGCTGGTGATCTCCTGGAGGTCCTGGGTGATGCGCTCCATCGTCTGGTCGGTGGTGGAGTGACGAGTGATGTCGGCGATCACGATGTCGCCGTCGTAGATGGCGTTTTTGATGTCGATGACGTCACGCTGGCTGTCGATACTGGCGATATGCACCGTAGTCGCCGTCTCGCCGACCGACCCCTCGACGTCGTCGGCATCGAGTTCGACGTACTCGCCGCCGCCGGTCCCGCGTCGCGGCTCGCGACTCCCGAGAAGGTTGTCCATCAGACCCATGCCCGCTACCGCGGCCGTCGGCGGTATATCTCTTACGACGCAGTGTCACGCCCGTCCCGAGTGAGCACCGCGACGGTCCGCCGACTCGGGGCGATTCCACCGGCTCGGGGCGACTCCGTCGAACCAGGGCGACTCCGCCGACAGCGAGATCGATCACGGGGCGATTCTCCGGCAGTATAAGTGTCCACCAGCCCTACGCCGGGCGTGACCACGACGGCCACGGACGATCGCCCCGTCCGGACCCGTGCGGCCGATCGGGCCGATCTGCTGGCGGTGTTCCGGATCGAGAAGGCCTCGTTTCCGCAGCCGTGGCCGTATCGTGCGTTCGAGCGGTTCCTCGGCGAACCGGGATTTCTGGTGGCCGATTCCGGCGAGGTGGTCGGGTACGTGCTCGCCGACGTGACGCCGAACGGCGGCCGACGGATCGGCCACGTCAAGGACATCGCGGTGGCCCCGTTCGCCCGGGGGCAGGGCGTCGGCGCGACCCTACTCGGTCGGGCGATCGACGTCACGCGCGAGCGGAACGCAGGGTCGGTCAGGCTCGAAGTCCGCGAGAGCAACGAGCCCGCGCTCGCGCTCTACCGTCGGTTCGGCTTCAGCCACCGCACCACCTCACCGGGCTACTACGCCGACGGCGAGGACGCATTCGTGTTGGTTCGAGATCTTGACGGGTGATGACACCGGTGCTGTCGGCGGTCAGCGCTCGTCGCCAACGTCGCCCCTCACGGCAGCCGCGTAGTCGGCGAGGCCGGCCCCATCGCGCGGTTGGTCCGGGATATCACGAGCAGCCGCCTCGAAGTCGCGCATGATCGTCTCCGGTTCCGTCGATTCCCCGGCATCGAGATACTTCGCCACCATGCCGGCCACCTCGGGAGCCGAAAACGAGGTCCCCGACGATTTCACCCACGGCCCGTCGAGATCGGTTCCCATCGTCGTCCCCGACGCCTGGGCGAGTCGGTTGTCCTTCCCGATGGCGGCCACGTCGGGGTTGTCGCGGTCGGGGTTGTAGGAAGAAAACTCCGCGATCGCCCCGTCCTCGGTGCAGGCCGCGATCGAGAACGCGCGCTCGGCAGTCGCGGGGCTGCCCGATCGCTTCCCGGAGTTGCCGGCCGACACCACGTCCCGGATGCCCGTCTCGACGAGGCCGTTGTGGACGCGGTTGATCGCTCGTGAGTTTTCCTGCGATCCCCACGACATGTTCACGACGTCGTACGCGTCGGTGTTGTCGTGGAGCCACTCGTAGGCGCGCATGATGACGTTGTTTTTCGTCCGGCCCTCCGCGCCGAAAATTCGGAGTGCGATCAGGTCCGCTGCGGGGGCAATTCGGGAGATCTGCCCCAGCACGGCAGTGCCGTGACCGACCGCATCGCCCGTCCCCGATCCCGTGACGTCGACCTGCTGGATGGCGACGTCCTCGAACACCGGATGGTCGGGATCGATCCCCGAATCCATCGCCACCACGGTGAGACCCGCGCCGGTGGCGTCGTCCTCGGGAACGTCGTGGAGTCGCCGGACGTCCTGGATCGTGGCCACCGTGTCGCGCTCCTCGCTCACGTGTGCGGGTTCGACGTGAGGTTCGATCTCGTAGTTCGCCTCGATCGCGAGCACCCGGTCGTCGTCGGCGATGGCCGACTCGTGCTCGGCCTCACACTCCACGAGCGCCGCGCTCCCGACGTCGCCGAAGTGGTACGTCTCGACGACATCGCAGTCCATTCCTTCGAGGAACTCGGCCGGCTCGCGCGCGAAGACGATACGTTCGTTCATTGGTCCCATGACTCGTTCTTTCGGCTACGTCGTCTTAACGTTGTTCCAAATGACAGGCAGAAATCACGCAACGAAGACCGATTCCACCGAGAGCACCCGCGTCACGAGTCCGTTTTCGTGATTATCGTTCCAGCGACCAGATCTCCGAGACGCTGGCGCTGTCTGGTGAGCGCCATCGCGACGAAGCCGATGAGATAGAACAGCGGGAAATCGACGATCCGAAGGAGGTTGCGGATCGCAACGCTTCGCGTCGAGCACTGCGACCCGTCGGCGGCCACGACGACCAACCCGAGGAGTCGCTTGCCGATCGTGCGCCCGAACGTCGCTTCGAGGACGAAGCCGTACAACACCGGCGTCGAGAACGCGCCGACAAGCAGTCCCAGTGGTATCGTTCCGAAAACGAGTTCGGAGACGGCCCCGCCCATGACCGCCACTGGAAGGGCGAGAACGCTGACGATGACGAGATCGATCAGCCCCGCCACCGTCCGTGCGGACGTGGTGCGAGAGTTGAGTGGTTCGCGCGAGTCCGGGTGGGTGAACACGCCGTCGTCCGTGGGTTCGGGATCGGTGCGTTCGTCGTCGGAGCGCTGGAGCCACTTGCTCGCCCTGGATCGGGCGATCGAAACGCCGGTATCGCCGGCCAGTCGGATGAGGCCACTGAGATGGGCCTTGCCGGTGATCAGGCAGGCCCGCTCGTAGCCGTGTTCGGCCGACAGCGCCTCGATTCGCTCCAGCATGTGTCGGTTTCGTTCGGCAAGCGTTCGCTTGACGAACACCACGAACGTGAGGAAGAACACGGCGAGGACGGGGAGCGAGAGTACTCCGAACCAGAACCCGAGCCCCACCGCGAGCCACGGCACTACCGCTCCGAGGAACGAACCGAGGAAGGGGACGTACCGAGCCGGAATGCTGGCCACCAGCCACGCCGCCAGCAGCACGGCGGCCGTCGTCAGTAGCGACCGTGGCCAGAGCACACCGAGGCCGGCGACGAGCGCCCAGTTGGCGACGATCCACGGCCACGGGCTTTCGGCCGCGATGAGCAGCGGATGGTCGTCGACACGGTGAAGCGGTACGTCGCGTTCGTCGCTCAGGCGACGGGCAGCGTTCATTTCGACACTGAACAGCGGGCTCATCCTTCGGTTGAGGAGAACGAACAGCGGCATCTGCAGGAGGCTGTTGAAAACGAGTCCGAAGAAGAAAACGGGAGCCTTCAGCAGGCATCGACCGTACGTGGTCCAGCTCGGATCCTCCTCGGGATATTCGATGAACAGTGCATCGAACGTTCCAGAATACTCCCGGAGTTCAGAAGTCACTTTTTCGAGCCGGTCGATGTGGATGACACCGAACAGCCACAGCGCGACGCTATCCGCCATACAATCGGCGAGCGGGGCTGATCACGTCGCTCACTGCTCGACGATCCGCTCGTCGACCGCCTCGCCGAAGTGGCGGGCGGTGTCCTCGTAGTAGACCCGCACCTCGTCGCCGGCTTCGAGATCGGTCACCGCCCGCGGCCCGTCGCGGGTGGCGACTTTGATGGTTTCGGCGTTCTGGAGCAGCGTCTCGATCCGATCCCCCTCAGGCGGCGTACTGTCGCTGTCGTCCGGCTCGGCCTCGTCGACCCCGCCGGAATCGTCCACATCGCCCGCCTCGGTGTCGCCGCCGACAGCGGCCTCGATCCGGAACATCGGCCGGCGCTCGATCTTGGCGCGTCCGACGACCGCCTCGCGCGCCCGGCCGTCGGTGTCGATCACCTGGACCTCGTCGCCGCTTCCTAGCTCCGCGAGGTACTTCGTCCCGCCGCCGGGCGTCCGGACGTAGGCGTGGACCGCACCCGCGTTCACCCGGAACGGGCGGGAAGCGACGTACGGCGATTCGGCGGTCTCGGCGTGGACGAAGAAGAGCCCGCGGCTCATCGATCCCACGAGCATCCCCTCGTCGCTCTCCATCAGCGAGCCGGTGTCGACGCAGACCCGATCGGCGGAGCCGACCCGCTCGATCTCGGTGATCGTCGCCCACTGGAGGTCGAGCTGTTCGCGCTCGGCCTCGTCCCTGATTTCGACGGTTTGCCTGATCTCGTCGGGATCGTCCGAATCGAGCAGGACGCCGTCAGCCCCGGTTTCGAGCGTCTCGAACGCGGTGCGGGCCTCCGCCGCGGTCTCGACACCCGCGACGAGTTCGGTCTCGTCGCCGATCCGTGCGATCAGGTTTTCGAGCGGGATGATGGTCCAGTCCTCGCTCACCACGAGGGTGTGATCGGCGGCCTCGGCCGCGGTCTCGGCGAAAGATTCGTAATCCTGGTTGAACACCCGGACGTAGGCGGTGTCGGCGTCGCCCCGTCGGAGCGTCGAGAGGTCCGCCGATCCCGAGAGGTCGGGTGGGAGGTCGGCGGTGCCGTCGCCCTCGCCGTCCTTGCCGACGGCGACCGCATCCGGCCCGTCGTCTACGGTGTCGACGACATCGATCCCCCCGTTCCGGAAGGCGGCGATCGACACCGCACCGAGATCGCGCACGCGCGAGACATCGTCCTCGTCGACGAGGACCCAGTCGACGCCGGCCTCAAGCCCCGCGGTGATCCGCTTCTTTCTACTCTCCCAGTCGCCCACCGCGTCGTCGGCCTTGAGCCAGACGGAACGTGTCATAGCGTGGCGCTCGGTGCGGGGCGGCTTGAACGTGGCGAAACCGCCAACGGAAACCCGGACAGTGTGTGGCCGAACGCTTATCGCCGCCGCTCGCCAACGCCCGGCAGTGACGACACCTCCGATTTCGACGGTCTGTTTCGATCTCGACGGGACGCTGCTGACCTACGACCACGATCCCGACGAGGTGCTCGCGACCGCGTTCGACGACGCGGGCGTCGAGCAGTTCTGTGATCCCACCCAACTCTGGGCCGCCGCCGACGACGTGGACGACGCCGACGACGACATCGACTTCCTGACGAAGACCTTCCGGGTCGCGGGCGAGCGTCAGGACGGTGAGATCGACAGTCCGGACGTGCTCGCACGGGCGTACGACGACGCGACCGATCACACCGACGTCTCCTTTCGCCCCGGTGCGCAGACAGCGCTAGATCGAGCCCGCGAGCACGGTCGCGTCGGCCTGATCACGAACGGTGGGCGAGCGACCCAGCGAGAAAAGCTCGACGCCCTCGACATCCACGACGCCTTCGAGACCCACGTCTACGCCGGTGAGACCACCCCGCCAAAGCCCGCCACCGAGCCGTTCGAGCGAGCGATAACCGCTCTCGACGCTGACCCCGAGCGGACGCTGTACGTCGGCAACTCGCTCCGACACGACGTGGCGGGCGCGCGAGCTGCCGGCCTTCAGGCGGCGTGGTTCCCGGTCATGGGCGATCGCGACGACCGGGGCGACGGCGATGGCCACGAGCCCCACCACGTCTTCGAGAGCCTCCACGACCTCGACGACGTGCTCTGAAGAACAGGAGGTCAGGCCTCGACCGCGAGGTCCGCCCGGTCGAGCGCCTCGTCGGCCGGGAGGTCGTCGTGGACGACGCCCGAAACCGCGCTGGTGATCGCCTCGGGATCGTCGTGCTGGAAGATCGTCCGGCCCATCGAGACGCCGGCCGCGCCCGCGTCCATCGCGCCCCGGACAGCGTCGAGCGTCGCGTGATCGCCCTCGGGTTCGCCACCCGCGATCACGACTGGGAGTCGGGTGGATTCGACCACGTGCTCGAAGCTCTCTGCATCCCCTGAGTAGCCGGTCTTCACCACGTCGGCTCCAAGCTCCTCGCCCAGCCGGACCGCGTGACCGAGGCGTTCGGGATCGGTTGCGTCGACGCCGGGCCCGCGAGCGTACGTCATCGCCAGAACGGGGATCCCGAACTCACCGGCTCGTTTGGATAGCTCCGCGAGATCCTCGATCTGAGTCGGCTCGGAGTCGCTGCCGACGTTGACGTGCATCGAGACCGCGTCCGCACCCGCTCGAATCGCCTCCTCGACGGTCGCAGTCATCCGCTTGTCGTTGGCGTCGGGCCCGACCGCGGTCGAGGCGTTGCAGTGGACCACGTAGCCCGCGTCGTTTCTGTTGGGATGGACCCGTGGGGCGATCCCCTTCTGTGTCAGGACCGCGTCCGCGCCGCCGCGTGTCACCGCGTCGATGGTGTCCTCGATCTCTTTCAGGCCGCCGACGGCCCCGATCGTGATGCCGTGATCCATCGGGACCGTGAGGTAGCGACCGTCTGTGCCGATGCGATCGAGTCGTGCCTGCGTGCCGGGTGTCATACTGGTATTCGGTCGCACGGCGGTTATGTTCGTTCCGGTCGCGGTGTGCGTTGCGCGCCTGCGACCGCCCCGTCTTTGAGTTCGCGGGCCTTCGCTTCGAGTCGCTCGGCCACGGTCGCAGCATCCTCGCCTGCCTCGTAACCCTCGGCCACGATGTCGACGAGCGCGCTCCCGACGATGACGCCGTCCGCGCCCGCCGCGACCACCTCGCCCGCCTGCTCGCCCGACGCAATCCCGAACCCGACCGCCTTCGGCACCTCCCACTCAGCGAGCCGATCGAGGCTCTGTCCCGTCTGTGCCGAGACGTCCGCCTTCGCGCCGGTGACGCCGAGTCGCGCCTGAACGTAGACGTACCCCGAGACCCGCGACATGATCCGATCGAGGCGCTCGCCCTGGGTCGTGGGCGCAACGATGAACACGAGGTCACAGTCGAACTCGTCGCAGGCCTCGCGAAGCGGATCGGCCTCCTCGGCCGGCAGGTCGGGCACGACGAACCCTTCGATCCCCGCTGCGGCAGCGCGCTCGACGAACGCTCGGGGTCGTTCGGCGTCATCATCGCCGTACCGGTAGATCAGATTGTAGTAGGTCATACAGACCAGCGGCACGTCCACATCGAGCTCCTCGACGAACGCGAAGAAGCGTTCGGGGGTCATCCCGGCGTCGAGCGAGCGGTTGACCGCCGCCTGGATCGTCGGGCCCTCCGCGACGGGCTCGGAGAAGGGGAGGCCGAGTTCGATCACGTCGGCCCCGCCGCGTGCGAGCGCTTCGACGTATTCGAGCGATGCGTCGTAGTCGGGATCACCCGCCGCGAGGTACGGCACGAACGCCGGTCCCTCGGCGAAAGCCGCCTCGATGGCGTTCATCGGAGTCCCTCCGTGAAGACGTCCATTTCGGGCGCTTCGTCGATCTCGCGCCGATCGGTCTCCTCGATCACCGTTTCGAGGTCCTTGTCGCCCCGTCCGGAGACGTTCACGACGACTGTATCACCGAGGTCGTCGTGGGCCTCGTGGAGATGGGCGAGCGCGTGGGCGCTTTCGAGCGCCGGAATGATTCCCTCCGTGCTGGAAAGTCGATGAAACGCCGCGAGCGCGGCGTCGTCGTCGACGTTGGTGGCCCGAACCCGACCGGAGTCGACGAGATGCGCGAGTTCCGGACCGACCCCCGCGTAGTCGAGCCCTGCCGAGACCGAGTGGGATTCGAGGATCTGGCCGTCGTCGTCCTGGAGGAGCCGCGTGCGCGCGCCGTGGAGCACGCCCTCTTCTCCCGTGGAGAGCGACGCGGAGTTGGGCGCGACGCCGCGTTCCTCGTCGACCGCGAGCGACGAGCCGCCCGCCTCGACTGCGTGGAGATCGACCCCGTCATCCGAAGCGAACTCCGCGAACGCCCCCATCGTGTTCGATCCTCCACCTGCGCACGCGAGCACGCTGTCGGGGAGTCCGCCGGCCTGATCGCGGACCTGTCGCCTGGCCTCCTCGGAGATCACGGCCTGAAAGTCCCTGACCATCGCGGGGAAGGGATGTGGGCCGACGACGCTTCCGAGCACGTAGTGGGTGTTTTCGACAGTCGTGGCCCAGTCACGCATCGTCTCGTTGATGGCTTCCTTCAGCGTCCCGCGGCCCGCCGTGACCGGGGTGACGTCCGCACCGTTCAGCCGCATCCGGAAGACGTTGGGGCGCTGGCGGTTGATGTCGGTCTCGCCCATGTAGACCTCGCAGGGCATATCGAGGTGGGCGGCGGCCATCGCGGTCGCGGTACCGTGCTGGCCCGCGCCGGTCTCGGCGACGATTCGCTCCTTGCCCATGTACTTCGCGAGCAGGACCTGGCCGAGCGCGTTGTTCAGTTTGTGTGCGCCGCCGTGGAGCAGGTCCTCACGTTTGAGGTACACCTCGGTGTCGTAGCGCTCACTCAACCGCTCGACGTGCTGGAGCGGCGTCGGCCGGCCGCCGAAGTCGCGGAGGCGATCGCGGAACTCGTCCATGAACCCGTCCTCGTTGTCGAGGACGTACCGCTCGTAGGCGTCGGTCAGCTCCTCGATCGCGGGCATCAGCGCCTCGGGGACGTACTGACCACCGTACTCGCCGAACTTCCCGTCCGTGTTCCGGCCCTCCGTGCCGATGCCCGCACCGCCACCCGCGTCGCTCACGCCTCCACCTCCGCCGTCGTGAGTCGGCGTGTGTTCGCCTCGGGGTCGCCGTCCATGATCGCACTTCCAACGAGGAGTCCGTCCGCACCTGCCCGACGCATTCGCCTGGCGTCTTCGGAACTCCCGATACCGCTTTCGGCGATCAGCGTGACATCCGCTGGAGCCTCAGCAGCGACTTGCTCGAACGTCGAAAGGTCCACGTCGAGCCGCGCGAGGTCACGGTTGTTTACACCCACGAGCTCCGCACCCGCCGCGAGCGCGCGATCGAGCTCCGCCGCGGTGTGGACCTCGACCAGCGGCTGGAACCCGCGCTCGCGCGCCGCTTCGATCATCCCATCGAGATCGTCGAGAAAGCGCACGATCAGGAGCACGGCGTCGGCTTCGACGGTGTCCAGCTGGGCCTCCTCCAGCACGAAGTCCTTTCGGAGCACCGGAACGTCGACGGCCGCCCGTACATCGCGAAGGGCGTCGGGCGACCCGCCGAAGTGGGCGGGTTCGGTCAGTACCGAGAGCGCCGCCGCGCCGCCCTCGACCATCGCTTCGGCGAGTGCGACCGGGTCGGCGTCGCGCCGGCCGTCGGTCGTCGGGCTCGTGGGTTTGATCTCCGCGATCACCGGCACACGCCCGTCGGCATCGGCCGTCGAAAGCGCTGCGGGCAGCGAGCGCGCGTCGACGGACACTCGTTCGTCCCCACCCTCGCGCTCACGGGCGGCGGCGAGGATCGACTCGATCGCGGGGGCGTACCCCTCGCTCGCGTTCATAGTTGTACATCGAAGGACGGTTCTGTACATAAGACTTGCGCCGCGGGGGCGCACGGTAGCCGAATGTTGAAGGACGACACCGCTCAATCACCGTCATGACTGAGGAAGCCGGTATTTACGCCCGCGAGTCGTCGTATCTCGGTCGGTGTGTCCAGGTGGGGATCGCGAGCGGGCGCGTGGTTTCGGTCTCGTTTCCCGGCAGCCTCGCGAGCGAGGCAGAGTCCGATCACGACCTCCTCGATCGGATCTTCGACTATCTGGAAGGTGTCGAGGACGACTTCGAGGACGTCGAAGTAGCGCTGACCGTTCCCACCGACCAGCGGGCGGTGCTCGAAGCCGTCCGGGAGATCCCTTACGGGAGCCAGGTCACTGTCGAGCGCCTCACCCGCCGCATTGCCGATTTCGACGCCGACGAGGAGGACGACCGTGACCGCGTGCGGGCGGCACTCGACGGGAACCCCGTGCCGCTCGTGATCCCCGACCACCGCGTTCGCGACGCCCCGAGCGCCGCTCCGCCGAAAGTCGAACAGCGGTTGCGGTCGCTGGAAGGGTTGTAGAGAATCCGGGCTTACGACCACTCGACGGCGAGACTCTCGTGGACGACGAACTCCAGGGCGTTGACGAGGTAATGGGCGATCACGACGGCGAGGAAGCTGCCGGTCAGCACGAACACGCTCGCGAGCACGAACCCCAGCCCCCCGGTCGCGACCATTCCGATCGTGCCCTGCGCGCCGTGGCCGAGCGCGAACGCGATCGACGAAAGCACGGCAAGCAGCCACGGCGAGAGCCCGAACCCGGCCGCAAGCGCACCGATCAGCGCCGCCCGGAAGAGGAGTTCCTCGAAGATCGCGATGGTCGGCAGCACCACCCCGAGTAACACCGCCCACCCTGTCCGCGAGTCGGGGGCGAGCGACTCGCGGAGCGCGTCGGGCGTCTCGATCCCGGCCGCGTTCGCGCCGAGCGTGCCGAGTTCGTTGACGAGATAGAGCCCGACACCCACGACGATCCCGACCCCGAGCGCCGGTAGTCCGGTGCTGAGTGGGGCCCCATCCAACCCGAGTGCGGCGAGCGGGATCTCGGCGTACCACGCGCCACCGATCAAGACGACCGCGAACAGCCCCTGCGAGAGCGCAACGTTCGCGAGCAGCGCGCCGGTCGAAAACGACGGTGACCGACGAGTGCCGTCCGGCCCCGCCGATGGCTGTTCGATCGAGTCCCTGGCGTCGTAATCCAACGGACTGTCGGGTGAAACGTCCTCGTCACGACGAGTGGGAACGGGCTCGACGCTCGACGGCGTGTTGCCGACTGTCGAGGTTGTGTCGTCAATCGCCGAGGCGTCGTCGACCGTCGAAGAGCCGTCGTCGATAGTCGACTGTGAAGCGCGCGCGAGCGCGAGCAAAACGAAGAGAACGAGGGCGGTCAGGCCGGCGAAGACCGCCCACCGAGCCACGTTACTGCGGGCTCGGGCTGCCGGTGCTCTGTCCGACCTGTCCCTGCCGATCGAGCGCCTGGCCCGTGATCGACTTCAAGCGATCCACGAGACCGTCGGCCTCGCCCTCGCCGGCGAGGGCGACTTCGAGCACTTCGCTGATGTGATTGACCGGGACGATCTCGATCTGGTCCTTGTACTCGTCCTCGATCATCACGTCCTGTTCGTTCGCCGCCGGGATGATGACCGTGTCGTAGCCGGTCTTCGCCGCCGCCTCGATCTTGTGGGTCACCCCGCCGACCGGGAGGACGTCACCCCGGACCGAGAGCGATCCGGTCATCGCGATGTTCTGTTTGACCGGGGCGTTTTCGAGCGCGCTGATGACGGCCGTGGCCACCGTGATGGAGGCCGAGTCGCCGTCGACGCCCTGCTGGCCGGTTTGGACGAACTGGATGTGGATGTCCTTCTCGGAGATGTTCTCGTCCGAGAACTTCTTGATGATCGCCGAGACGTTTTGTACTGCTTCCTCGGCGATCTCCTGGAGCTTCCCGGTGGCGATCACGCCGCCGGGGCCCTGCGATGGCGTCACCTCGGCCATCACCGGCAGCACGATCCCGGAGTCGTCGCCCATCACCGCGAGGCCGTTGACACGGCCCACGACGTCGCCCTCCGAGACCGAGAGCTCGTAGTCCTTCCGGCGCTCGATGTAGTTGTCCGCGAGCTGCTGTTCGATCGAGCGCGACCGGCGTTTCGCCTGAAGCACGTCCTCGCGCTCGGTGAACTCCTTGTCCTCGGCACGAGCGATGTCGCCCGCCACTCTGACGAGCCCACCGAGGTCACGCATCTTGAGCGTGAGGTGACCCTTCCGGCCCGCACGGCGCTGGGCTTCGAGGATCATCTCTTCCATCGCCTCGCGGGTGAAGTGGGGCAGCCGACCGTCCTTGTCGACCTCCTGGGCCACGAACCGAGCGTACTTCCGGCGCATCTCGGGCTCGTCCTCGATGGTGTCGTCCATGTACACCTCGTAGCCGTACCCCTTGATCCGCGAGCGCAGCGCCGGGTGCATGTTCTCCATCGCGTCGAGGTTCCCAGCCGCGATCATGATGAAGTCCGTCGGGACGGGCTCGGTCTGGACCATCGCGCCCGAGGAGCGCTCGGACTGGCCAGTAATGGAGAACTCGCCCTCCTGGATCGCGGTCATCAGCTTCTGCTGGGATCGGATGTCGAGCGTGTTCATCTCGTCGACGAACAGCACGCCCTTGTTGGCCTCGTGGATCGCGCCCGACTCGACGCGGTCGTGGCTCGGCGTCTCCATCCCGCCCGACTGGAAGGGGTCGTGGCGGACGTCGCCGAGCAGTGCACCGGCGTGCGCGCCGGTCGCGTCCTTGAACGGCGCGGTCTGGGTGTCCGAAGAGTCGATCAGGAGGTTCGGGATCATCGCGTCGGTACTTCGGGAGCTGTACTTGAACGCGAGGTAGATCAGGACGGCGAGCACGCCACCCAGCAGGATCTGGCCCGCGATCAGGAAGGAGTAGCCCAGCACGATGGCGATGATGATCCACATCAGGAACTGGCGCATCTGGTTGCGCTTTTGGGCCTCCTCCTTGTGGGCCTCGATGATCTGTTGGCCCTTCCCCCCTGGAACGGTCCGCACCTTCGGCTCGTTCCCATCGTCGGGGTTGTGATAGACCAGTACGTCCTGGAGGTCTTCCTTCGGGAGGAGCTGGCTCATCGCCTTCGCCAGCATCGACTTGCCTGTGCCCGGCGTGCCGATCATCATGACGTGGCGGCGCTGTTTGGCGGCCTTCATCACCACGTCGCGGGCGTGGTCCTGCCCGATGACCTGATCGACGAGCCGGTCGGGGATCTCGATGTCCGCCGTGGTCTCGATCTTGAGCCCGCCGAGCAGCCCGTCCTCGGCGTCCTCGTCGATCTCGGCCTCGATCTCGACGTCGCTACCGAGCTCCTCCCCCAGAGGAACCCTCTCGTCGTCTCCCGCATCCGAGTTCGGTCCCGGGTCCGGATCCGGGTCGTGCTCGGTCGGGAACGCGTCGTCGGTGTCCGTGTCGTTACTCATGAGACTGTCTCTAACACCTCAAAGGAGGGCACGTTTACTGATATACTTTCTCCCCTCGGACGTCCCGGCCGCACTTCCGGAATACGCTGTCGAGAAGCCGTCTCGGCCGGGTGCCGATCGCGGAAAACCCCACGATTCACTTATAAACAAATCGGTCGATCGGGCGCTGTTTCACCGATCGGAACTCCTTCGAGACAGCCCGGAACGAATCGACGAGCAGCGACCCGAAAGCGGGAGTTTATGCACGATGGCGTTCTGGCCGATCACATGCGCCGTGGCTTCTACATCGGCCGGTTCCAGCCCTACCACGACGGCCACCACCGGATGGTCGAGCGGATCGCGGGCGAGGTCGACGAGCTCGTGCTCGGGATCGGCAGCGCCGACGATTCCCACACCCGCCACGACCCCTTCACCGCCGGCGAGCGCATCATGATGCTCACCAAGGCGCTCGACGATGCCGACCTCGTGATCTATCCCGTGCCGATCGAGGATCTCGACCGGAACGCGGTCTGGGTCTCCCACGTTCGGAGCATGTCGCCGACCTTCGAGATCGCGTACTCGAACAACCCCCTCGTGGTGCAGCTGTTCACCGAGGCCGGCGTCGAGGTGCGCCAGTCGCCGATGTTCGAACGCGAGAAACTCGAAGGCACGGAGATCAGAGAGCGGATGATCGCCGACGACGGCTGGGAGGCGCTCGTCCCCGACGCCGTCGTGGACGTCGTGCGGGAGATCGGCGGGATCGAACGCATCCAGCGCGTGAGCGACACCGACGGTGCGGACTCCTATCGCGCCGACGCCACGGCCGACCCCGAGTGATCGACACCGAACGAGCCATCCCACATGATCACGCTCACCTCCGACTTCGGTTCGCCGTACCCCGCCGCGATGAAGGGCGTTCTCTGTGCGCACACCGACGCCAGGCTCGTCGACATCGCCCACGACTTCCCCCGCCAGGACGTCCGGACGACCGCGTTCTGGCTCCGCGAGGTTTTCCCCTATTTTCCGCCCGCGACTCACCTCGTGGTGGTCGATCCCGGCGTCGGGACCGATCGGGCGGCGCTCGCGATCCGGGCGGGCGAGCACGTCCTCGTCGGGCCGGACAACGGCGTGCTAGCTCCCGTTGCCAGGCGACTCGCCGGCGACGCAGTGGGAGCGCCGGACGACGACGCCCAAGCGAGCGCGGGTATCGAACCGTTCGAGATCGTCGTCGACGAGCCCGAGAGCGCGACCTTCCACGGCCGAGACGTGTTCGCGCCCGCGGCCGCGTTGGCCCACGAGGCGGGCGCGGATCGCCTCGCCGAGTGTGAGGAGTTCGTCTCCGCCGACGGCTACGAGGACCTCCGGTTTCCGGAGCCAGAGGTTCGGGACGGCGACGCCACGGGCGAGGTACTCGTCGTCGACGGGTTCGGCAACGCCGTCACGAACGTCCCCGGTGAGATGCTGGATGGACGGTTCGGCGAACGGATCGCGGTCGACGGCGAGCACGTTCCGGTCGCACAGTCGTACGCACACGTCGCGGCCGGCGAGCGACTCGTCACAGTAGGGAGCCACGGCAACGTCGAACTCGCCGCGAATCGGGGCCGGGGCGACGAGACGTTCGGCGTCGGGGTCGGTAACCCGATCGAGCTGGCGTTCGAGTGATGATCGGTGCGTTCGGAGCGATGAACGCGATCGGGCTGGTGGCGTTCGCGGTCGTGGGCGCGCTCAAGGGTGCGGACGCCGATCTCGACCTGTTCGGCGTCGGCGTTCTCGGGATGGCGACCGCGCTCGGCGGCGGCATCCTCCGGGACGTGCTCGCCGGCCGTGTTCCCGTCGTGCTCCGGACGACTTCGGACGTGAGCGTCGCACTCGTCGGCGTCGGGATCGGTGTCGTGCTCGCGCGGGCGATGGGCGGCCGGCTCCGGAACCACACGGCGGTTCAGCTCCCTGACGCCGTGGGATTGGCGGCCTTTGCGGCCACTGGCGCGCTCGTCGGGACCGACGCCGGACTCTCGCCGTTCGGGGTGGTGGTGCTCGCGACGCTCACCGGCGTCGGTGGCGGAAGTATCGCGGACGTCCTCCTGGGGCGGGTTCCCGCGGTGCTTCACGAGGACTTCTACGCGACGCCTGCGGTGCTCGGCGGCGGGGCGTTCTGGCTGGCGACGGGGATCGGCGTCGCCGCCGGCCAGGCAACCCTCGGCTGTGCGGCGTTCGTCTTCGCTCTCAGACTCCTTGCGCTCCGGTACGACTGGCATCTGCCAACGATCTGAGTCCGTCGAACGATTACGGACGAACAGCCACACCGCGGCCTGCTCGGAGAGGTGAATCGGTTGCGAAAAATCAGTGATCGTGAAGCCGCTCGGCCGCCTCAGTTGTCGGCGGAGATGACGTCGTCGATCCGGGCGATCATCGTCGCGGCCTCGGTGGCGCTCTCGATCGCCTCGTGTTTGACCGCTGCCGGATCGAACACGCCAGCGTCGACGGGATCGTCGGCACGGCCGCTCTGACCCTCGCTGATGAGGCCAGCGCGACCCTCGCTGTCGTGGCGCGAGCGGAGGTCCACGAGCGCGTCGATCGGGTCCATCCCGGTGTTCTCCGCGAGCGTGCGCGGCAGGACGTCGATCGCGTCGGCGAACGCCTCGACGGCGAGCTGACGACGGCCCTCGATGCTCGCGGTCTGGTCGCGGACGTGGGCTGCGATGGCGACTTCGCTCGCACCACCGCCAGGCACGACACCACCCGAATCGAGCGCGGCGGTCGCGACGTCGAGCGCGTCGTGGAGTGCGCGTTCGAGCTCGTCGGTGACGTGGTCGGTGCCGCCGCGGGCGAACACCGTGACCGCCTCCGTGGCCGCGCCGCCCTCGACGAACGCGAGCTCGTCCCCGCCGAAGGACTCGACGCGGACGTGCTCGGCCTCACCGAGATCGGCTTCTTCGAGGTCCTCGATCGCGCCGACGCGGCTCGCGCCCGTGGCCTGGACGATCGAACGTGCCTCGTCGTCGTCGACGCCCTCGAACGCGAGGATACCCTCCTCGGCGAGGTACGCTGCCGCGCGGTCCTCGATGTCCTCGGTGACGAACGCGACGTCGACATCGAGGTCGGCGAGTGCGTCGGCGTACTGCTCGAACTGGCTCTCCTCGGCGTCGATCGCGGCGTTCAGCTGATCGACGCTGGAGACGTCGTACTCGGCGTCGACGTTCGCCTCTCGGATGTCGAACTCGACGTCGAGGACGGCGATCGAGGCGTTCTCGACGCTTTTCGGCATGTCCTCGCGAACCGGCTCCTCCTCGCTGATGACGCCCTCGACGAGCTCGGTGGCGCTCGAACTCGCGCCGGTCTGCGTTCGAACGGTGATCTCGTCACGCGCGACGCTGTCGCCCTCGACCTGTCGGACGGCCTCGACGACCGTTTCGGCGAGCGCGTCCGCACCCACGTCGCCGGTGCCCTTGCCGGTCATCGAGGTGCGGGCGACCCCGCGGAGTCGGTCGTCGTCGAGGTCGCCGCCGGCGAGCACCTGCTCGTCGACGGCCTCGTGGGCCAGCTGGGCCGCCTCGTGGTACCCCTCGACGATCGTCGTCGGATGAACGTCGTCGTCGAGCAGGGTTTCGGCCTTGGCGAGAAGCTGACCAGCCAGAACGGCGGCGGTCGTCGTGCCGTCGCCGACCTCTTCTTCCTGTGTTTCGGCGACTTCGACGATCATCTGGGCTGCGGGATGCTCGATGTCCATCTCGCCGAGGATGGTCGCGCCGTCGTTCGTGATGACGACGTCGCCCGCATCGGAGACGAGCATCTTGTCCATGCCGCGGGGACCGAGCGTCGTACGTACGGCCTCCGAGACCGCCTTGCCGGCGGCGATGTTCGAGCCCTGTGCGTCCTGACCGCGTGTCCGCTCCGAGTCCTCGCTCAAGATGAACATCGGCTGTCCACCCATGCGCTGTTGCTGTGCCATGATGGATTCCTCACCAACGGGTCGTTTGCGGTTCTATATAAACCTTCTTACTGCGTGGCGAGAAAACGCCGGACGTGAGCAGGGTGGTATGTCACGTCGTACCTAATGGAAACGCGTTCATATGGCCATCCGCAGGACGGGAACGGATCGAGTCGAGTGCGAGTTTAGCGTCGATCGTAGACCGCGACCGCACGATCCGACCGCGAGGAGATCCCGTTCGGGTTTCGTCGGTCCCGATCGCGCCATCGCGCGAGGAGGCCCGCCCCTTCACCGCGGCCCGAGCCCGTGAGCACGTCCCGGCCGTTGCCGAACCACGCCGTCGGCGTCCCGTCGCCCCTGGCGACCCCGACGAATCCTGAGAACGCGTCGCGCACGGCGTGGTTCGCGAGCCGGCGGGCAGTCGTTGGCCGAACGCCATAGTTTTTGACGAGCCGGTAGGCGAGCGCCCGATACTTCCAGTACCAGTCGCGCTCGGTCCGGCCGCCGTCGGAGATCACCGGACTGCCGGCGGCCCCCGGCCTCGTGGGACCGACGGCGGCCGCGTCCCGCACACACATATCGTCCTGCCAGTCCACCGCATACCCGTTTGCGGCGAGTCGGTGGGCGAGATCGCGCGCCCCGCCGGTTTGGAGGTACTCGTCGAACCCGTCGAGTGCGTCGAGCGCCGCGCGCGAGAACGCGACGTTCCGACCGTCGACGTACGTTACCTCACGTCCGGCGATCGCTCTCGATTCCGGGCCATCGCTCCGTTCGCCGTCGACTCCGGTGGGACCGGTGACCGCTCCAACCCGTTCGCGGCCGCCAGGCATGGGATACCCTTCGGCAAAAACGTGTGCGCCCGCGCGTGCCGCCCCGGGATCGAGCCCCGCCGTGACGGCGTCGTACCAGCCCGGTTCCACAGTCCGATCGTGGCCGACGAGCGCGATCCACTCGCCGGAAGCGTGCTCGATGCCTGCGTTCCGGGCGACGTTGAGGTTGCGGTCCGCGATTTCGACGAGTACGTCGACGTCGTCGCGCTCTCTGACCATCCCGGTGGTGCCGTCGGCCGAGGGGCCGTTCACGACGACGACCTCGCTCTCGGGGGCCGCCGTGGCGAGCGCGTCGAGACACGCCACGAGCTGGGTCCGGCCGTTGAGTGTCGGCACGACCACCGAGAGCTGCATGAACAACCGATAGACGATCTCTGTATAAAAATGCCCGTGTTCAGCGTCACGCTCGCGCCGCTCGAATCGATCGCGACACCGGAGGGATAGCCAGCCGTCACTCCGCCGTCGACAGCGTCCACTCTCCGGTCGCTCGGACGTTCAGATAGGCGAGACCGGAGAGCGTGCTGGTGCTCTCACCCTCGAACGAGCCGAGCTCGTTGAAGATCGACGTCGTGATTGGCCGATCGTCGGCCGCGATCGGGGAGACGACGAAGGGGCCATCGCCGTCGTGCGATCCCACGAACGTCGTCGGGCCGTCGAACGCGTACGGCCCGGCGTAGTCGAGACCCTCCCCGTCCACATCGATCGGTAGCGGTTCGGAGTCGGAGTCGGTGGGCTGGTTCAGCGTGAGTTCCCAGTCGTCTGCGGCAGTGACATCGAGCGTATAGGGCCCGGCCGCGTCCACACCTGTCACCTGGCTCCCCTCTACTTCCCCGATCGTGTTCACGAGCGTGACGCTCCCGGCGAGGTCGCTTTCGGTCGGGACCAGCCTCACGATGAAGTTCGATTCGCCCTCGTGGCTGAACGCGGCCGTGACGGGACCCGCCGTCAGTCCGAACAGTTCATTTTGCGGACCTTCACCACTCGTGACCGTCACCGGATCGTCGCTCCCGTGCAACGGAACGATGTCCCGACCGCCGACGCTTCCGTTGCCACCGGCAATCGCGGTGTTTGCGGTGGTTCCGCCGTCAGAGTGGTTCACAGCGTTCGTCCCGACGGTCGCTCCAGTCGTGGTTCCGGCTCCCGACACGTCCGTTCCACTCACTGTGCCCGTTTCCGCAGCCGTTTCGGTCGGTTCGAGCGTTTCGACGATGTCGGTCGGGGTTCCGTCGTTCTCGGCGGAGGCCCCATCGCCGGCGAGATTCGAACAGCCAGAGAAGCCGAGCATTCCGACAGACACCGCCGCGAGATACGTTCGCCGACGCATACTCGTTTGGCCCGAGGCTGGTCGTAAAGATGTGTCGCCCTTATCGCGTGGTTGGACGGCGAACGATACGACTCACGAGCGCCGGGATACTAACGCTTCAGTCGTGCGTCCCAGTACGACACCGACGCCACGTGGTCGCCGATCGGCGACTCCATGACGGCCGTATCGACCTCACGAAGACGACCCGCCAGCCGATCGGGGAGCTTGCGATACAGGCCGTACGGGAGGACGAAGTCGTGTTCCTCGTCGGCGAGCCGGAGGCCAGCGCCGTCGAGCAGCTGTTCGACCTCCATTCGAGCATAGAGCCGCGATCCCATCGGGAGGAGCCAGTTGTAGATGCTCCGGGTGCTGAAACGTCGGAAGGTGTCGAAGACCACCTGATCGCGTGCGACCCGCTGCATCTCCGCGAGGAAGGAGGCCGGAGTGTCGGCGAGGTGGAAAAACCGCATCGCGATAACAGTTTGAAAGTGATCGTCGGGGAAAGGGAGCCGAGCGGCGTCACCGCGCATGAACTCGAGGTGGTCGGCGACGCCCGCCGCGCGGGCCTTCTTTCGGCCCTCCTGCAACATTGCGGGGGAGATGTCGAGACCCACGATGTCCGCGCCGCGCTCGGCGAGCATCGTGGTGAATCGCCCCGTTCCGCAGGCGATCTCGAGCATTCGCTTGCCCTCGACCGGACCGACCGCCGAGAGCACGGCTCGCTTCTCGCGCTCGTCGATCAGCCGGCCGCCGTCGGAGAACCGCTTCGACTCGTAGGTCTCGGCGATCTCGTCGGCCTGGTACCACTCCTGTCCCTTCACGCTGTCCGATGTTCGCCCGCCCGGGGATAAAACCGTACTGGATGCGCTCGACGGGCTGCCTCCCACCTCGGTTCGCCGGCGGGCCCTCAGTCGGCCCCGCCGGCGGCGACGTCGTCGGGCCGGATCCGGATCTGGACGCGCGCACCCTCCTCGTCTTCGAGGCCAGGATACTCCTCGACGTCCATGTATCGGCGTGCGAGCTGGTGGATGTGCTCGACCGCTCCGTCCTCGGTGAGCTCGTCGACCTCGCCACGCACTGAGACGAACCGGTAGGGGTCGTCGGGATCGACCATCGAGAGCGCGACCTTCGGATTCCGGACGACGTTCTGCTCTTTCTGTCGGCCCCGCGCCGTATTGACCAGCACGCGGCCGGCGTCAGGGTCGTAATCCACCCAGACCGGTGTCGCCTGGGGCGTGCCGTCGGGCATCATCGTGGTGAAATGGGCGAACGTCTCGCGCTCGAACAGATCGTGGAACGACTCCGGGATCGACGCCATGCGCTGGCTTCGGTCGACCCGGTCAAAGCGGTTGTGCCGAAAAAATATAATGGCATATGTAGAAACTCATGTGGCCGTATTATACATGCGCATATATGGGGAAGTTTTACCAGTTCCCTCACTGGAGGGGCAGGTATGAGTGCCACGACGGACCACGCACAAACCGACGGCGCGCTGTCGAAGACCGAGTACCGCGATCGCTTGCGCGAACTCCCCCCGAGCGCGAAGCTCGTCGCCAAGGTCCTCGAATCCGATTCGCCGCTCTCGCAGGGCCAGCTCGCCGACGAGTCGCTGCTCCCCGACAGAACCGTTCGCTACGCGCTCAACAGGCTCGAAGACGTCGAGCTCGTCGGCTCACGGTACAGCTTCCACGACGCGCGCAAGCAGGTCTACTTCCTCAACACGTAGCGCTGCCGAGCGGTTTTTGCTTCATCGCACCCGCCAACCGGCATGGAGCCCGAGCGGGTCCCGATCCCGGTCGACACCGCCGCGCCCGGCGGCACGACGAACGCCTATGTGCTCGGCAGCGATCGCGCCGTGCTGATCGATCCCGCAGCCGAGACGGACACACTCGACGCCGTGCTCGACGGGCGGCAGATCGATACTGTTCTCGTCACCCACGCCCATCCCGACCACGTCGGTGGCGTCGCGAGGTACGCCGACCGCGGGGCCACCGTTCTCGCACGGGCTGGTTACGAAGACCGATTCGAGCGCGCGACCGGGGTCGTTCCCGACGACACGGTTCGTGACGGAGCCACGATCGAGACCGATGTGGGGACAGTGCGGGTGGCATCGACGCCGGGTCACGCTCCCGATCACGTCGCGCTCGCGTTCGATGGCGGGATTCTCGTCGGTGATCTCGCGATCGCGTCGGGGAGCGTGGTCGTGGGATCGGGCGAGGGTGACATGCGCGGGTACCTCACCGCACTCCGACGGCTCCACGCCCGCGATCCCGAGCGGCTGTACCCGGGCCACGGGCCGGCGATCGACGAACCACGGACAGTTTTGGAACGGCTGCTCACCCACCGTCTTGATCGAGAGACGGCGGTGCTGCGGGCGGTGATAGGGGGTGCGGAGACGGTCACGGAAATCACCGACGCGGCCTACGAGAAGGACGTCTCGGGAGTCCGGGGGCTTGCGGAAGCGACGGTCGAGGCCCATCTCGAAAAGCTCGCGGTCGAGGAGCGGGTGGCGTGGGACGGCGTGCGGGCGAGCGCGCGAGAAGCGTTTTTGCGGCGCGAGCGCGAAACGGGGTCGTGAGCCTCGAATCCGAACTCGACCGGGCGCGCGAACTCGACACCACGGAGCTGGCCGACGCGATCGAGTCGATCGGGTTCGAGTGTACGCGCTGCGGTGCGTGCTGTAAGGCCGCCGAGACGGAGACCGGTGAGGACGAGGAGCATACCGCGACGGTGTTTCCGGACGAGATCAGGGATCTGCAGGAAGGGGGCGAGTACGACCACCGGGACGTCGCCAGGCCGATGCCCTATGGCCTGACTGACGGCCCCGAAGGCCCGGAGGGAGAGACCTTCGAGTGGGCGCTCCAGACCGACGGTTGTGGCGACTGCACGTTCTACGCCGAGGACGACGACGGGACGGGGGCGTGTACCGTCCACGACGATCGGCCGCTGATCTGTCGGACCTACCCGTTCAGCGTCGCTGTCGAGGGATCGAGCCAGCCGATGGGCGAGGCGGTGGATCGGGTGGGGCAGGTCCGCGCCCACGAATGTGAGGGGCTCGGCCGCGATATCGACCGCGAGGACGCAGAAGAGTTGGCCGCCGCGCTCAAACGCCGCGCAGTGCGCGAACTCGAAGAGGCTATCGGGGTGCGCGAGAACTACGAGCCCGCCGACCCCGAGCCTGGCGAGGTGGTCGTCCACGACTCCGAGGGCGCGAAACGGCACGACGGCGAGCCAGTCGATCAGTGATTTCAGAGGCAGGGCAGATCTCGACCGGAAGGGGCAAGTATCAGGTGATATCCGTTCAGTAAGTTCGATCGTCCTATGCCAGCGACAAATGACTTCACATGCAAATGTTGATGGGATTTTCGCAAAACCGCATCACGGAGAAGGAGTCGATATCGAGATCGATCAAGAGTTACATCGGCTATCGATCCACCCGAAACATAGACCAGGGAAATTGAGTCTTTTTCGACAATTCATACCGAGCACTTGATTGAGAATATAAGTCAGACACTTGTCTATAATATCGTCTCTTCGATAGGTAGTCTATCGGATTTGTAAAGTATTATCCTGCAACAGAGCAGTAAAGGAAGCAGACTGATGATCTATGAGTAGTCTTTATGTGTTTGTTGATGAAAGTGGTACTCCTGGTAATGGCTCGTTCTTCACTGTTGCCGGGTTTTGGTGTGTCTCTGACCGACAACCTTCCGCAGTTCTCCAATCATCTAAGGATAAGCTGCTGGAGCAAATGAACACCAACTACGCGCGTCGAGGACCCGAAAATGAACTCAAGGGTAGCCAAATCCGCAATGACGGATTAGATGTACTTTTTAGCACGTTGCAATCCACCTTTCGTGGGGACGATTCCATTCATCAGAACCCACCAGTATGGACCGATGATCGAGTATTTCGATATACTGCTAACAACCTGAATCCAGGCCTCATGAATACCTTGGTCAAAGACGTTGCGGGGATCGACCAACAGTCTCCCGCTATGCTTCAGACATTCCTGCTATCATCAATATTAAATCCTATTTTGAACAATCACCTAGTAAATTGCTCTCCGGTCGAAAGTGTACGAGTGGTTTTGGATGCTGAAACATGGACAGCACCCGCGAACTACATCGACAGTGGGTTATGTCAAATTGAAAACGTACCAGATGATGTTGAATTTGCAATAAGAGACAGTAAATCTACACCAGGAATTCAGTTTGCTGACGTGGCTGCGTACTCATGGGCTCAGTTTGCTACAAAAGGCCGTTGCGAAACACCAGCCAGGATGATGAAGGACTTACTGCTACAAGGTTGAAAACGGCCGACAGACAGGGAGTCTCGTTCCCCTTTACCCGAGGGATCATTGACTCGCACGCTGCCAGCCATACTACTCAGCCAGATTAGGTGGGCTCATTCCCCTTTACCCGAGGGATCATTGACCGACCCATCCGGCTGCTAACTGTGAGTAGCACTTTCGCACCAATATATCTTTTGTATTGTTGCACGATATGTTGTGTCGTCAGAAACTATACGATGAAGGCGGGTGGCTTCACAACAGACGTGATCGTCCCCACAGGAGGGATAGACTGTTAATCGGTCAAGAGGGTTGATCCTCCCCCCCCCCACCTCAGTAAAAGGTACTACTGGAACATCCGTAGCGGCTCGGCCTGGGAGCTCTCGTCGTCGGCCTGCTGCATCTGCTTTGCGAGGCGCTCGCGGGCGTCCTGGATCTCCTCGGCCTGATCGACGAGCGCGTCGGTATCGATATCGATGCCGGCGATTGGTTCGACGCCGCCGTCGATCACCGCGCGGGCGGCCTCGGGGTCGGGGAACTGGGGGTTGGTTTCGGCGATCAGGCCCACGCTGTCGAGGTCGTTCCGGCCGGCGTGATAGAGCAGCGCGCCAGTCGGGCCGCTGACGAGGCCACCCTCTGCGGGTGGCACGATGCCGGCGTCGTCGAGCAGGCGCTCGCCTTCGCCGGTCGAGACGCCGTAGACCTCTGGTACCTTTTCCGACTGCTCCGGGAGGCCACTGAGATACAGCGGTGTGACGTCGTTCGCGTCGAGCCAGCCCGTGATACAAGCCGCGAACTCGGTTGCCTCGGCCGGCGACACCGGAACGTCGCTCTGGAGCACGAGCAGGTTCCGGTCTGCGTCGGCGTGGAGGCGGACGGGCGGCCGGAGCGGCGAGCGCTCGCCACGATAGACCGCCGCCTGCGGGACGCCATCGCAGTGGACGCCCGCGTAGTAGTCCATCTCGAACGTGCTGACGAGGTGATCGGCCACGATCTTCCCGACCAGACCCACCCCGGGCAACCCCTCGACGAGCGTCGGCGCGTCGAGGGACACGTCGTCGGCGACGACATCGATGCGTGCCATGCGTACTCTTTTCACTGAGTCGACTTAATTCCCGACCATACTGCCGGTCGGCATTCTGTTCGGAGCTGTCGGGACTGTCCCGTTCCGTGGGATGCACCCAACGTCGCTGATCCGATGGCCGACAGACACACACTCCGAAATCGACAAACGAGCCGACGACGATCGTCACCCAATGGACGTACTCTCCCGATACGAGCCACTGATCGACGATTTCGCGGCGTTCCGGGCGGCCTGCGAACGCCCGCTGCCGTCGGTCGTCCGCGTCAACGAGATCAAGGCGACGCCCGAGCGCGCTCGCACCGCCCTTGAGGAGGAGGGCGTTGGCTACGAACCCTGTGAGTGGCATCCCGGACTCCTGCGCCTCGATACCGACCATCCGGGTCGGACGTGGGGCGCGTTTCACGGTTGGGTCCACGGCCAGGAGGAGGTGTCAGCGCTGCCCGCAGTGGTCTGTGATCCCGAGCCCGGCGAGCGTGTCTGGGCCGCCTGCGCCGCCCCCGGTGGGAAGGCCACCCAGCTCGCGGCGCGCGCCGACGACGCCGGCCTCGTGGTCGCCAACGATCGCAATCTCGGCCGACTCTCGGCACTGCGGTTCAACGCCGAACGTCTCGGCGTGACATCGATGGCGGTGACGAACCGCGACGCTCGGAACTACTCGCTCGACCCCTTCGACTTCGAGGAGTTCGATCGCGCGCTCTGTGACGTGCCGTGTTCGTGCGAAGGAACCATCCGGAAGAACCCGGACGCGCTCGACAGGTGGTCGCTCGGCTATCTCGACGAGATCGCGAGTACCCAAGAAGCGATCCTCCGACGGGCGATCCAGGCGACTCGATCCGGCGGCACGGTGGTCTACTCGACGTGTACGTTCGCGCCCGAAGAGAACGAGGCGGTGCTCGATGACGTTCTCGACCGCGAGGACTGCCGGCTCGTCGATTTTACCTGTGCGCTCGACAGCCGCCCCGGTGTCACCGAGTGGGAGGGCGAGCACTTCGATCCGAGCGTGCAACGAGCCAAGCGGATCTATCCCCACCTGAACGACACGGGTGGCTTCTTCTGTGCGAAGTTGGAGGTCGGCGGATGAGCGAGCCGAGCGACGGACTCGCCGAAAACGATGGCTCCCGATTCGATCGCCTGCCCGCCACCGCCGCCGAGCGCGAGGTTTCGGGACGGGCGACCCGCGAGTCGGTACTCGATTTCTGGGAGGAGCGGTACGGTATCGACCCCGCGATCTTCGCCGACTACACGTTCTGGGAGAAGGGAAGCCGGAAGCTCTGGGCGTTTCGTGGGGAGATCGACTCGCCGATCGAAATCGAGAGCCTCGGGATCACGTTTCTCCGGACGCGCCAGGAACACTGGAAGCCCACCACCGACGCGGTGCAGCGATTCGGCCGACACGCGACCCAAAACGTGCTCACCCTCTCGCGGGAGGCGGCGCGGCGGTTCGTCGCGGGCGAAGATCAAGAGATCGAGTGGGACGGTGACTGGGGGTATCTGATCGTCGCCCACGACCTCGCGGGCGAGCGCGAACCGCTCGGCGTTGGGCTCTACCTCCACGGCGAACTCCGGTCACAGATCCCGAAGGGACGTCGTCGGGAGCTTCGAGAGGTCGATACGGGCGAGCAGTGAGCGCGCCGTGGATGATCAGTGGGTGGTGAAGTTCAGTCCGACGACGCCGAGGACGATACACGAGATGAACCCCACACGGGCGACGCTGATCGGTTCGTCGAACAGCACGACGCCGAGGGTCGCCGCCCCGACCGCACCGATGCCGGTCCAGACCGCGTAGGCCGTCCCGATGGGGAGCGATTGGACCGCCCGCGCCAGCAACAGCATGCTGATGACGAGCGCGACGACAGTCGCGATGCTCGGCAGGAGTTCGGTGAACCCCTCGGAGTATTCGAGGCCGATGGCCCAGCCGATCTCGAACACGCCAGCGACGACGAGCACGAGCCACGGGTTCATGTCGCCACTCTACCGGGATCGGTGATAGGGTCTGGGATATGCGTATCGATGCATACCGTCTTCGTGCACGACCCCGGTGTTGGATGCAAAATATTTATTAGATGCCTTCATGAGATGCTGTCATGGGTGCGATATCGGCAGGCCGACAGACGGTTACGGCGGTCGCACGGAACCCGATTCTGATCGTTGTCGCGTTGGTGCTCGGGCTCGTTCAAGTGCCACAGCTGCTCGCTCAGTCCGCCAACTCCACCGCCATCGTGACCGTCACCGGGCTTCTCTCGCTGCTCTTTTTGCTGCTCTACCCGTTTTTCTTTGGCGGCATCATCGGAATGGGCAACGAGGCGGTCGAAGGAAAAACGAGTCACGGGACGTTCGTGAGCGCCGGGAAGGCGAACTACGTCTCGCTGTTCGGTGCGTACCTCATCCTGATGGGGGTGGCGATCCTGTACGTCATCGCGCTGTTCGTCGTCACCGCTGTCGGCGGTGTCGCTGTCGTCTCCGCCGGCGACGCGCTCGGCGGAGTCGCGTTCCTCGCCGTTGCTGGCGTCGCACTGGTGGCCTTTCTATTGTACTTCGTGCTGTTCTTTTTCATCCAGTTTTTCGGACAGGCCATCGTGCTCGATGACGTGGGTGCTGTCGACGGGTTCAAGCGAAGCGTCGGAGCGGTCCGGGGACACAAACTCAGCACGCTCGGCTATACGCTCGTCCTCTCACTCATCGGTGGCATCTTCGGTGCGTTCGGGGCGCTGTTCGCGCTGCTTCAAAACCCAACGACCGCCGACGGTCTCCCGACACTTTCGCCGAGCGCGGCAATCGTGGCCGTGGCCGTGTTCGTTGTTCTCACCGGCATCGTTGGGGCGTTTTCGATGACGTACGGGGTCGCGTTCTACCGGCAGATTCGGCCCGCCGCCACGTAGCGCCGCTCGCCGTTAGGAGATTGCCACCGACGGCCGTTTCAGAGACGCAATTCATATATTGCACTCGACTAAGACGTTACTTAGATGGAGCTCTCTACGGCCGGTTCGATCGACATCATGTCGAAGGGACCGATCGCCGGAGGTGTCAGCCTCCGATCGGGAGCGGGTCGCTCGTGTTAGAGAACGCGTTCGTTCGGCTCGTCGGAACGGACCCGCTGTGGCAGGCGCTCGTCGGCGGCTTGGTGATCGCCGGCTTCAACGCGGTCGGCGCGCTGTCGGTGCTCGTCTGGCGGAATCCGAGCGACCGTGCGCTCGACGGCGCGCTCGGCTTTGCGGGCGGTGTAATGCTCGCGGCGAGTTTTACGAGCCTCATCATCCCGGGCATCGAAGAGTACGCTGGCGGGAGCCTGTTCCCGGTCGTCGCCGGGATCTTGCTGGGAGCGGTCGTACTCGATCGCGGCGAGAAGTGGGTACCGTACGTCCAGCGGCTCGTCACTGGACGGCGCAGCGAGGAGTTCTCGACTGATGGTGGGGCGGAAGCAGAAGCAGCCGCGGCGAGCAGAGCCGCCGCCAGTGATCGGGTCGCGCCAGTGATCGTCTTCATCGTCGCCATCACGCTCCACAACATGCCCGAGGCGCTCGCGGTCGGGGTCGGGTTCGGCTCCGACAACCTCGGTAACGCCATCGCGCTGATGCTCGCCATCGGCATCCAGAACATCCCGGAGGGGCTCGCGGTCGCGGTCGCCGCCAGAAACGCCGGGCTGGGCTCGCTGTTCTACGCCGGCGTGACCGGAATCCGTTCCGGACTGGTCGAGGTCCCGCTCGCGGTGTTCGGCGCGGTCGCGGTTTCGGTCGCCGCCCCACTTCTGCCCTATGCGATGGGCTTTGCCGCCGGTGGCATGCTCTACGTCATCGTCGACGAGATCATCCCTCAGACCCACGCCCGTGGTCACGAACGGGTGGCGACGCTCGGCACCATCGTCGGCCTCGTCGTGATGCTTTCGCTCGACGTCGCGCTCGGGTGATCGCGTCCGGACGAGTCTCCCACTCGACGACTACTTTTCTCGGACGTCGCCGCCGCTCAATCCCTTCCACTCGATGCGGTAGCCGAGCCGCGACAGCACCGCACTCGCGTCATCGATGCCGTGCTCATCGAGCCGGTCCTCAGCAGTCGATAGCTCCATCCCTGGTTCGATTTCGCTGGCGAGCGCATCGAGCACGGTGGGGCGAACGAGCGTCCGGCCGACTCGTTCGTGCTCGGGAAACACCGTGTTCTCGATCGCGGTCTCGCTCACACCGTGATCGGCCGCGAGTGTGGCGAGCGTGATAGTGTCCGGCTCGGGAATCAGCTCGTCGGGCAACGCCGCCGCCTGCTCGTCGTTCAGTCGGTCTTCGTACTCTCGAAGCGCGTCGCGGACGTCCGCGAGTCCCACGGTGCCCGAGTACGGAATTGCGCGGGCGTCGCGGGCTTCGAGGTCCTCGCCGACGCCGAGCGACTCGTCGACCGCCACGAGCAGTTCGACGTCCTCCAAACCGTGGATCTGATCGAGCTTCTTTTCGACGTACTCGGGCGTCCAGAAGCCCATGATCTCGAAGAACACCCGGAACGCGCGGGAAGAGACAGTCTTCCCTGCTCTCGAGTCGCCGTCGGCGACGTCGCGAGTCCCGTGTTTCCAGTCGAACGCGAAGTCCGGGATCATCACCCGCGAGCCGGTCGCGAGCGGTTCGGGTTCGCGCACGAGCTCCCAGTCGAGATCGAGCGATTCGAACCGCGCGGCGAAGTCCGCTTCCACGGCGCTATCGTACTCGATTTCGACCACGGGCTCGGTGCCTGGCATCCGGAGGTCATCGTGTGTGAGTCGGAGTTCGCGGTCGGTCCCGCGGTCGTCGATGGTGGCCGAAAGTTCCCACTCGCCCGCCTTCGTGATCGTCCGGAGCAGCCGGGCGAACCGCGTGCCGTACCGCCGCGTTCGCCGGAACAGACTATCGGGGCCGGTGACGATCACCTCGCGATCCGAGAGCGCGCCCGCAGCCGAACCGGGACTCGCGTCGGTGTTTCGGATCTCGTACATGAGTCGCAGACGTTTGACCGCCGAAACCAGCGCCTTCGGGTCCGCACTCCGCACCCGGAGTTCGGTCGCGTCGAACAGTACTGTTTGGGCGAGTGAGAGGTCGTACTGCGCGCAGAGTGCTTCGGGATTCCACGGCGAATCGAACGCCGCGAGGATCTCGCGTTCTTCGAGGTCGGCGTACAACGAGCGCTCGACGGTTTCGGGGGTGGTGTCGAGTCGGTCGGCGGCCGCAGTGAGTGCCTGGCCACGTTCAGCCGTGGTGACGATCCCGACGGACTCCGCGGCCGCGAACGTCGCGCGCCGCGCGCGCTCGGGGTCGATTGCCGCCCGCGTCTCGAAGGTGGCCTCGCGATCGAGCAGCTTCGCGAACCCCCGGACGAGCTTGAAGTCGTCGGCCGCGCGTTCGAGTTCTTCGAGCGCGGCGTCGAGTTCGTGGCGGGCCTCGCCGACGTGGCCCTGGTAGACCCCGATGACCCGCGCCGCGAGCGGGCGGTCCTCCCGGATCGAAAACTGCGGGTGGTAGCCCCCGCCCGCGCGTGACACCCGGAGGAGGTCCTTCGTGAGCATAGTCCCAGATATGACTATAAGTTACTCTGTGATATCTTGAATTGTATTGGTGACAAGTTGTTCATCCAGTCCCTCTCGATGATCTTCATTATTGAGGAGAGTTACCCCGATAGGACTTGCTTGTGATTGAAGACTTGCGTATGTCTGCTCAGGAATATCGTTCACAATCATGATCAGAGAAAGCCCAATCCGTTCAGCACTCACCTTTGGCTGATTTATGAGCTTAGATTGAAGATTGTCTGCACTTAATTCTGATTCGCGTTCTTCCTCGTCTATAGACTGCTGAACACTCTGAAAATTCTTTGCCTCGATAGCAAATTTGCTACCCTGTCCTCCTAATGGAAGCGCAACTACATCATATTCTCCGTTGCCCGAGTCAAAATATACCCTTACGTTTCGTATAGAGGGCCCCACAAACTCTTCTACATTCAGTTGGACATTTTCTTCAAAATCGTTCTGAGATTCTGTTGTCTCCCAACTTTGTATCTGATCATGACTATCTAGATACTCCTTCACGAGTTCCACTCCATTTGACAACCCATCTAAAGACACAAATTCACCGACAACTTCTGATATAGACTCTATTTCCGACTTCATGAACTGAACGAAATTTTGACAATCGTCTGAAGATTCTGCAACTAGTTGCAATCGAGTGACATAGTTGTTAATACTAGTCGTTCGTCTTGGCTGAGAATTTCTATTGAAAAATGCCAGAATTTGGCCATCTGTTTCAGGTCCACCATATATTAAAAGTGAACTGCTTTCTCGGAAAAATTCCTTTATCATAGATAACTCCCGCTCTGGAGCCAGCGCATCCCAAATACTATTACTTACCACTGGACCAAACGAAGATAATTTCTTTTTCACACCTTCTTCCCGGTCCTCCATATAGTTTTGAACCTCTTGGTTAATCTCTGTACCAGGATCTAACACCTCGAAATGGTCCTCATTCTGCTCGATCGTTTTGTTGGTGAAAAATAACGGATCTATACTCTCAGATCCTTCTCTTGGTGCAGTTACAATCTTAATCGTATCCAGATACATAACGAGGTGCTCTGCGGTTCAACCGGATCATTGTTAATGCCTCCGGTCAGCAATATTCTCCTCGGCGGTTTCCTCGGTGACGACCTCGTAGAGCAGCGCCCGTCCCCCGTCCTCTGTCGGACGCAGAATCCGCCCGAGCCGCTGAGTGAACTCCCGGGTCGAACCACTCCCTGAAAGAACGACCGCGACGTTCGCGGCCGGCACGTCCACACCCTCGTCGAGCACGTTCGCCGCGACGACCCGCGAGTAGGTCCCCTCGCGGAACTTCGCGAGGACCTCATGGCGCTCGGCCGCTCCCGTCTGGTGGGTGATCGCCGGGATGAGAAACCGCTCCGAAAGCCGATACACGAGGTCGTTGTGCGCCGTGAAGACGATCACCCTGTCCTCGCGGTGGTGATCGAGGAGGTCGGCGAGCGTCTCTACCTTGGCGTCGGCGTTCATCATCACCTCGCGAGCGCGCTGGTTGGCGAGCAGCGCCTCGCGCGCCTGCGGGTCGTTGCCCGAGCGCATCACGAGCTTCCGGTAGTCGCTCCCGCTTTGCATGTCGAGGTTCGAGCGAGCGAGGTAGTTCGTGAACGTCTCGCGGTGATCGTCGTATTCTGCTCGTTCCTCCTCGGTGAGTTCGACTTCGAGTCGCTTGATGTCGTAGGCCGCGAGATGCTCCCCCGCCAGATCGTCGGGCGCGATCCGATGGACGAGCGGGCCACAGAGGTCCTCGACGATCTCGTGTGCCCCATCGGGGCGTTCGAACGTCGCGGTCAGCCCGAGCCGCGCGGGCGCGGCGACCAGGCGCGCGATCTCGCGGTACCCCTCGCCGCCGAGGTGGTGGACCTCGTCGAAGATCACGAGCCCGAACCGATCGCCGATGTCGTCGGCCCGGAGGTAGGCGGAGTCGTACGTCGCGATCGAGAGGGCTTCGACGCGCTGTTCGCCGCCACCCAACTGCCCCACCGGCACGTCGAACTCGGTTTCGCACTCCCGCCGCCACTGTTCGAGCAGATCGATGGTCGGCACGACCACGAGCGCCGCGGTGTCGAGCGCCTCGATCGCCGCGAGCCCGATCACGGTCTTCCCGCTCCCGGTCGGGAGTTCGAGACAGCCCCGATCGTCGTTCGCACGCCACGCATCGAGCGCTTCCTGTTGGTACTCTCGGAGTTCGTACGCCGACGCCACGTCGATCGAGGGGGCGTCGAGCACGCGATCATCGACGGCGACGCCCCGCTCGTCGATCGCCTCGCGGAGGGCGACGTAGCGGACGGCGGGCGCGCGGGCGGTCTTCGAGCGCGGATCGGTCTCGACGAACGGGAGATCGGGAACGCTCCCCTCGATTCTGATTGTTCCGTCCTCGAACGCGAGCGTGACGGCCACACCGCTGCTCGGGGTCCCGAGCGCTTAACCCTGGGTGATTTCTGAATCCTTTTACCCGCGTGTCGGCTGGTTTCGACCATGAGCGAGGACGACGCCGCGGACGTGACCGATCCGAGCGAACCGGCCGAGAGCGCGGCGGACGAGCCGACGTCCGAGGCGAGTTCGCCATCGGAGTCGGCGGCCGGGGGCGCGGAGACGGGAGCGGTCGGCGAGGAGCTCGAAGCCCGCGTCGCGGACGCCTCGACAGAGGAACTTGCTCGCGAGATCGCCGGGCTCCGCGAGCGCGCTGCGGCGGCCGAGCGCGAACTCGAAGAGCGAACCGAGGAGATCGACGATCTCGAATCGAAACTCAAGCGCAAGCAGGCCGACTTCCAGAACTACAAGCAGCGCACCGAGCGCCAGCAAGAGGAGCTCCAGGAACGCGCGACCGAGGACCTCGTCGAGCGCCTGCTCGACGTTCGGGACAATCTCGCGCGCGCTCTCTCTCAGGACGACGACGCCGACATCCGGCCGGGCGTCGAGAGCACGTTCGCGGAGTTCGACCGGGTGCTCGACGAGGAGAACCTCACGACCATCGAGCCCGAACCGGGCAGCGAGGTCGATCCCCAGCGCCACGAGGTCATGATGAGCGTCGAGAGTGACCAGCCAGGGGATACTGTCGCGGAGGTCTTCCGACCAGGCTACGAGATGGGCGAGAAGGTGCTCCGGCCGGCCCAGATCACCGTCAGCGAGTAGCGTTCACGATCGCTCGACCGATATCTGGTTACTACTCTTGGAGTCGCTTGCTCGCCGAGGCAGTGATCTCGACGCCAGGGCTGTAGTAATGAACCGGCTCACCCAACGGATCAGCGAACCCGTTCGCCCGGAAGATGGTGTTCTCGTCGATCCGGACGTTTGCGGGATAGAGCGGCCACGGATCGTGTTCGACCGTCGAGTACCGCACCGTGCCGTCGGGGGCCTCAGTGTGAAAGCGATAGCGTTCGGTCAAAAACGCCGCGAGGGAGTCCGGCTCCGGGTTGAGGCGCTCGCCGGCGGGTTCGTACGTGGCAGCGAACTCTACCGGCCGCGCACCCGGATGGAGCCGACGACTCTCGAACCGGCTCGTCCCGCTCTCGCTCCGGCGGTGGTTCATGCGGGCGTAGTAGTACGGCAGGTGATGAAAGAGGCGTGCGCCGAGCACCCCGAGGATGCCCTCGGCGTCGAGGCTGAAGAAGTAGACGCTGGGGGTGCCCTCGCAGGTGACGTAGGTCCGGAGGTTGAGTTCGGGGAGGTCGACGCCGAGTCGGGTGGGCAACCCGCACGGGCGGACGGCCGCGTTCGTGAACGGCACCACCGAAAGCCACGCGCTCCCGTCGTAGGTATCGACCGCGAGCGCGTCCGGCAGGTGTGCATCGACGACGTCGGGATCGACGGGCCAGTTGGCGAAGAGGAGCTCCTGCCAGTCCATCGCGAGGGCGATGACCATATGAATGAGGAAGGGGCCGCGAGGGTTCGTGTGTTTCGCCGCGAACGCAGATCGGAGCGCGTTTCACCGATCGCCCGCCGAACGGTCGTATTGCGGTCGGAATATAGGCCGGTGGCGAGCACGGCTCGTGAACCACGAAATCGCAACCGGGGAGTACGATCCACGAGACGCGGCTGGTGACGCATCTTAGCAACTTTTAACCCGCCGAAAGCGATACGCGTACCCAACAATGGCGAGCAACAAGATCCTCGGTATCGATCTCGGCACGACGAACAGCGCCTTCGCAGTGATGGAGGGGAGCGACCCCGAGATCATCGTGAATGGCGAGGGCGACCGCACCACACCCTCCGTGGTGGCCTTCGACGACGACGAACGACTCGTCGGCAAACCGGCGAAGAACCAGGCGATCCAGAACCCCGATCGAACCGTCGAATCGATCAAACGCTACATGGGGGAGGATCACACCGTCGAGATCGACGGCGAGGACTACACTCCGGAAGAGATCTCGGCGCTGATCCTCGGCAAGATCAAGCGCGACGCCGAGGAGTACCTCGGTGACGAGGTCGAGAAAGCGGTCATCACCGTCCCCGCCTACTTCTCGGACAGCCAGCGCCAGGCGACGAAGGACGCCGGCGAGATCGCGGGCTTCGAGGTCGAGCGCATCATCAACGAGCCGACCGCGGCGTCGATGGCGTACGGTCTCGACGACGAGTCCGACCAGACCGTGATGGTCTACGATCTGGGTGGCGGGACGTTCGACGTCTCGGTGCTCGATCTGGGTGGCGGCGTCTACGAGGTCGTCGCCACGAACGGTGACAACGACCTTGGAGGAGACGACTGGGACGACGCCGTCGTCGACTGGCTCGCCGAAGAGTTCGAATCCGAGCACGGGTTCGACCTCCGAGAGGATCGCCAGGCCCTCCAGCGGCTGAAGGACGCGGCCGAGGAGGCCAAGATCGAACTCTCGAACCGCAAAGAGACCACGATCAACCTCCCGTTCATCACCGCCACGGACTCCGGACCGGTTCATTTGGAGGAGGACCTCACCCGCGCGAAGTTCGAGTCGCTGACCGCCGATTTGATCGAGCGAACCGTCGAGCCGACCGAGCAGGCACTCTCCGACGCGGGCTACGACGCCGACGACATCGACGAGGTGATTCTGGTCGGTGGTTCGACCCGGATGCCCCAGGTCCAAGACCAGGTCTCGGATCTCGCCGGCCAGGACCCCCAGAAGAACGTCAACCCCGACGAAGCCGTCGCGCTCGGCGCGGCGATCCAGGGCGGCGTGCTCTCGGGTGACGTCGACGACATCGTGCTGCTCGACGTCACCCCCCTGAGCCTCGGGATCGAGGTCAAAGGTGGCCTCTTCGAGCGCCTGATCGACAAAAATACGACGATTCCCACCGAGGAATCGAAGATCTTCACGACCGCGGCGGCGAACCAGACCCAGGTTCAGGTTCGCGTCTTCCAGGGCGAGCGCGAGATCGCCAACGAGAACGAGCTGCTGGGCGAGTTCCAGCTTTCGGGCATCCCGCCCGCTCCTGCGGGGACGCCCCAGATCGAGGTGACGTTCAACATCGACGAGAACGGCATCGTGAACGTCGAGGCCGAGGACCAGGGCTCGGGCAACAAGGAGGACATCACCATCGAGGGTGGCGCGGGTCTCTCTGACGACGAGATCGACCGGATGCAGGACGAAGCCGAGGAGTACGCCGAAGAGGACGAGCAGCGCCGCGAGCGCATCGAGGCGCGCAACGAGGCCGAGAGCGCGGTCCAGCGCGCGAACTCCCTCTTGGAGGAGAACGAGGAAGAGGTCGACGACGATCTGCGGGCGGACATCGAGGACGCGATCGGCGATGTCGAGGACGTTCTGGAGGACGAGGACGCCACGACCGAGGAGCTCCAGGATGCCACCGAGGAGCTCTCGACCGAGCTCCAGGAGATCGGCAAACAGATGTACCAACAGCAGGAGGCCGCCCAGCAGGCCGCGGGCGGAGCCGGCGGCGCGGGTGCCGGTCCCGGTGGTGCGGCGGGCGGGCCTGGCGGCGCGGGGCCCGGAGGAATGGGTGATATGGGCGGCGACGGTGCGGCCGACGACGACGAGGAGTACGTCGACGCCGACTTCGAGGACGTGGACGAAGACGACGACGAGTCATCTTCGTAACCCGGAGCCCCCCAGCGAGAGCATAGCTCCACCAGTACATCCTTATCATAGCGGCCCCGTATTGTGAACGTATGGCTATGATTCGCCAGCTAGTGCTGGACGTTCTCAAGCCGCATGAACCGACGATGCTCTCGGTCGCCCAGGAGATCGCCGAGACCGACGGCGTCGACGGCGTGAACGCCATTCTCATCGAGATGGACGAGGAGGTTCGTAACATCAAGTTCACCATCGAGGGCGAGGACATCGATTACGACACCGTGACCGGGGTGATCGAGGACACGGGCGCGACGGTCCACTCGGTCGATCAGGTCGCCTGCGGGGACCGTATCGTCGACGAGATGCCGACGCCTCAGGACTGATGAGTGCGGAATCGGACCCGGAGTCGCTGGTAGAGCGGATCGGGACCGACATGATCGGTCCGATCGCCCGGCGGTATTTCGTCTCGAACGGGTTCGACGGCGCGCTCACCGGCGTCGGGGTCACGGTCGGCGCGTATCTCTCGGGGATCGACGACGGGCTCACCGTCATCAGCCTCGGGCTCGGTGCGGCCGTCGGTCTCACCACATCGGGCGTGTGGAGCGTCTGGGAGATCGAGCGTGCGGAGATGCGCGCCGAGATTCAGGAAACCGAAGAGGCGATGCTCACCGACCTGAGTGACACACAGGTCGAGCGTGACAAAATGAGCGACCAGGTCGTCAACGCACTCATGAGCGGCCTGGGACCGCTGCTCGGGCTCGTGGTGCCGCTTACCCCGTTCCTGTTCGAGGGATCGGTGTTCACGCTGTTTCAGGCCACGCTGGCCTCGGTCGCCATGGCGGTCGGTATCCTGTTCACCTTCGGCGCGTACATGGCCTCGATCTCCCGACAGCGGTGGTATGTCGCCGGCATTCGGATGGGGCTCGCTGGCGTCGTCGTCGCGGTGCTCAACGTCTTCCTGCCTGGATAACCGCCTACTTTTTACTTCATCGGGTGCGCTCGCTCGTTTCGCTCACGGGTCGCTTTGCTCCCCGTTCGCTTGGCGGCCCTCGCTTCGCTCATTCCTCGCGCGAGTCGGGCGTCTTCGACGCCCTCCCGCGCGCCACCGTCAAAACATAGCAGATTCTTGACCGACAGCGGCTACTCCACTTCGTGGAGGCGCTCGCCGCGGTGGAGTCTGGTCGCGATCGAGAACGTCTGTTCGGCCGAGCGCCGCGTCGGGAAGTGTGCGGCCATGTATCGCGCACACGCCATCAGCGCCGTTCGCTGTTCGTTCTCCTCGTCAACGACCCCGAACCGGCCGAAGGCTCCCTCCACGTTCTGGAGAGTGTGGAAGTTCGCGTCCTCGCGGAGCAGCCCCCGGCCGAGGGTACGCTTGAGGTCGTCAGGATCGCCGCTGGCGTCGAAGTGTTCGCTCACGAGCGCCGCGGCCTGATTGACCTGGCCCTGTTCGTCGAACGCGTCGAGCAGGTCGGCGCGGATTTCGTCGGGTGCGCGGTCGGACTCGCCCGGATCGGGCACCGGCGCACGCGGCGAGTTGAGGAATCGATCGAGGTAGACCGACATGGCACCGTCGAAACACGCCCGATAGAGTTCGGTCGCGTCGGTCTTTCGGGTCGCGCGGTGGACCGCGTTCGCGTAGGTGAACGTGTGGTGGACGGTGTTCCAGTCGTTGAACTCGTTGTTCGTGGCGAACCACAACACCCGTCGCGTGGCCGCGCGCGCGACTGCGTCCGCGAGCTGGCTCGTCGTCGCCCCCTCCTTGATCGCGTCGGTCAGCGCGTCGATGATCGCCTCAGCGTCCTCCGAGAGCAGCGTCTCGACGAACCCCTCTGGTCGCTCCCAGTCTTTCCCCTCACCGGCCGCCACCAAGTCTGGCAGGAGATCGTTCGCGTCGGCGCAGAGACTGGCGATGTCGACGGGCTGTCGCCACGACGAGAGTTCTTCCGAGCGGGTGGCGTCGGTGATCTGGGCGACCGTCGCGGCGAGCGCGCTCTCGGCGTGCTCGTCCCACCCGAGACGCTCCGTAGTTTCGAGTGCCGTATTGATGAAATCCAGCGTGTGGCCGGTGTTCATGTACCGATGGTCGGTCGCGGCGGCGAAGACGATCTCCGCGACGTCCTTGGGCGGGAGAGAGTCGATCGCGGTGAGCAGACACCGCTCCGCGCCGTCGGTGTCGCGCACCTCGCAGGTGTTCCGGAACCACGACTTGAGCCGGGACTTCGAGAGGTCCTGGTTGTCGAAGGCGTACTGCTGGAAGCGGGGCGGCTCGCCGGCGGAGTCGTCGGCGACCTCGCGAACACCCATAAACATCGCGCGGCGCTTGTCCCGGCCGCCGACGTGCTCGTGGAGGTTCGCCATGCAGCCGAGCGTGGTGAGACCGCGCCCCCACCCCATCGCTCGATACCTGGTGCCGAAGTTGACTGCTGTTTCGAGTGGCGTGTAGAACCCCTCGCCCTCCTCGTCAAGGCCGATAACCGACTTCGCCATCACGAGCGAGATGTTCTCCTGGAGGCCGTCGGCGAGGCGATTGCGTCGTCGGGTCGCGGGCGGCACGTCGGGTTCGGGATCGGGATCGAGATACACCTCGCCGTCGTCGATCTCGGTCGGGAAAGTCTGGACATCGTCGGCGAACAGATCGAACGTGTCGCCCTCCTCCAGTTCGAAGCGCGCGTGGTGCCAGTGACAGGTGAGGATGCCGTCCTCGACGGTGCCGCGAGTGAGCGGAAATCCCATGTGCGGACACCGGTTGTCGACGGCGTAGACCTCGCCCTCGTGGTGAAAGAGTGCGATGGGTCGGCCGTCGCTACTCACGACCTGCCGGCCCTCGTCTTCGAGATCCGACAGCGATGCGACCTGAACGTACTCCGTGTCTTCGACCGCCATGTACGTGTGTTGCTGGCACACCCACAAAACGATTCGCTGAAACGACTTTTAGTTGTCCAGTTGTCTATTTTCGCATGAAGGACGCGTTCGGTAGCCCTCCCAAGCTTCACGCTGTGCAGGTTTCGAACGATAGAGCAGTGCGATTCTGGTGTCCCATTCTCCTGGTGGATGAAGGGCGAGGTCCGAACGGAGTGAGTGGCCGAGGGCTTCGGCAGTGCGGTTGCGGGGCGGTCGGCACGAGTAACCGTACTGCGAACGCCAGCGAAGCGACTAAGCTAACAGATGTGATTGATGAAGTAGTAGATCGGACGGCCCGGGATTGCCCGGCGTTCCGGCACGGGGAGACCCGCGCGCCTTCTCCACCCCGCGACCCGGCGAGCGACGGCTGTCCGGCGGTCCGCTGCTCACTTCCGTGCCTGACGGACTGCCGCCGGTTAACCACGGCGAGTCGTCCCTGCGGACGAGGTGCCGTGGACCGCCGCCCCCGACGGACGAGGCTTCCATGTTGGCTTGCGAGGCCCGTGCCGGTCGGCACGGACGCACCCGGGGTTCGGCCCCCGCTGAAGACCGTATCGCGGGTAACGAGCAGGGCCTAACTGCCCGGCCTAGTCCGGTTTCATCCTTGCCTGCTCGCCCATAAGGACTTTTCGGACCCTACCTCCACCTTTTGCTGTCGCTCGAAAGACGCGAAGCGTCTTTCGCGATGACGAGACGGCGAATCCGTCTCGAACCACGCTCGCTCACTGCGTTCGCTCGCGGGACGATCGCTTGCCGACCGCCCCACGACCGCAACCGTCCCACGACCGCAACCGTCCCACGACCGCAACCGCACGCCCGAAGCCCTCGACACTCCCTGCGGTCGCGTCTCGCCCTTCATCCGCCAGGAGAGCGTTGCTCTCCTGAGCCTCGACTCGCCGTGCTCGTCGAGACGCCAGGCCCGCCCCGCAACCGCACCGCCAAGCCGAACTACACCAGCCCGAGTGCACGGGTGTACCACGCGCTACCGATCGGAACGGCGAGCGAGACCGCGGCGAGCACCCATCGATGGAACGAGACGAGATCGGTCCGCGAGAGCTGGAAGACGATCGCGTCAGGGACCGTCACGGCCCACACGAGCGCGAGCGCCGCGATACAGACGCCAAAGACCAGCGCGACACCGGCGGCGGTCGCCGGATCGGTTCGGTCCGCGCGCCCCGCAGCGAGGGCGATGATCGTGACGGCAGCGAACAGGCCGACGAGGAGCGGGGTCGGCCCGGTGCCAGCGTCGTAGTAGACGCCGACCGCCCCGGCGTCAGCGACGAGATAGGGGGCGACGAGCGCGGCGAGCACGGCGAGGCAGCCGACGATGCCGACCAGCGGGGCGGACCGCGTACCGTCCATACCACGGCTCCGAACGGCGGCGTCTTAATCGCCGCGTTCGACGGGCCTCCGTGACTGCTGTCGAGCACAAAAGCCACGTAGCTCCGTCCCCAGTGACCGGATATGGGACTCGGAACCACGGCCAAGAAGCTCCAGACGGTGACGGAGATGGCCGAAAAGCTGTACACGAAAGTCGACGAACTCAGAACCCAGGTCAACGAAGTCAAGACTCACGTCGAGGCCACGAGCAACCGAGTCGAACGCATCGAACGCGATCTCGACGAACAGCGGGCGATCCTCGACGCGCTCGCCGAGGAGCAGGGGATCGATATCGACGAGCAGGTCGCCGAAGCGACGATCAGAGAGGCCGAGCCCGACCACGCAGCCGACGCGAACGCCGATATCTCGAGCGAAGAGGGGGCCGACGCGGACAACGCCGGAACGGGCGGAGTCGAGGTGAACGAGACCGGAACAGACGAAACAGAGACGGACCGAAGCGGGGCGGAGGGGACCGCCGGAGCCAACCGATAAGTCGGCTCGATCGTCACCCGAAGCCGGGTCGTCGCCTCAACAGAGCCGCCCGTGTTCGACTTTTATGCATTTGTCCTCGACGACCTGCCGACCCGAATCCTCGGCCCGATCGGTCGCTTCCGGGTCGCGGATCCCGAGCTGCGTCCAGATGACGGGTGCATCGTCGCGATCGAGCGCGCTATCGACGATCCCGCTCACCTCGTCGCTCGGACGGAACACGTCGACGATGTCGATCGCTTCGTCGACGTCAGCGAGCGAGTCGGCGGGCTCGCGCCCGAAGATTTCGTCGGCGTAGGGGTTGATCGGGATGACGTCGTAGCCGTGTTCGCGGAGGTAGCGCGGGATCTCGTGGGCGTCCTTACCCGGTGTGGACGAACACCCGACGACAGCCACCGTTTCCAGACCCAGGATCTCGCGGAGTTCGTCGTCGTCAGTCACTGGCATACCCGTTCGGAGGCGATCCGCGGACAAAAACGCACCGCCGATCGGGGTCGTGGCTGTGGCCGATTCAGAGTGCGACCGCGACCCGGCCGACGACGAACGCGGCGGCAGCGAGGAACATCGCGTAGCTCAGATGCTCCTGGCCGGCGGTCGGATCGGCGAAGCTCTCGACTGCGGCGTAGATCATGGCGAGATCCGCGAGCGCGACCACGACGAGATACGGCCAGCCGAACGTCCCCTGGACGTACGGCAGCGGGCTGGCGGCAAGCGCGACCGCGAGCAGCCCGACCGCGAGCCAGAGCGCAGTACGCTCGCCGACGGCGATCGGGAGGGTTTTCAGCCCTTCTTCGCGATCGCCGGCGAGGTCCTCGACATCCTTCACGATCTCGCGGGCTACCGTCGAGAGCGCCGCCAGCGCGAACAGCACGACGACCGCAGCCGTGACCCGTCCGACCGCCGCCGCACCGAACAGAAACGTGCTCCCGCCGAGATAGCCGACGACGGCGTTGCCGACGCCCGGTAGCCCCTTGAACAGCTCCGTGTAGGCGACGAGCGCGAGGAGGTTCACGACCGCGATCGCGACCGCGAGCAGGGGAAGAAAGAGTGAAAGTGCGACTGCGCCGGCGAACAGCACGAGACTGGAGACGAGTGCCTCGCGCGGCGTGACCGCACCGCGCGGGATCGCCCGATCGGGCTGGTTGATCCGGTCGATCTCGCGGTCGAAGTAGTCGTTCATCGTGTTGCCCGCGGCCACGGCGAGGACGGTCGCACCTGCCGCCGCGGCCACCATCGCAGGTCGATCCAGCCCACCGACGACGAACGCACCGATGAACGTCAGCGCGCCCGCAGCGACCGCGTTGATCGGGCGCGTGAGTTCGAACAAGCCACGGGCGCGCTCGCCAGTCATATCTGCGACTCCCGGGGGCTGGCGAATAAAGGGCGCGGAACGCGTCGATCGCGGGGTTTAACTGCGGCTCGCCTGTACCGACGGTCGAGGGCGCTTAGCTCAGTTTGGACAGAGTGTTTGGCTTCGGACCAAATTGTCGCGGGTTCAAATCCTGCAGCGCCCATTCGTTTTTCGAACGGTCCGCATTTGGCCGACGGCGTACGGATGCTTTTAAACGATCCTCCGGCTGTGCGTTTGATTTCATTCGATTATCGAACGCGGTGCCTGCCGTCTTGCGGTTCACAACATCCGAAACGGTGTCTGACCATATAATCAATCGGCGGTTGCGGTAGATTTATATCGGATGACCTACTCTCACGCGCCTTCCACTCGTACTGTACTTTCGCTTGCGGGAGTCGAGATGCTACTGAACGATTCCGTCACCTCTCGATTTGCGTGCTACTCATCGGCGAACACCGCCTTGCGAAGCGACTGCAGCTCGTCGGTCCCGTACACACAGATTCCCTCGGCGAAAATCGTTCGGAGATCGTCGCCGACCCGACGTGCGCTGTCGACTGACTCGACGTACTGTTCGAAGTCGAATCGGTCACCGTTCGACCGCGAGGCGACCGCCGCCGCCATCCTCTCCTCAGAGAACTATCGGGCATGGCTACTCGATACCGAAGACGCTATCGAGCGATTCTCCGAGCGCCGCCAGTTATGGAGGCAAAAAGCCGAGGAAGTCACCAACGAGGCAGAGGCTCTCTCTGAACGCCAGAGGAACATCGAAACTCGCATCGACGAGCTACACTCCGAGTGGGACGGCGCCTTCGAGCATCGATCGACCGAGAGCCAGCCGAACCTCAGCTGAAAGCGGAACTATCCAGCGACGACGAGTTCTACGGCGGCGAGGTTCCCGTCTGGCGGTCCGAGGAGGCAGCCGACAGCGACGACAGTGCCGAATCGACCGTCTAACAGTGGACGACAAGCCCATCAGTGTCGTCGACCGGGAACGGCTTCGGCATCGACGTCGACTGTCCGCAGTGCATCCCACGCTGTGGCTGCGTTGCTGGTGACGACCGGGAGTCCGAGATCGGCTTCGAGTGTCTCCACGACCGACAGGGATGAATAGTTCGTACACGAGACGAAGACGCCATCGGGTTCGTCGACGTCCGCGAGAAGCGCTTTGACCTGTCGGTAGGCGTCTTCAGCCGTGAGCGAGCCGATGGCCGTGTTCGCCTCGATCTCCCGGCCGTCGACGGCGACGACCTCGCGGTCGCTCGCTTCGAGATACTCGACTTCACGCCGTGTGAGGTCGTTCACGTACGGTGTCGCGAGGGCGATACGCTGACACCCGAGCGCATCGAGACACCGCTCGACCGAGAGTGCAGTCGCCACCGTCGGGCAGTCTGCCGTCGCCTCGATTGTCGCTTCCAGTTCGGCGTCGAAGCCGTGTCCGTGCAGCAGGCTGCCGGTCGTACACCCGTAGGCGACGACGTCGACAGCGGCGTCGTTCAGAAGCTCCGCGCAATCGATCGCACGGTCCGCCATCGTATCGAGATCGTCCGCAGTGACGTTTTCCAGCGGCATTCGAGCGGCATGAACGCTCACGCCTGCCGGAGTGGCTGCCGAAAGCTCCGGCTCGGCGGTCGTGTTCGAGGAAGGGACGATCAGTCCGATCCGAGCGCGCCAGCCGTTCATGACTGGTTCTCCATACCCGTCTTGCCGTCCGCACGGTCGCGTGCTTCGAGTGTCTCGTCGCGTTCGTCGGGATCACCATGACCGCCGCCGCCCGGCGTGCGCACAGTTACGGTCGTTCCGGCATCGACCTCGCGAGTCGTCTTTGCTGGCACCGGCTCGTCGTCAATGAAGTTCTCGCCGGTCGCGCCGTCCGCACCGCCAGCGATGCCACGCGGCGGGATTCGGCGGCGCTCGGTGAGCAGCGAGACGGTCGCGTCGGTGCCGAGCGTGACGGAACGTTCGATTCCCAACCCACCACGATACCGTCCGTTCCCACCGCTGCCCGGCCGCAGCGCATACCGCTCGACGGCAAGTGGGTAGGCCGCTTCGAGCGCCTCGACTGGGGTGTTCAACGTGTTCGTCATTCCCACCTGTACGCCGTCCATGCCGTCTTTGCTTGGACGTGCGCCGAAGCCACCGCCGATGGTTTCGTAGTAGGAGAACTCCTCGGCCGTGATCTCGTCATCGCCGTCGGTCCGGCCGCCAATAGTGAGGTTGTTCATCGTCCCCTGACCACCGGCAGGCACCACCTCGGGGGCGGCCTTGGCGAGCGCAGCGAAGGTCACGTCGGTCACGCGCTGGCTCGTCTCGACGTTGCCACCGACGACGGCGGCCGGTGACTCGGGGTTCAACAGCGATTTCGACGGGACATGAACCGAGATCGGGTCGTAACACCCTTGATTCGGTGGTATTTCCGGGTCCGTCACGCACCGGATGACGAAATACACCGCACTTTTGGCCACCGCCAGCGGCGCGTTCAGGTTGCCCGCGACTTGTCCAGCGGTGCCCGTGAAATCGACGGTCGCTTCGCCACCATCGAGTTCGACCGTCACTTCGATTGGAATGTCCACGTCGGTCACACCGTCGCCTTCGAGTGCATCACTGGCTTCCCACGTGCCATCGGGAAGCTCGGAAAGTTCGCTTGCGACCCGGTCGCGCGAGTAGTCGATGACTGCATCGAACGCCGTGAGGAGTTCCTCGTGGCCGTGTTCGTCGAGCAGCGCTCGGAGCCGTTCGCCGCCACGCTCGTTGGCCGCGAGCTGGGCGCGCAGGTCCGCCCAGCGCTCGCGGGAATCGCGAACGTTCGCGAGGATCAGCTCCCGGACGTCCGCGTCGATCTCGCCGCCGTCGACGAGTCGCGTCGGCGGGAGGCGAAGCCCTTCCTGCTGGATGTCGCGCGCGCCGGCCGGCATGCTGCCGGGCGTCATCCCACCCACGTCGGCGTGATGTGCGCGTGAGACCGCATAGCCGACGATTTCCGGGCTGGCCTCAGCATCCAGGCTGGCCTCAGCACATCCGGTCTCCGCTACGGAGATCGGGGAGACCATCGTGATGTCGGGGAGGTGTGTGCCACCCGCGAAGGGGTCGTTGAGCACGAACACGTCGCCCGGCTTGGGCTCGTCGTCGAGCACGGCATCGACCGCCTCGGGCATCGCGCCGAGATGCACGGGGATATGTTCGGCCTGAGCGACGAGCCGTCCGTCCGCATCGAAGAGCGCCGTCGAGCAGTCCCGGCGCTCCTTGATGTTGGGAGAGTACGCGCTCGTGATGAGCACCTCGCCCATCTCCTCGGCGACGCCTTCGAGCTGATTGCGAATGATTTCGAGCGTTACTGCGTCGAGGGTCGATTCGGTATCACTCATGGTTCATCACCCCGTTCGAGAACGAGCGTTCCATCGGTCCCGACCGTTCCGCACCATCCCGGTGGGACGACGACGGTACTTTCGTTCCCTTCACAAATCACCGGTCCAGTCAGTTCGTCCTCGGCGGGAAGCGCTTCACGAGCATAGACCGGCGTTCGGTGTCGCTCGTCACCGAAGACTGCCTCCCGCTGGTCCTTCTGCGGCTCGCCCTCGCCGGCGTACGCGGGGGTCGTCGGTTCGCGTTCGATGGTCGCGGTCGTCCGCAGCGTGACGAGTTCGACCGCGTCGTCCATCCGATAGCCGTAGGCGGTGTCGTGGGCCGTCTGGAAGCGCTCTTCGAGCGCCGTCGGATCGAGCGGCTCCGCGACCGGGACGGTGAGTTCGAAGCTCTGGCCAGCGTACCGACAGTCCGCCGCCCGCTCGATGGACGCGGCGTTCGGGGCAGAAGCGTCCGCTCTGACGCTTTCGGCGAGATCGTCGTAGGCGTTCTCGACCGCGTCGGTGTCGATAGCCGCAAGCGGCGTCCGGTAGGTCTGGACAGCATCGTGTTTCTCGTCGGCCGCCAGCAGCCCGTACGCCGATAGCACGCCGCAGGCACGCGGGACGACGACCCGCTCGATGTCGAGCGCGTCGGCGAGTGCGGTCGCGTGCATCGGCCCTGCACCGCCAAAGGCGACGAGGCCGAACTGCCGCGGATCGTGGCCGCGCTCGACGGTAATCGAGCGAATCGCGCGCGTCATCGTCGCGTTCGCCACCCGATAGACCCCGCGTGCGGCTTCAACTGCATCGTCGAGCCCCGCCTCGGCCGCGAGGCCAGCGAGCGCTTCGTGGGCGGCCACCTCGTCGAGTTCGAGTTCGCCGCCCAGTGCGGAGCTCCCACCGATATAACCGAGCACGACGTTCGCATCGGTCACTGTGGGCGTGGTTCCGCCGCGCCCGTAGCAGGCGGGACCGGGGTTCGCGCCGGCGCTCTCGGGACCGACACGGAGTGCGCCGCCCGCATCCACCCACGCAACCGAGCCGCCACCAGCGCCGACCGTGGTCAGATCGACCATCGGGACGCCGATGGGGCGGTTCCCGATCGTGGCGTCGGTCGTGCGTTCGACCTCGCCATCGCGGACGAGGCTCACGTCCGAGGAGGTCCCGCCCATGTCGAAGGTGATGAGGCCCGCCAGTTCGTCCGCTCGGTCGGCGGCAGTCGTGTCAGCTCCGACGACGCCCGCCGCCGGTCCCGATAGAACGGTGGTAACGGCGTTCTCACGCACGGTCGTCGGGTCGGCGATGCCACCGTTCGACTGCATCACGCGCGGCGTCGATATCCCGTGCTCGTCGGCGCGCGCTTCGAGCTGACCGATGTAGCTATCGATTGCGGGCGTGACGTACGCATCGGCGACCGTGGTTGCAGTGCGTTCGTACTCGCGGAACTCGGCCAGTACCTCGTGGGAGACCGAAACGTGGGCGTCGCACTCCTCGCGGAGGATCTCGGCGACGCGGCGCTCGTTTTCGGGGTGGGCGTAGGCGTGCAGCAGACAGACCGCGACGGACTCGATGTCGTCGGCGAGTTCGTCGGCGAGCGCCCGCACGTCCTCGTCGTCGATCGGCGTCTCGATACCATCGACGGTCGCGCGTTCGGTGAGTTCGTGACGTCGCCGGCGGGGAACCAGCGGCGTCGGCTTTTCGGCGTCGAGATCGTACAGCGCGGGGCGATCCTGACGGCCGATTTCGAGCACGTCGCCGAAGCCCTCGGTCGTGACTAGCGCGGTCTTCGCACCTGTCTCTTCGAGAAGTGCGTTGACCGAGACGGTCATGCCGTGGGCGAACGAGTCGATGTCCGCGGGGTCGATGCCGGCCTCGGCGCAGGCTTTCTCGATGCCCTCGATGACGCCGACGCTCTGGTCGTCGGTGCTCGGCACCTTCGCGGTCGTGAGGTCGTCACCGCTGAGCACCACCACGTCGGTGAACGTGCCACCGACATCGACAGCGAGGCGCACATCGTGATCCTCGATACCGAGGAGCATATCGTGGGTCTCGGCATCGAGGCGGGCTGTATCGTCCATTAGAGCACTCCCGTCACCGTGAGGAACGTCCGGACGCCGAGCCAGACGACGATTATCGTCACGAGACCACCGAGAACGTTCGACACCGTGCCGTTGGTGTACTCGCCGAGTAGTGTATCGGAGTTCATTGCGATGATGAGGAAGACCGCGATGATCGGGAGGAGAATACCGTTGACGACCTGTGCGAACACGATGATTTCGACCGGACTCCCACCAAGAAGGACCGACGAGACGCCCACCAAGAGAATGACACCCCACACCGCCTGAAACCGGGGCGCGGAGAGGTCGGTATCCCACCCGAGCGCGCCCGTGGTGGCGTAGGCACCAGCCAGCGGGGCGGTCGTTGCGCTCGTGAACCCGGCCGCGAACAGTCCGATGCTGAAAAACAGCGTCGCGTACGGACCGGCGATCGGCCGGAGCTGCTCGGCCATCCGCCCGACGTCGGAGATCTCGGTGCCGGTCGGGAACGCAGCCGCCGCCGTCACGAGCACGGCGATAGTGATGAGCCCGCCGATGAGGATCGATAGCACCGTGTCCGTCCGACAGTCGGACAGTTCCGCTGGACCGCTCCAGCGCTCCTGGACGTTGCTCGCGTGCAAGAAGAGGTTGTAGCCGACGACTGTCGTACCGATGAGTCCCGTGATGAGAAACACCGATCCGTCGGGAATCGTCGGGACGAACCCGGCCGCGAGCGCACCGAAGTCCGGGCCGATGAGCGCTGCCGACACGAGAAACGAGATCGCCATAATGGCGACCAGCCCGACGAGCGCGCGCTCAATGAGCTTGTATTTCCCCGTATAGAGGAGCGCTCCGGCCACAACTCCCATCGTGATCCCCCAGATCGTCGAACTCACGCCGGTGATGGTTTCCAACCCGGCCGCCCCGCCGAGGATGTTCCCGGCTTCGTACGCGGCCGTGCCGGCCCCGATGGCAGCAACGACGAGGACGATCGATCCCCATTTGGCGATCGGATTGTCAAACTGATCACGCAACGCTTCGCCAAGCCCCTCACGAGAAACGAGCCCCAGGCGAGCGCTCATCTCCTGAAGGACGATCGTTGCGAGTATCGAAAAGCCGAGCGTCCAGACCAGTGCATAGCCGAAGCGTGCGCCCGTGACGCTCGCCGTCGTGACGGTTCCGGGTCCGATGAACGCCGCCGCGACCATCGCTCCCGGGCCGATCGTCCGCAATCGTTGGATGAGTCCCATTCCCAATCTACCTCACGATAGATCACTACACAATCGGGTGAAAAGGGTTGCTGTGAACGGTGTGCATACAGTATGCAGCCGTATGAACTGGCCAAGCAAGACCACTGCGAACCGGACTCACTGCATCGGTATTCATTCGTGTCGTTCGGTGAGCAACACTTTCGAAACACCCTCGTTGACATCGATGTCGAAGTTGAGCGATGCGGTGCTACGCTCGATGAACCGAAGCATGAACCACTTCATCGACTCCGTCGGAAAGACGACGTGGTAGGTGTCCGCTTCGGTTTCGCGAACCGTGAGAAAACCACAGAACGACAGCCAATCGAGAAGTTCGCCGAGATCGGTGAATCGCTCGTCGTATTCGCTCGTATGATACTCTGCAACGCGATCGGTACACTCCAGAAAGTCGGGGTCGGGATCGCCCGACTCACCCTCAATGTGTTCGAGAAAGCAGTGCAGGAAGTCGACATCGAGAAGGACGTGTTCACCACCAGCGAGCATCTGGTGATACTCTTCCAAGTTGGCACTTGCATCGGCCGTCGCTGCTTCGAAATTTGCCGCATAGAACGTGAGTGCCTGGCGGACGAGCTCGCTTTGTCCGTTCTCTGTGCGGCTAGTGAGCGTTTCGAGGGCGGCACTTGCATCGCTATCCAACGAGACCGTGACGCGGTCGCCAGTCATGGTGCTCCGAACATCCGTACGAACTACACTCTTTCGTCGGTGCTGACCCGCTCTCAGTCCGCGCTCTTGCTCGTCCTTGGCTCGCCAATCACGTGTGCTTCACGCAGGAGCCCGGGGATCACGAGCCAAGCACCTATTTGGGTGCTCGCAGCGGAGCGGGTTTCTATGCACCTCCAGGACTACTGGGGAATCGGCCCGAAGACAGCCTCCCAGCTCGAAGACGGACTCGGCACTGAGCGCGCGATTCGGGCGATCGAATCGATGGATATCGGCGTCCTCGTCGATGCTGGACTCGCCCGCGGGCGGGCAACCCGGATCCTTCGGCACGCCCACGGCGAACAGGGGATGGGGATCCTCACGACGCCGGATGCACGCACCGTCTACAAGGACCTCCTCGCACGGGTCCAAACATACGCTGTCACCGATCACGCGGGCGACCGTATCCGTGTGCTGACACCGCTTACCTCGCGCGACGCTATGGAAGACCGCCTCGACGAGGTGATCCTCGCAACGGACACCTGGGGCGATCTCGACGACGCCACTTGCGAGGAAGTTCTCGACGTCTTCGCCGGCTTCGATGAGATGGGTGGTGGCGATCGGGCCGCGGTCGAGACTGTGCTCGCACTCCAAGACATCGGCGTCAGCATCGGTGTGTTCGCCTCGATCGACGCCATCGATCCCGACGCGCTCGACGATGCCCGCGAAGCGCTCGGCTCCCTCGACACAGAGGGAGGCGAGCCCACCGTTCGCGAAGGCATCGACGACGAACTCGATACGGCCCGCGAGCAGCTCACGGCGGTCGAACAGCTCGAAGCGCAGGGCATCGACGTCATCGAGGCCATCCAATCCGACGGCGTTCGTTCGAGCGAGGAGTTCCGTGAAGCGTTCATCAGTCATGTGGCGAGCGAGACGCCACTCCCGGCACCGCGGGTCCGGGAGGCAACCCCCACCGGGGCTGCCGACGCTACGGATTTCGTGACGCAGGGCCTCCGCGAGCTGCTCGGGACACTCCGCGAATCGGTCGAAGCTCGCGAGCAAGCGGTCGCAGACGAACTGGAGGCCGCACTCGACGACAGCCGCGACGAGATCGAAGCTGCCGTCACCGCAGTGAGCGAGACGGCCTTCCAGCTCTCGCTCGCACGGTTCGTCCGCGCCTACGATCTGACTCGCCCCACGTTCGTCGAGTCGGGTTGTGTTGGGGCTGTGAACGCACGCAACCTCTCGCTCGTCGCGGCCAACGACGATGTGCAGCCAGTCACGTACGCCGTCGGCGACCACGAGTGTGCGGCCGAGGTACCGACCGGGGATCAGGTCACGGTACTCACCGGGGCGAACAGTGGTGGGAAGACCACCCTTTTGGAGACGCTCTGTCAGGTGGTCGTCCTCGCGCACATGGGCTTGCCCGTCCCGGCCGATGAGGCCGAAGTGAGCCGCGTCGACGCCATCGTGTTCCATCGCCGACACGCGAGTTTCAACGCTGGCGTGCTCGAATCCACGCTCCAGACGATCGTGCCGCCGTTGACCGAAAGCAACCGGACGCTGATGCTGGTCGACGAGTTCGAGGCGATCACCGAACCGGGAAGCGCCGCCGACCTGCTGTACGGATTAGTCCGTCTCGCGGTCGATGCGGGAGCCGTCGGCGTCTACGTCACCCACCTCGCGGACGATCTCGAACCCCTGCCGGATCGGGCGCGTACCGACGGCATTTTCGCCAGAGGCCTGCGCGACGATCTGACGCTCGACGTGGATTATCAGCCACAATTCGGGACCGTCGGTCGATCCACGCCGGAGTTCATCGTCTCACGACTGGTGGCGAACGCGAGCGATCGGAGCGAGCGTGCTGGTTTCGAGGCGCTCGCCGACGCCGTCGGCCAAGACATCGTCCAGCAGACGCTGCTCGATGCAGAATGGTCGGGATGAACGGATAGGTGGATCACCGGAAGTGACAAGATCGACTGGCCGACGAGGCTGCTGTTTGCTCCAGTCACGTCACCCGACCCCGAACGAAGAAACCGTGTCACCGACTACTGTCAACAGTAGCCGAGTACATCAGCGAGCGGGGTCCGGGATCGCAACCGTTAGCTCCGCGGACTGCGTACTGATTCTGTGGAGAACACCGTCGCGTGGCTCCGGGACCGGCCGTACTACGATGGGCAGGTGCAGCTCCACCAGCAAGTTTCCGGCCGGTCCGCTACCTTCCGAGATGTCGATGTCGAGTCCCGCCTCGGGAGTGTCCTCACCGACGACGGGATCGAGCAGTTCTACGACCACCAGGCCGCCGCGATCGAAGCCGTCCGCGACGGCCAGAACACCGTCCTCGCGACCCGGACCGCGAGCGGGAAGAGTCTCGCCTACACGGTTCCAGCCTTCGAGCGCGCGCTCGCGGACAGTCGCTGCACGCTCTACATCGCGCCACAGGTCGCGCTCATCAACGATCAGGCCGATACCCTCTCCGAGCTCGCTCACGGCCTCGGCTTCGGCAGCCGCGTCCGCGTCGACCAGTACACCGGCCGCCTCTCGAAATCAGAGAAACGCGACGTCCGCGACCGCCAGCCCACGGTCCTTCTCACGACACCGGATATGCTCCACTACGGGATTCTGCCGCACGCTCGCCGGCTCTGGGACTGGTTCGTCGAGCGGCTCGACACCGTCGTGATCGACGAGGTTCACGAGTACCGTGGGGTGTTCGGCAGCCACGTTTCGCTCGTGCTCCGCCGGCTGGCGCGCGTCTGCGAGGAGTTCGACGCCGATCCCCAGTTCGTCTGCTGTTCGGCCACCATCGGCAATCCCACCGAGCACGCCAGTGCCGTCACCGGCCAGCCTGCCTCCTCGTTCGCGCTGGTCGACGAGGACACGAGTACGACCGGGCCGACCCACTGGCTGTTCTGGAACCCGCCCGAGTACGACGACGAATCCCAGCAGGGCCGCAGCGACAGCAGCGGACGACGACAATCGAGCCATACCGAGACCAAACGGCTGTTCGCGGACCTCGTGAGTCGGGGCTTCCAGACCGTGGCGTTCACGAGCGCCCGTCAGGCCGCCGAACGCTACGCGTCCGAGAGCGCCGACGCTCTCCGCGACCGCGGTCACGGCGACCTCGCCAGCAGCGTCACCGCCTATCAGGCGGCGCTCCCGCAGTCCCGCCGCAACACCATCGAAGACGGGCTTCACGATGGGTCGATCCGCGGCGTCTGGTCGACGAACGCGCTCGAACTCGGGGTCGACATTGGCGAACTCGATGTGGTACTGCTCGACGGCTATCCGGACACGCGAATGTCGACTCACCAGCGTGCCGGGCGGGCAGGCAGGGGCGACGATCCGAGTCTGGTCGTGCTCGTCGCCGGCGAGGATCAACTCGACCAGTACCTGATGGATAACCCCGCGGACTTCTTCGATGGCGACCCCGAACAGGCGGTCGTCAACCCCGCGAACGACCAGCTCATGCCCGATCACGTGCTGAGTGCAGCGCGGGAATCGTGGCTCACGCCCGAGGATCGCGAGCATTTCAGCGAGGCGTTCCCGCCGCTGGTCGCCGATCTCGAAGAGTCGGGTGATCTCGATCGCCGCAGTACGAACGGCGTCGTCCGCTGGACCTACGGCGGCGACGGCAGTCCACAGCACGAGATGAGCCTGCGAACGATCGACGACCGCACCATCCAGCTACGGGACCGCCAGCGCGGCGAGACGGTCGGCCAGCTCCCGTTCGGTGACGGGCTCCGCGACGCTCACCCCGGCGCGATCTACCACCATCAAGGACAAACCTACGAGGTCGCGGAGCTCGATCTCTCACACGACACCGCCGGGCTCGAATCCACGTGGGCGGACTACTACACGCAGGTGCTCCACGACAAGCAGATCACCGTCGAGGAGGATCTCGATGCAGTCACGCTGTCGACCCGCGAGGACGTCACGGTCCGGTTCGCCGAGGTCACGATGCGCAAGCAGATCACGGGCTACGAACGCCGCGACCGGGCCACCGGCGAGTCGCTCGGGCGCTTCTCGCTCGATCTGCCCGAGACCTCGCTCCGAACGCGGGCGCTATACTTCACGGTACCCGAATCGGTCGAGACGGCGATGCGTGCGGCGGACGGCAACTTCGACGGCGGGATCCACGCCGCCGAGCACGCCATGATCGCCATGTTCCCTTTCGAGCTGCTCTGCGATCGACGCGACATCGGCGGGCTCTCGACGCCGCTGCACCCACACACGAACCAGAGCACGATCTTCATCTACGACGGCTATCCCGGCGGTGTCGGGCTCACGAGAGCTGGCTACGACGACATCGAGACGCTGCTGCGCCGAACGCGGGAGATGATCGAGAACTGCTCGTGTGCTGAGGGCTGTCCCGCCTGCGTTCAGTCACCGCACTGCGGGAACGCGAACGATCCACTCGACAAGGGCCTCGCGGTCATGCTGTTGGATCGATTGCTCGATAGTGCGTAGCTGAGAGCCGTGCCGCATCGCGCGAAGGGGACACTATCTTCAGCCAGCGTTCCTCAACAGGTGCATGAGCACCGATACCGACGACACGCCACCCCGCCTCAAACGACCGCTGCTCTACGTGATGGGGGTCTTCTACGCCGCCGCGGGGGTGATGCATTTCGTTGCACCGAAGGTGTACGCTCGGATCGTTCCACCACGGTTTCCCAAACCGGTCGCACTCGTGTATCTCTCCGGCATCGCGGAGATCGTACTCGGCATTGGCGTCCTGCTCCGGCGGACGCGCCAGCGGTCCGCGTGGGGACTCATCGCGCTCCTGATCGCCGTGTTTCCGGCGAACGTTCATATGGCGACCAGCGACGTGGCAACTGATGCAGCCCCCGACTGGGCCGAGGGCATCACTCGGGCGGCGATGTGGGCACGACTCCCGCTCCAAGGCGTCCTGATTCTCTGGGCGTGGTGGTACACGCGCCTGATGCCCGAGAGTTCGGAGAAAGACGCCTCAAACCCCGAGACACACCAGTAACGGACGAGTAGGCTCCATCGAAGCACTGTCTTCATCCACAGCCGCTGTCGTGTACCGAGAGCCTGTCTCACGCCGCTGGTGGCGCAACGTCGGCAGTCATCGCTTCCGAGCCGCTCGCTTCGGGTTGTCACGTCATCGGTCGTGAATCAGTTCGAAACGGCAGTCGATGTCCGATATGCAAGTAGCAGTACGAAGTCGATCAAAAGTCGCCGGAGAAGCGACCCGGTTCAGACGTATTCACCACGAGCTTCGTAGACGGATGGATCGTCGTCGTACTTGCGCGCGACCTCTTCCAGCGTTTTGAACTCCGCGTTTTCGTGGCTTTTCACGTAGTTGATGAACGCTTCGAGATGGGGAATCATGTGGGGTAGTCCATGCAGGTCGGGGTGGATAGTGAACGTGTAGACACCAGCACCGCGGCGATTGTAGAGGTAATCGAACTGCGGTTTGTAATACTGCTCGTACATCATCTCCGGATTTTTGTAGCCGGCGTGATAGAGTGGCTGCTTGATGAACAGCATCGATGGGATATCATCTCGATACCAGCTGATAGGAATCTCCACGACATCGGTTTCGTCACCGTATTCGTACGGTGTCGTCCACGAATCAGGCTCCTGATCGTAGTCGATTTTCTCCCAGCTATCGCCCTTGCGCATGTAGCCCGGTTCGAACTCGCGCTCCATGAGGCTACTATCGTAGAGGAAGTCGTACTTCTCGACGAGATCTGGCGTGTTTTCACTGAACTCCCACCAGCTCGCGCGGTGGCCGACCGGTTTCTCACCCGTCACTTCCTCGACGAGATCGATCGAGAGTTGAAGGATCTCGTCTTCCTGTTCGCGTGAGAGGTCGGTCGGGTTTTCGTGAGAGTAGCCGTGAACGCCGATTTCGTGGCCAGCGTCCGCGACTGCCTGAATCTCCTCACGGAAGGTTTCGATAGTATGCCCTGGAACGTACCACGAGGTGTCGATAGCTTCGTCTTCGAACAGCTGGAGCAGACGCGGAATGCCCTCATTTCCGGCGGAGAGTCCACGCGAGAGATCCGCCGGTGAATCCGCGCCGCCGTACGATCCCAGCCAGCCAGCAACACAGTCCGCATCGACACCGATTGCGACATCGATATCACTCATTGTGACCGCATATCGGTTCACACCCACGGCCAATAGCAATGATCGTCGTCGCAAGTATTTCCGGAGTCTGCTCGTGTTCGTTCTCCGTCTTCGTCACGAATTCGCCTCGAATGCCTCGCGGAGAGTGGTGAGATCGGCCGCCTCATACTCTTCGATGAGTAGCATGAGTTTCAGACGTGCCTTGTGAGCGGGGAGATCACCGCCATCGATTATCCCATGCGAGCGGAGCGTTTTCCCGCCACCGGGCGTTCCGTACACGGGCGCGACTGCCCCGCCCTGACAGCGCGAGGTGATGACAACTGGAACATCCGCTTCGAGGGCGTCACGGATCGCACCGCCGAGTGGACTCGTCGTATTGCCGAGACCGGTCCCCTCGACGATGAGGCCATCGACACTCCCACCGAGGGCGGCGTCGACCTGCTGTGTACCGACACCGATCCCCGTTTTCACCACTACGACATCAGCCGACGTTGTGGTGGCCTCGATCGTGTCCGACCGACTTCCCGGCTCGCGGTGGACGCGTACGCTTTCGCGGGTGAAGTGTGCGACTGGGGATTTATCCGGAGAAACGAACGCCGAGAGGTCACTCGTGTGTGCTTTCGTGACGTCTCGTGCGGCGTGCAGCTCTTCGTCGAATGCAATGTAGACACCGCCTCTGCCGCGGAATCGGTCGTGGCTTGCCGCCCGGGCTGCGGTGAGAAGATTGCTCGGGCCATCGGGACTGACTTCGTCCGAACGACGCTGTGCTCCCGTGAGAACGACCGGTGCATCCAGATCGAGGACGAGATCCAAGTAGTAGGCGGATTCCGCCATCGTGTCCGTCCCGTGGGTGATGACGACGCCATCAGCGCCATCATCGACGGCCGTGCGTGTTTGTTCGACGATCACTGCAAGCGACTCGATATCCATATCGAAGCTCGGCGTCTGCACGACTTCCGTCACCGCGATATCGGCGTGCGATCCGAGCTCCGGTACGGCTGCAATGAGATCGCCACCGCTTCTGCTTGGCGTTGCACCGTCCTCCGCTTGCGTACTTGCGATCGTCCCGCCGGTGCTCAGTACAGTGATGGATGCAGACATTCTCGGCAGGTGGTGTGCACTACTGCCACTTAAACGAACGGCGTCGATGTCCGAGACGGCGAAACCCGATGTCCGAGACGGCGAAACCCGATGTCCGCACGACGCTACATGTGCTGTGTGAGCTTGGGTTACCACGGTGTCGGCGAACGCACTGCCCGTCGGGAACCGTATCAACGTCTCTGCCACGAACGGGAACTGTTGGCGGCGAAAGAGGGTCGAAGGCATCGAAGAAGGAACCGACAGCGTGATCGCCACGGTCTCGTGGGGAGTGGTTGTCAGTCGTTCCGAGATCGGCCGCACGAAGACGTGCGATCGGGCCAGTGATCGGTTACAACCGTCCCTCTCAATCGTCGGTCTCGATCCGTTCGCCGTCGACGTACACGTCGACCGCACCCTCGCTGGCGGCCTCGAAGTCGGTGATCTCGCCGGTGATCCGGTAGGCGTCACCACCGCCGCCGAGTCGGCCGCTAACGCTCGAACCGTTCGGCGAGATGATATCGATGTCGGGATCGCGGGTCACGCCATCGTCGTTGATCGGTGCGCCGTAGCTCTCGCCGCGGCGCTCGATCGTCCCCGTGACCGAGAAGTCGTAGGTCACCTTGTCGTCGGGGCTCCCGCCGATGATGACGACGAAGTGGGACTCGAGCGATGGCGTCGCGGTCGGGGAGGGTGTTCCGGTCGTCGTCGGGGCTGCCGTCGAGGTTCGGGTTGGCGTCGTGGTTTCGGTCGCTGTCGGCGTGCTGCTCGTCGGAGCCTGCCCCTGGATGGTTTCCGTGGTGGTGTTCGCTGCGGCGGTCGTGTTCGGTGTGGTGGTCGCGTTTGCTGTGGCGTTTGTGGTCGTCGGGGACGGCGTTGCACTCTGCACGTCCGTTCCGGCGACCGTCGTGTTCTCGGGCTGCTCGTTCGGTGCCGACGCGAGCTGCGAACATCCCGCGAGCAGGAGGAGGACTGCCAGCAAAACGGGGGCGAATCGTCCGGTCATACCCCATTCAGGTCGCGTCCGGGGTATAACTTCCTCGGTCGTTTTCCGTTCGGCCATCGTTTCGGGCACGAAACGGTCGGCAGAACGGTTTCGAATCGGCTCGCCGGCGATGACCGAAAAGCACGACACGGACGGCGTTAGCGCCGGACGGCCTCAGTCGCCGGCGAGTTCTTCGCGCACGAGTCCGGCCGCGTTCTCGATCGCGCCGACCGAGGAGAGATAGCCCGCCCCGACGCTCGTTTTGAGCGCCTTCGCGGCCGGTCCCCGGAACACCGTCGGTCCGACCTGGGCCACCGCACCGTCGCCGACGCTGACCAGCCAGCCGGGCGCGTCGAACCTGAATCGCTCTGGCCGTGGCTCGAACAGCGCGTCGTCTCCACCGCCATCCTGTCGGTGGGACACGATCCCGGCGATGCTGTCGGCGACGCTTCGTGCCTCGCGGACGGCGGCCGCGGCGCTCGCCGGGACCGCCGCGCCGTCGGCGTCGGTGACTCGCGCGGCGTCGCCGAGCACGAACGTGTCGCCGCCGAGCCGGAGCGTGTCGGGCACGATCGGGCGCTCGCCGGCAAGCGCGTCCGGTCCGCGGATGCCGCCGGTCCAAATGAACTGGCCGTAGGGCAGCTCGTCGGTGTCGAGTTCGATGGCGTCGTCGGTCGCGCGCTCGACCGCCGCGCCGGTGTTGACGATCACGTCGCGGGCTTCGAGCTCCTCGTGGACCGCCTCCTGAAAGTTCGCCGGGAAGTTCGGGGCGACGCTGTCGAGGCGTTCGAGCAGCACGATCTCGCGATCGATCCCCTCCTCGCGGGCGAGCGCGGCGAGTTCGCCCGCGATCTGGACGCCCGAGAGGCCGGCTCCACCGACCACGACCCGATCGCCGGCGGCGAGTTCGAGGAGCTCCTCGCGGATGCGCGCGGCGTCGGGCAGACGTTTCAGCGGTGTGGCGTGTTCCTCGACGCCCTCCAGATCGTGAAACGCGGTTTCGGCCCCGAGACAGACCGCACCGACGTCGTACGAGAGTTCCTCGTCATCGTCGAGTTCGGCGACGCCTCGCTCGTGATCGACGTTCGTGACTCGCGCGACGCGGAGGGTCGCACGATCGAGGACGTCGGCGAGATCGACCGTGATCCCGTCGGCGAGCGACGGCCGTCGGACGACGCGGTGGAGTTCGTGCTGGACGAGGTGATCGGGGCGGTCGTTGACGACGACGATCTCGTCCGACTCTGACAGCCGTTTTTCGAGCTGTCGAGCGAGCGTGAGACCGGCGTAGCCGGCTCCGAGGACGGCGATTCGCATCGGTGTTCGGTAGGGGTGCGTCGGTTAAATGCGTTGAGAACGCCGAAGTCGACCTAGGTATGTAGGGTGCAGAGGACGAACAACAACGCTGCTCGCACGGGGCAACTGAGAACCACAGGCCACACAGCACCACCAGCACCGCAACCATCCACATGCCTCCCAACCGACTCCCTCACTCGCTTCACTCGTGCAGATCTCGCACGCGAGTCGCGCCTTCGGCGCTCCCGCGCGCCAACCGCACCGTCCGGCCTGCGGTGTGCGGATCAGCCGAGTCGAATCGGATCGTCGCTCGGGTGGAGTTCGACCGTGACGCGCTCGCCGCAGGCGAACTCGGTGTCGGGACAGACGAGTTTCGCGCCGAAATCGGCCTCGCGGCCACAGAACAGCGAGAGGCCGGTGATGCGCTCGCCGTTGGCGAGCACGTCGAGCGACTCCCACGCCACGTCACGGCCGGAGGCGTGGCCCACCGCACGCCCGAGCAAGGACACCGCGCCGTCGCGTTCGCGGTCGCCATCAGTGGCGAGCGCGCCGCCGCCCGTGTAGTGGATGAGGCCGCCGTCGAGAACCCCTCCGTCGTCGGCCGCGATCCCGACGAAGCGCTCGCCTGGATCGGGATGGGAGGGAGCGTCGAGCACGGCGTAGGTGTCGCCCGTCTCGACGACCCTACCTGTCCCGTCCCAGTCGAGCCCCACGATCGGGCACTCAACCGCGAGCGGAAGCGACCCGCTCGCACGATACGAGTTCGCGTCGGGCGAGCGAAATTCGAGATGAACGTGGTTGTCGACCCACGGCGCGAAGAATCCCGCCCGGACGAGCCGACCAAGCGGATCACCGACGGCGATCGAATCACCTGGCGAGACGGTCGGCTCGACGTGAAGCACGCGGGCGACGTGCTCGCCGGTGTCGACGAGAAGGAGGTGGTCGTCAGCCTCGGCGTGGGATTTCGGTGGGGCGCGCACGGTTCGGGTGTCGAGCACCTCGCCAGCGACCGGCGACGGTGCGATCGAGGGCTCGCCGTCGGTCGCCGGGCCGAGCCCCGCATCGGGGTAGAGATCGATCGCGTGTCCCTGCTCGTGGGCGACGTAGGGGGAGTTATACAACGAAAAGCGACGGTACTGCGAGAGGACGTCGGCACCGAGCGAGACGGCCATTGGCGAGACGACGAAGCGCGGGCGTTTAGCCCCGTCGCCCCCTCCATCGACTATGCGCGTCTTCGAGGGGCGAGCGGCCGACATCGAGGCCGATCGCGAGCGCACCCGCGAGCTGGTCGCACACACCGCAACGACCGGCGAGCCGGCAGTGCGCGCGTGGACGCCCCACCGTCAGATCGCGTTCGGTCGGCGCGACGCCCGCGCCGAAGGCTACGACCGGGCGCGCGAAATCGCCGCCGACCACGACTTCTCTCCCATCGAGCGCGAGGTCGGCGGCCGCGCAGTCGCGTACACCGGGTCGACGGTGGCGTTCGCGCGAGCAGAGCCCATCGAGGGGCGGGAGATCCAGCAACGCTACGCACGAGCGACCACCAATCTCCAAGCGGCGTTCGACCGGCTCGGAGTCGAGGCGCGCGACGGCGAACCGCCGAACTCGTTCTGTCCGGGGTCGCACTCACTTCAGGCCGACGGCAAGATCGCGGGGCTCGCCCAGCGCGTGCGGAGCGACGCCGCGCTCGTCGCGGGAATCGTCGTGACCCGCGACGCTGCGGCGATGGCGGAGGTGCTCGAACCGATCTACGACGCCCTCGATGTGGCGTTCGATCCCGACTCGGTCGGGAGTGTGGCGCGCGCCGGCAGCGACGCCGACCCCGAGACCGTCGCCCGCACGATCGAGCAGGCACTCGCGGAGGGGTATCGGAGTACGAACGACCAGTCGACGGACGAATCGGCGGCAGACGACCCAGCCGACGATCGGGACGCTTAGGCCTGCGGGCGGTCGAGCGTCACCATGCTCATCGCGAACGCGACGCTCGTCGACGGTCGCCAGCGCGACGTCCGAGTGGCAGGCGAGCGGATCGCCGCCGTCGAGCGCCGACTGTCGGCCGGTGCTGACGAGACGACTATCGACGCCACCGGAAAGCTCCTACTGCCGGGGATGATCGACGCCCACGTCCACTTCCGCGAACCGGGCTTTCCCGAGAAGGAGACGTGGGCGAGCGGCAGCCGGGCGGCAGCGGCCGGTGGCGTCACCACGGTTGTGGACCAGCCGAACACCCAGCCCCCGACGGTCGACGGAGAAACGTTCGACGAGAAGGCCACCTGTACTACGGATTCGGTCGTCGACTTCGGAATCAACGGCGGCGTCACGCCCGACTGGCAGCCCGACGAACTGCTCGATCGGCCCCTGTTCGCGCTCGGCGAGGTCTTTCTCGCGGATTCGACGGGCGAAATGGGAATCGACGCCGACCTGTTCGCCGACGCCGTAACGGCCGCGACCGAGCGCGGCGTTCCCGTCACCGTCCACGCCGAGGACGCGACGCGGTTCGACGCGTCCACTAGGGATCGTGACGACGCCGACGCGTGGAGCGCGTTCCGAACCCCGGAGGCCGAGCGCGCGGCGGTCGAGCGCGCGTGCGAGGTCGGCAGAGACACCGGCGCACAGCTCCACATCGCCCACGCGAGCACGCCGGAGGGGATCGACGCCGCGGATAGTATGGAGATGACCTGCGAGGTGACGCCCCATCACCTCCTGCTCTCGCGCGAAGACTACGACGACCTCGGCACTCACGGACGGATGAACCCGCCGCTGCGGAGCGAGGAGCGGAGGGAGGGGGTGTACGAGCGCGTCGCCGATGGGACGGTCGATCTGATCGCAACCGACCACGCGCCGCACACCCGCGAGGAGAAGGACGCGGGGATCTGGGACGCCCCGAGCGGTGTTCCGGGTGTCGAGACCGCGCTCCCCCTGCTCCTCGCGGAGGCGCGCGCAGGACGGCTCGACTACGAGCGGGTGCGTGATCTCACGGCCGCGAACCCCGCCGCGGTGTTCGACCTTCCACAAAAAGGCCGTGTCGAGGCCGGGAAGGACGCCGATCTCGTGCTCGTCGACCCCGACGCGACCCGCGATATTCGGGGCGAGGAACTGGCGACGGACTGCGGGTGGACGCCGTTCGACGGGTTCGAAGGCGTGTTCCCGGAGTGGACGATGGTACGCGGCGAGACGGTCTACGAGCGCACCGACGGCGAAGAGCGATTCGGCGCGGCGATCGGCGAGAACGTCCGGTCACGAGAGTAGCGTCGTCGCGACCACGACGCCGATCATCACACCCACACCGAACCCGACCAGCCGAGCCATCGCGCGCCGCGAATCGCGCTCGGTCCAGCCGGTATCGGTGTCGAGATGGGTTTGGAGGGTTTCGACAGCGTTGCCGGCGAGCACCGAGCCCGACCAGCCGAGCACCGCGAACCCGAGCACGAGCGCACCGACCGCGAAGGTCTGTGTGCTGGCGAACTCGGGAGTGCGAACGGCGGCGAGCGCGAAGAGGGCGAGTGCGCCCGCGACGACCCCGACCGCACCCGCCGTGGCGAGCAGTCGGATTCGCGGGCGGAGCCACGCACCGAGCGCCACGGATCAGTCGATGGCCTCGCGCATCCGTGGGTCGAGGGCGTCGCGCATCCCGTCACCGAGGAGATTGAACCCCAAGACGGTGATCGCGAGGAACAGTCCCGGGAAGAACGACCACCACCACTGACCGGTCAGAAGTCCCTGCTCCACGCCATTGGAGAGCATCAGCCCCCACGAGGGCGTGCCGGTGGGCGCACCGAACCCGAGGAAGGACAGCGCGGCGAGGTCGATGATCGCGAGCCCGAAGTTCAGCGTGCTCTGGACGGTGATGGGCGCGAGACAGTTCGGGAGGATGTGCCGAACGATCACCCGGGGATCGGTCGCACCGAGCGCCACCGTCGCGTCGACGTACTCGTCCTCCAGTACGGCGAGCGCCGCGCCACGAATGACGCGGGCGAACCGTGGCGTGTAGACGAGGGTGAGCGCGGCGACCGCGCGCCAGAGCCCGAGATCGTCGGGGAAGATGGCGACCAGCGCGAGCGCGAGCAGGAGCGAGGGGAACGCGAGCAGCACGTCCATCGTCCGCATCACGACGTTGTCGGTGACGTCGCCGAAGTACGCGGCGACGATCCCGAGTCCGACGCCGGCGACCGTCGAGATCGCAACGGTGATCGTGCCGTAGAGCAGGGCGTACCACGCGCCGTAGAGCACCCGTGGGAAGATGTCCCGCGCCTGGCCGTCGGTGCCGAACGGGTATTCGAGGAAACCGACCGTCGTGGCCGTCGCCCCGCTGCCGAACAGGTTCGCCCACCAGCCCGGAGCCTGCCGCGGCGGGTTCTGGCCGAACTGGGTGAGCGAGATCGCCTCCAGATCGACGAACAGCCGCGCGTAGATCGCGACCGCCGCCATCCCGAACACGATGACGATGCCGGCGAGCGCGAGCCGGTTCGAGAGGAGATCCGAGAGGAACGGCGACGCCCGGAGCCGATCGAAGACCCCGCGCGTACGACCGCTGCCCATCTCCGTTTCGGTGCTCATCGCCGTCCCTCCAGTTTGCGTGTCATTGTTGGATCCTCGGATCGAGCGCGGAGTAGGTGATGTCGACGCCCAGGTTCACCAGCGTGAACAGGAACGCGAACACCAACACCGTCCCCTGAACCACCGGGTAGTCGCCGACGTTGATCGCCTCGACGAGGAGGGTGCCGATCCCGCCGATGCCGAAGACGGTCTCGGTCAGGACTGCCCCGCCAAGGAGCGAGCCGAACTGGATGCCGATGACGGTGATCACCGGAATGAGCGCGTTCCGGAGGCCGTGTTTCATCAGCGTGATCTTCGCGCCCTGGCCCTTCGCGCGGGCGGTGCGGATGTAATCCTGCCTGATGACTTCGAGCATCGACGACCGCATCATCCGCGAGATCAGCGCCATCGAGTAGATCCCGATCGTCGCCGCGGGCAGGATCATGTGACTGACCGCCGAGAAGAAGGCCGCGAAGTTGCTCACCGCGAACCCGCTCGCGATGGTGGCCTGAATCCCCTGGATGAACGTGTCGACCGTGATGAGCCCGGTGATCGACTCGATCGCGAACCGCTGGGCGTCGATCCGGCCGCTCGTCGGGAGCCACCCGAGGATCTGGGCGAACAGGAGGATCACGAGCGGCCCGCTCCAGAAGATCGGAATGGAGATGCCCGAGAGGGCACCCACGCGGGTGAGGTGGTCGGTGATGGTGTCCTGTTTCACCGCGCTGATGATGCCGAAGGGGATCCCGAGCAGGATGCCGATGAGCTGGCCGTAGAGCGCGAGTTCGAGCGTGATCGGCAGCTTGTTCACGAGGATCGTCCGCACCGGCGTGTCGCGCTGGATGGTGTACGAACTCCCGAGGTCGAACTGGACCGCATCGACGAGAAAGCGGCCGTACTGCACCCAGATCGGATCGTTGAGCCCGAGTTCGCGCTCGATCTGTCTGACGAACTCCTCGGATGCACGCTGGCCGGCGATCGCGCGTGCCGGGTTGCCCGGTGAGAGCTGAAGGATCGCGAAAACCAGCGTTGCGACCCCGAACAGCACCGGGATGAGGAGCAACAACCGCTTCGCGATGAACCGCGTCGAGACCATTACGCCGAACCCTGTCCGGCAAAGGTAAAAGTTGCTCGCTCGTCATCGGCCGATTTCGCCACTTTCAGACGTTCAGCACCGCTCACAGCGCTGGTGGACCGGTGGTGGTGTGGCGGCCTACTGTCCGAGCGTGACGAGGTTGAGGTAGGGGCCGCCGATCGCCGCGACCGTGTAGTTCGACACCCGGCCCCCGACACCACGCAGCTCCTTCGCGTGGTCGAGGAACACCCACGGCGCCTCGTCGTGGGCGATCTGCATCGCCTGGTTGTACTTCTCCTTCCGGGTTGCCTCGTCGTAGGTCGCCTGACCCTCCTCGACGAGAGTCATGTACTCACGGTTCGCCCACGCCGCCCGGTTCGAGGTGTTGTAGCCCTCGGTGTCGAAGCTGACCCAGTCCTGGCCCTCGGTGAGTGCGCTGTCCTCGACCTGTGGGTGCAGCAGGACGTACGCGAAGTTGTCCGGGTCGGCGTTGTCGGTGTACCACCCGAGGAAGCAGGCGTCGTGTTTGCCTTCGGCGGTGTAGTCGAGGAACGGGTCGAACGACTGCTGGTTGATCGTGACCTCGATCCCGATCTCAGAGAGGTTCGATTTGACGGTTTGAGCGGTCGGCAGCGGCGAGGGGTTGTACCCTCGCGGGTTCTGGAACGTCGCGAGTTCGAAGGAGAACCCGTCGCCGTAGCCTGCCTCCTCCAGCAGCGACTGGGCCTGTTCGAGGTCGCGGGCGTACGGTTCGAGCTCCCCGTTGTGGCCGAGCACGTTCGGCGGGATGGGTTGGGCGGCCTGGGAGGCGAAGCCGGCGTAGATGTTCTCGACGATCGCTTTGGTGTCGATGGCGTAGCTGATCGCCTGGCGCACCTGCTTGCTCTGGAACTCCTCGACGTTCATGTTGAACGCCATGTAGCCGGTGTTGATCCCCTCGACCGACCGGAGTTCGGCGTTCTGGGCGCTCTGGACCTGCTGTGAGGCCTGCGCACCGAGCCCGTCGGCGATGTCGATCTCACCGCTGGTGAGCGACTGCGCACGCGTGGAGTTCTGGCCGATGGTCTCGAAGACCACTGCCGACACCTGCGGGCCCTCGCCCCAGTAGTCGTCGTACGCCGACAGCCGAACGACGCCCTGGCCGTCGTTCAGGTTCTCGAGCTGGAACGCACCCGTTCCGACGGCCTGTTGGCTGAGGTCGATGCTGTCGTCCTCGATCGCGGCTTTCGAGTGGATCGCCGCCGCGAAGATCGCGAGGTTTCGGAGGAACGGCGCGTACTTCTGGGTCAGCGAGATCGTCATGCTGTAGTCGCCGTCGGTCGAGATCTCGTCGATCCAGTCACCGAACGTGAACGGCCCGTACGCCGACACGTAGTCGTCGCCCGCGTAGTACTGGTACTCGGCGTCGGTGAAACGCCGGAACGTGGCGACGAAGTCCTCGGCGGTGAACTCCTCGCCGTTGTGGAAGGTCACGCCCTCGCGGAGCGTCAGCGTGGCCTCCTGCTCTTCGAGACTGTAGTCGGTCGCCAGCTCCTCGGTGAGGGTGGCCTCGCCGGGCACGAACCCGATCAGCGAGTCGTACATCTGCTCGGTGACCTTCGCGACCTCGCCGCTGGTCGAGTTCTGGAAGTCGAGCGTCGAGGAGTGGCTGCCGCGGGCGTAGACGAGCGTCCCGCCGCTGCCGCCACCGCCGGCGCTCTGGTTGCCACCGGTTTCGTTCCCGCCAGTCCCGTTCCCACCACCGGTCGCGTTCCCGCCGGCGGAGCCGTTGGCACCGCCGCCCGAGGCGCCACCGCCATCCCCGCCGGAGCCGTTGCCATCACTGCCGTTGCCGCTGTCGCCGCCACCGAGACAGCCCGCGATCGCCGTCGCCGCCGCCGCGCCGCCGGCGGCCTTCAGGAAAGATCGTCTGTTTCTCTCGTCATCGTGTGACATGGGCGTGAGTGACGAGAGGAAGATAATAAGACTACCGGAAAAAATTGCGTTCGGCGCGGGCTACGTCGGGCGGTCGGGTTGGTCGTAGAGGTGACACGCCGCCGGGTGTGCCTCGTTCTGGAGAGTGGGCTGTTGGCGCTCGCACACGCTCTCGAAGCGCTCGCGGAGCACCTGAGCGGCCTCCTCGAACTCGTCGTCGGCGACGAGTTCGAAGGAGGTTTCGATCACCGCGCGCGATTCGGTGTCGAGCGCGTCATCGTGCTCGAAGAAATGTGTCCAGAGCGTGCGCTTCGCGTCGGAGAGGCCGCCATCGGTCGCCACCGCCTCGGCAGGGGTGTCGGCCTCCGCACGGATCGACTCGACCGAGATCGCGCGGTTTTCGACGCGCTCGCGGTAGTCCATCACCTCGCGGTACGCTTCCTGAGAGACGTCGATGTCGTCGGGCGGGATCACCGACGGACACCGGGTCCGGAAGCGACAGCCCGAGGGTGGGTCGATCGGGCTCGGAACGTCGCCTTCGAGCGTGACGCGCTCGCTCGCGGCCGCTGGATCGGGTTCGGGGATCGCCGAGAGCAGGGCCCTGGTGTAGGGGTGTTTCGGATCGGCGAACAGCTCCTCGGTGCCTGCGACTTCGACGATTTCGCCGAGATACATCACCGCGACTCGATCGCAGATGTGACGGACAACGGAGAGGTCGTGCGCGATGAAGAGGAACGTCAGCCCGAACTCCTCCTGGAGGTCTTCGAGGAGATTCAGGATCTGGGCCTGCACGGAGACGTCGAGCGCGCTCACGGGCTCGTCGCAGACGATGAACTCGGGGTCGACCGCGAGCGCGCGGGCGATCCCGACACGCTGGCGCTGGCCGCCAGAGAGTTCGTGGGGATAGCGATCGTACTGGCCGATTTCGAGCCCGACCGCCTCGATGAGCTCCTCGACCCGATCGCGGCGTCGCTCTCTCCCCGAACGATCGTCGTCGGCATCGGCCTCGGGGAGATCGTGGATCTTGAGGGGTTCGGCGATCGTCGCGCCGACGCTCATCCGGGGATCGAGACTGCTCATCGGGTCCTGAAAGATCATCTGCATGTCGCGGCGCTTCTCCCGAAGCCCGTCCTTGTCGAGGCCGCCGAGCTCCTCGCCCGCGAACACGACTCGACCGTCGGTGGGTTCGAGCAGTCGGAGGAGCGATCGGCCGGTGGTCGACTTGCCACAGCCCGACTCACCGACGAGGCCGAGAGTTTCCCCTTCGTACACCTCGAAGTCGACGCCGTCGACCGCGCGCACCGGCTTCTGCTCGCGCGCGAGCCACGAATCGAGCAGGTCGTCGGCCTGCGAGAAGTGCTTCTGGAGGCCGTCGACATCGAGCAGCGGCTCCTCGGTCGCCTCCTGCGTGGAAACGGGATCGCTCGTGGCCGTCGCGCCCGCTTCGCCCCCGTACTCGTTCGTGTCGAAGTCCTCCAGAACGCATTTCGAACGGTGGTCGACCGCCTCGGGGCCGTGCTGAAGATACGGGATCTCGCCCTCGCGACACTCGGGCTTGGCCCACGGACACCGCGGCGCGAAGTGACACCCATCGGGGAGGTCGACGAGATCGGGGACGTTGCCCTCGATCGGGGTCAGCCGGTCGGTGTTCTCGCGGGGGATGGATTCGAGCAGGGTGTAGGTGTACGGATGGCTGGGGTTGGCGAAGATCTCCTCGACGGGGCCTTCCTCGACGATCTCGCCGGCGTACATCACCGCGACCCGATCCGCAGTCTCGGCGATCACGCCGAGGTCGTGGGTGATGAACAGCACTGACATCCCGTACTCGTCCTGGAGATCGTTGATGAGATCGAGAATCTGGGCCTGGATCGTGACGTCGAGGGCGGTCGTGGGCTCGTCCGCGATCAGGAGCTGGGGTCGACAGGCAAGGGCGATCGCGATCAACACTCGCTGGCGCATCCCGCCCGAGAACTCGTGGGGGTACTCGTCGACCCGCGCGGCGGGCTCGGGGATGCCGACCTCCGCGAGCATGTCGATCGTGTCCTCCAGGATCGCGTCGTCGATGTCCGAGCCCGTCTTGGGCAGGATCTCGCGGACGGCGTTGAACCACGAGTCCTTCTTCCGGCCACCGTACTGGTGGAGGCGGAGACTCTCGGCGACCTGCTCGCCCACCGGCACGGCGGGGTTGAGCGAGGTCATCGGATCCTGGAAGATCATACTCATCTCACCGCCTCGAACGGTGCGCATGGCGTCCTCGGGCGCGCGCGTCAGGTCGACGGTGCCCGCCTCGGGATCCGCGAACTCGCCCCGATACTCGTCGGCGAACGAGCGGGCGAGGTCGGCGTCGTGAAACTCGACCGTGCCGTCGGCCACGCGACCCGGATCGTCGACGAGGCCCATCGCCGACAGCGCCGTCACCGACTTTCCCGAGCCCGATTCACCGACGAGGCCCACGGTCTCGCCGGGTTCGATGGTGAGATCGAGCCCGTCGACCGCCTTCACCGTCCCCCGTTCGGTGGCGAACTCGGTCCGCAGGCCCGCAATCGAGAGTAGATCGGTCACGTCGAGCCGTTTGGAACCGTGGTATATACATTTGCCGCAACCGAAAGGAATCCTTTTGGTCCCCACCCTCCCGACACGGGGTATGTCCGAGAGCAATCCGTTCGATCGGGTCGTCGAACCCTGGGAGGAGGTCATGGGCGATATGGAAGCCACGGCCGCGGAGTACCGCGAGGCAGGCTGGGACGTGCTCGAACTCCATCCCGGCGACGTCACGATTCTGGACGGCGAACGCTACGGCCTCGACGTGCTCGTGCCCGGTGACGAGTACGAGCGCCTCGCCGACGTCGCCGAGGCGGGAACGTTCGATTCCTACGAGGTGTACCGCGCCAGCGAGTCCGATATCGTGTTCGCGCTCGCGGTGCTCGAGGATCCGGCGAGCGAGCAGGCGGTGTGCTGTCCGGTCTACTACGAGCGAGGCAAAGCCGACGAGATGGCCCGCCGTGCTCGCGGGGAAGGGCGGATGTACACCCACATCCGGCCGCTCGCCGACGACGAGGCCGTGACCTTCGCCTACGAGGACCCCGATCTGTTCTTCGCGAACTGACCGATCACGTGGGATCGTATTGCTGACTTCCGCGGCCGCATCGCCACCGCGCTCCGCACGGTCGGTGGCGACCGAAATCGTCGGAAAAGCACCTGTGGTGGTGCCTGTAGGGTAGATCAGCCTTCCCGAAATCCCAAGCACAGCGAGGTGAAAATTGATAACGGACGCACGAGAAATCCGTCCCGTGCCAGCAGGAGGTGGACCAAGTGGACCGGTGTCTACCGTCTTGGGATTGCTCACAGTCGTGGGCGTCGGAGGGATCTTTGGTATCGTCTACAGAGAATTGAAGAGGTCCGTAGCGAGATCGTCCAGCGGCGGGATGGAGTCCGAAGATCGACAGCGATGGAAGTCAAATGTAGGAGTAGTGTGTATCATAGCAGCGCTATTGGGAATACTGTCCAGACATGGGATCGGGTTCGGATTCCGTGGTTTGACCGATCCAGTAGTCGTTTCCCTCTTCCTGATCGTCGGCATCGCCTCGCTGGTTTCCGTGAGGTCCTGAACCACCAACCGCGCCGACCATCGGTCGACGATTACCGTCTCGCTGCGACGACGATCTACTCCGCCGCGTCGGTTTCGCTCGCTGTAGCCTCGTCCGTGGCCGGGTCGTCGGCCGCGTCGCCTGGCTCGAACGACTCGCCACAGTGCGGACAGGTGAGGTCGTCGTGGCGCAGCGCCGCGCTCTGGGTGCGGACCTCGCGCATCGTGCTCGAAATCCGCTCTTCGGCCGCTAGCTCCTCGTCGACCGCGAGGTCGACGCCCTCCACTTCGAGCAAGAACTTCGCCACCTCGGTCGCCTCGTACATCACGTCGTCCAACTGCTCGGCGGTGAAGAAATCGCTCATCGCACCGTAGAGGAAGGTCGCACCGGCCATCCGGACCTTCTCCTCGAAGGCGGCCCGGGCCTGGTTCACGGCCTGCGGGGTGTAGGTGTCGGTCATGAACGGGACGAGCTCGGGGAGATGCTCGCCGATCTTGGTCATCTCGACGCCGGTCTCCGTGCGGAAATCGGCACACAGCCGCGCGATCGCCCACTCGCGCGCAGTAATGTACGTCCGATCGCGCAGAAACTCGTTGGCGCGATCGTAGCGCGCGCCGTCCATTTTGGTGAAGCGATCGTACTTCCGGACGTCTTCCGGAACGGAGTGGGCCGCGGTTTGGGAGTCGTCGACGCCAGCGGTTGCGTCGGCAGCCGAATCGTCAGTTCTCGGTTCATCAGTCGACGGCTCGTCATCTGCCGGTTCGTCGTCTGTCGGTCCGTCAGTCGCCGATTCGTCGGTGGACGTTCTATCGGCTGCGTCGGTGGCCGATCCGGGGGCGTCGTCGGCTGGCGTCCCGTCCGTGCGCTCGTCATCGCCGGGGCGCTCGGGACGATCGCGGGACGTGGAGTCGTCGGTCATCGTCGAGCGTCCGAACGGGGCGTGAAAAAGCGTGTCGACGGGCACGTGGCGGCACGACGCGGAGACGAGTGGGCACAACGGTTTTGCCCCGAGGCCGCCAGGCCCGGGTATGAACGTCCTAGTGGGGATCGACGGGACCGAACGCGCGTTCACGGCGTTCGAACGGGTTGTCGCGCGGGTGAAAGAGACTGGCGACGACCTCACGGCGGCGATCGTCGCGAGCGAGATCGAACGGCCGGAGACGGTCGAACGCCGGGTGCGCGAGGTGCTCGACGGCGAGGGAATCGAGGCCGCGATCAGGCGGATCGAGGGCCACGCCGGCGGTGGACTGGTCGATCTGGCCGACGACGGCGAGTTCGATCGCCTCGTCGTCGACGGCGGCGAGCGATCGCCGACGGGGAAGATCCGGCTCGACTCCACCACCGAGTTCGTCCTGTTGAACGCCGAGACGTCGGTGACGCTCGCCCGATGAGCCGACCGTACCCCGACGAACCCGCAGGACCGTTCGAGCGGCCACCGGAGACGTTCACCGACGCTCACGGCCGCGAGATCGAGATATCGGTGTACGACGACGAGGAGTTCACGGTGCTCGCCGAGATGTACGTCGCGTTCGACCCCGCTGACCGTGCGCAGGGCATCCCACCGGCGAACGAGGAGGCGATCGAGGAGTGGCTCGACACCATCCTCGAATCGGGGTACGACGTGGTCGCGTACCACGGCGATACGTGTGTGGGCCACGCGACGCTCGTAGCCGACGGTGACGCGTGCCACGAGCTCGCGATTTTCGTTCTCGACACCCACCAGGCCGCCGGAATCGGGTCGCGACTGTTGAAGGCACTGCTCGGCCACGCCGGTCGCGAGGGTGCAGAACGTGTCTGGCTCACCGTCGAGCGGTGGAACCAGGCCGCGATCGCGCTCTACCGGAAGGTCGGGTTCGAGACCTGCGACAGCGAGAGCTTCGAGATCGAGATGGCGATCCGGCTGTAGCCGCGACCCCGATGGTGTGGTATGGTGGATCACCCCGAGGATTCAATAGCCGTCGGCCGATATCGTCGTCATGGGGCCGTACCAACAGTGCCCGTTCTGTGAGACCGTCGTCGAACTCGACTCCGACGACAAGGCCGCGCTCCGCAGACACATCCGAGTCGCCCATCCCGACGAGGAGCGGACGGCGGTCCATCGAGCGATGTGAGCTGCGGATAGCGGAACGCATGTCGGAGGGAGGGGCCGAAGAAGAGAACACAGCGACAGCTCAGACCGAGAGAACGGGTTCGGTGGCGTACTGGAGGACGTACTCGGCCGCACGTCCGAGGAGTTCATTGGCCTCGCCGCCGGGTTCGCGCGGGACCACCACGAAGTCCACCTCGGCGTCGGCGGCGGCGTCGAGCACCACGCTCCCGGGATGACGGGATTTCATCGTGGGCGAGAAGCCGTACGCAGAGGAGTGAGTGAGTTCGACGCGCTCGGCGGCGAGGTCGCGAGCGGCGTCCATGAACCCCTCGCTTGCGGCGGCGATCGCGTCGTCGTCGGGCTCGCCGGGCGCATCCCGACGGACCATCTCCGGGTCGAGGACGTAGAGCGCGTGGACCCGTGCGCCGTAGCGCTCGGCGACCGCGACCGCGTACTCGACGGCGTGCATCGACTCGTCGCTGCCGTCGACCGGGACGAGCACGGTCGTCACGTCGAACGGCGTACCTGGGGCGTGGGCATCGTTGACCCCATTCGACGAGTTCGAGTCGTCGTGGTCGGCTGTGGCGTCCATACACGCTCGTCGCCGGCCCACCTCAAAAACGCTCGGCTCGCCCACCGCACTCTACGCTCGTTCGCTCGCGGTGTTCGTTCGATCGCGGCGGCGCTCGTAGTGTTCGTTCGCCCGCAGTGTTCGTTCGCGGGTCAGCCACTTGCCTGCCGCTACCGCACCGCAACAGCCACACGCCCCTCCAACCGATTCCCTCGTCTCGTTCGTGTCACTCACTCGCCTCAGTCATCCCTCGCGCGAGTCGCACGCCTACGGCGTGCTCCCGCGCGCCTACTGTTGCTTCGAGGGCACACATCAGCGGCCGACAGCACACAGTCGGGACAGTGTCGATCGCTATCGGGACAGTGTCGGTCGCTAGACTGTCGTCGGAGTGCGCGATCCGCAAGAATCACCGGAGGTTTTAGGACGGCCCGCCACACGATGTGGGAGCATGGAGCGCGCGCTTGCCGTCGTCGAAGGCACCGAGGAGACCAAACAGCTCGTTCGAGAGGCCGGCGAACTCGCCGCCGGCGTCGATGCCGAGCTGTTCCTGTTGCACGTCACCACCGAGGAGGAGTTCAGCGACCGGGCGAACACGCTCGCGAGCATCCCGAACTACGACACGGAGTACAGCGTCGATCAGGCGCGCGACGGGGCCCGCCAGTTCGCCGCCGATATCGGCCGTGAGGTCTTCGAGGGGCTCGACGTCGAGTACGAGGCCGTCGGCGCGCTCGGCGACAAACAGGGAACGATTCTGGACGTCGCCGCCGAGCGCGACTGCGATCACCTGTTCATCAGCGGCCGGAAGCGCTCACCGACCGGAAAAGCGCTGTTCGGCGACCTCACCCAGTCGATAATCTTGGAGTTCGATGGCGCGGTGACGGTCACCACCGTTTAAGCCCCGCCGCCGGGTAGCCGACCTATGATCGACACCGTGGTCATCGCGACCGACGGCTCGGCGAGCGCATCACGTGCGGTGAGCGTCGCGCTCGACCTCGCGCGCCGGTTCGAGGCCGAAGTCCACGCGCTGTACGTCGTCGAGGAGAGCGACGTCTCCGCTGCGCCCGACGACGTCCGCGATCGCCTCCGGAAAGCGCTCGAGGACGACGGCGAGACCGCACTCGAAGACATCCGCGAGGCGAGCGGACGGACGGTTACGACCGCGGTCCGCGAGGGCCGGCCCGCCAGCGAGATCGGCACGTACGCCCGCGAACACGACGCCGATCTCGTGGCGACCGGGACGCGCGGCCGCCACGGCGAACACCGGTTCGTGCTCGGGAGCGTCGCCGAGGCCGTCGTCCGGAGCTGTCCGGTCCCCGTCCTCACCGTGCGCCAGCTCGACGCTGCCAGCGCGTAGCGCGGTCGCTGGCGGGGTGGTACACCCCTCCCCCGGCGGACCGAGGGGTTCTTCGGCCGCGGTAGCGTGGGACGGGCATGAACGACCGACTCATCGACGACGACCGTCTCGACCTCGCCCGGAAATCCGTCCTCCCCGGCGAGGGATTCTTCTACCCCGACTCGTTCGACGCCGAGCGCGCCGACCGAGAGGTGCGCGAGGCGCTCGCGGGGGCCGACACCGTCGTGCTCGCCGATCCCGACGCCGACGGGCTGGCCTGCGTCGCGCTGCTCCGCGAGGCGTTCGGCGCGGCGGCGTTGATCCCGACGAGTCCTCACGATCTGAGTGATACCCTCGATCGGGTGGCGGATCACGTCGAGCCCGGCGCGCGGGTGTTCGTCTGTGATCTCTGTCCCGACGAGTACCGCTACATCGCCGGCCAGTTCGAGCGGCTCGTCGAGCGGGCTGTGAGCGTGCAGTGGTTCGACCACCACCAGTGGACCGACGAGACCGCCGAACGGGTCCGTGCAGCAGGGGCCGAACTCGTCGTCGGCGACTCGGACGAGGAGTGCTCGGCCGACGTCACGCTGGCCGCGCTCGATCACGATTTTTCCCCCGAGTACGCCGAGCTCGCCGCCGTGACCCGCGATCACGACCTCTGGCTGCGGGAGGACCCGCGAAGCGACGATCTCGCGGACTTCGCGTACTGGAGCGATCCCGAGGAGTACGTCGAGATCGTCCGCGAGCACGGCCCCGATCTCCCCAGCGAGGTCGAGGAGTACCTCGCCGAACAGCGCGTCGAGAAGGAAGCGCTGATCGAGCGCGCGGTCGAGCGGGCCGAAACCCACGAGATCGGGCCGTGGACCGTCGGCGTGACGTACGGCCGGTGTTCGCAGAACGAGGTCGCGGAAGCACTCCGTGAAGCGGGCACCGACGCCGCCGTGGTGGTCAAACCCTCGGGGTCAGCGAGCATCCGCGGGACGGAGCACTTCGAGCGGTGTCACGAGGTCGCGGGCCAGGTCAACGGCGGCGGCCACCCGAAGGCTGCGGGCTGCAAGCCCGACATCTACGATGACATGCTAGATTACGCTCACCACTGGACGACCCGCGGCGCGACCACGAAGCAAGTGATTCTCGGGGCGTTCGAGCGACTCGATAGTGAAGCGGACGACGGGGGCGCACGCGGGAGCGAGGGGCGGTAGTTCGAGTCTCACAACCTGACATCGACGTTCCAGACGCACCAACCGTTGCGTCTCCCATCCCCGAGATCACTCCCGTCGTAGTCGCTGGGTCGTAGCTCGACGAGCGCATCGATCTCGACCACGGTGGCGACGTCAAGGCTCGCTTCGATGCTCGCTGTGGTCGGGCCTTCCTCGACAACCGTGACTTCAGTGACTTCTGTGGGAACCGTCCTCAAGATGACGGTAGCGAGGAAATTGGTCATGGCCGCCGACAAGATCATCGCGACGTCGCCAGCACCCTCCAGCGGCCCTTCGGAGTGGATCAAGTCGTTTGCTTCATCGAATTCGCCGTTACTGAACCGCTTGAGGAACGCTGTCACCACCGCCGCTGGAGACTCATTTTCCATGCGAGCGAGATTTTCCGTCGGAACAAGTCGGTTTCGGAATGTGCACTGTCTGTCGGGGGCAGAAAACGAAGTCGTGGTCTGTAACTACAGAAACGTCGCGACGAACGCGCGATGCTGGCGCTCTCGTTCGTCTCGCTCCGCTGGCGTGCAGTCTTGCAGCCACAGCGGGAGACACGCCATCGCGTCCACGCGACATTTGAGACGGTACGTCTCGATGCGTTCCTCGATCGCGGCCGTGAACGCCCAGTCGTCCCGTTCGGTCGCGTACGCATCACGGAACGAATCGCTGAGCGCCGCAGCCCACTCTGCGGTGTCGCCGGCCCCAGGGTCGAGCAGGTGCGATTCGGTTTTCGCGAGGTTGTACGCCGGCTCCGCGGCGAGCAGGTTCGCCCAGTCGAGGACGGCTCGCGTCGCGCCTGTGTCCGGATCGACGAGGCAGTTGCCGTACCGTAGTCCCAGTGGCAGTACCGCGGTGGTGCCGGCTCCGGGAGCGCGGCGAGACGCGCGCCGAGTTCCTCGCGGAGCGCGGGAACGAGGTCGACGAACCGCTCCGGTTCCAGCGCGAGATCGGGGTAGTACGTTCCGTCCGCGAGCGCGTCGAGTCCCGCCTCGATATCAGCCTGAAACCACCCGTTGAAATCCTCGACGGGACCGTGTTCGCCGTCGAGTACAGTAAGTTCGCCCTCGTTGACGCCGACCCGTCCGACCTGGGGCAGCGGTCCGAGATCGTGGAGTCTGGCGAGGTTCCGCCCAGCCTCGACGACGACGTGTTCCCGGGCATCGTCGTCGAGATCGGCGGGACACCCCTCGTAGTTCTCGCCGGGAACGTTCTCCAGCAGATAGAACGGAGCCGGATACTCGGGATGGGAGTCGGCAAACCCGAACACCTGCGGGACGGGAATCGCGGTCTCGCGGCCGACGAGATCGAGCAGTCGTGGTTCCGACCGAGCGATCGCGGGTGCAACGAAATCAGCGGTCGTCGCCTTCAGAACCACGTCGGACCGTCCACTGGATGTCGAAACGTCGAGAACGGCCACGAGATCGGTACCGTGCTCGCTGCGACGGATCGAATCGACCGTCCACTCCGGACGGAGGGAAGCGACCATTCCGTGGATGGCGGCGTCGGTGGCCGACGACTCGTCGCTCACGACAAGGGATCAACACCAGCCATCACTCGCTCGCCACCCACCGATCGGAGTACGCCGTTCCACACTCACAGACCGCGTACGCGTGGATCACGTCACCCTCGGCGTAGATCCCGCCGGCCTCCTCGTTTCGCTCCTCGGCGAACCCGAAGACGAATCGGGGGGCGTGCTCCTCTGTCGTGGTCTCGGCGTCGTCCGCTTCGTCCGCGCCGCCCTCACCGTTCGCGTCCGCTTCGGGACACTCGCCCTCGAACGCGTCGAGATCGAGGTCGCCCTCGGAACCCATCGCCGAGCTCGCGAGCGTCATCGGATCGACGCCGGTCGCGCCCTCGAACGCGCTCCGACCGCGCTCCGCCTCCAGAATCAGGACGACACCGCGTTCGACCTGCTCGCCGTGCTGGGCGAGCGTGCCGAGGTCCGAAACCGCCGATTCCGCGATGAACAACAGAACGTCGTCGGGGCGATCGCCGGCGAGAAACTGCGTGCGTGCGGAGTCCATGCGGGCGGTATCGGGGCTGACGGCAAAAGCGGGCGGGTATCGGGACGGCTGGGACAGCCGAGACAGCGGACCGTCGGCGTCAGCCGTCGCGGTCGCCGTCGAGGTCCTGCGCGATCGCGGCGAGTCCCTCGTCGGGCGGTTCGGTCGCCTCGTAAACCGTGCTCTCGCCGGGTTCACGGACGCCGTACAGGAATCCGGATTCCACGACGTCGACCGCGACGCTCCGGCCGAGATCGATTCCCGAAGACTGCCGCCACTCGTCGAGCCGGTCGGTGCCGTCGCGTTCGCGCGCGAGCCGGGCGTTGTCGTACGCGCCGGTGATCTCGCGATCGCCGTCAAGCGCGCTCTCGATTTGGGTGTGGTAGGTCTCCCCGTCAAGCACGAGGCGCGTCGTTCCGGTCGGGAAGCGGTCGGCGTCGTCGGGGAGCGCGAGCCGTGGCCGGGAGCTCCGGCCGCGACGCGCGAGCGTCGCCCGCACCGTTTCGACCGAGAGGTGGTCGTGCGGGATCCGCTCGGGCACGGCTACTCGTCGTCGTCGCTCGCGTCGTCCGCGTCGGCATCGGCGTCGGCGTCGCCGTCTCCGAACAGCTCCGCGACCGACTGATCCCCGCGGTCGGCGATGCTCGCGTTGATCTGACGCGTCTCCTCGCCGATCTCGCGCCCGCGGACGGTGATCCGCTTGCGTTCGCCCTCGCGTGTCGGCTTGTATCCGGTGCCGCCGTCGACGAGAATCGACGTGAGCGCCGGGCCCGCGACGTCCTCGCGCATCGGTCGGCCGGCGGTGTCGGAGCCGCCGGTGATCGTAACGGTGTAGCCGTCGAGGCCCACCGCGGAGCCATCGATCTCCTCGCCGATGGAACGGCCGATGAAGCGGTTTGCGTCCTGTCCCTCGACCGCACGCTGGTGGGCCGCCCCCTCCTCGGGGTCGGCCACGACGACGGTGAAGTCTGCCATATACGAAGCGAAGCCGGTCGTCCCTCAAAAGCGTATTGAAAGCCGCACACCGGAGAAACGCGTTCGAGCCTCCCGCTCGGCCGCAGTATATGGACCGAGAGCCGTGTGAACAGGAAGCTTCGATCGAACGGAACCTCTTCGCGAACCGGCAGAATAATATTTATGCGTGGGGTGGGGCGAGTAAGCAATGACGCGACGGACGGTACTCGTGGTCGCGGTCGCTATGCTCGTGTTACTCGCCGGCTGTAGCTCGCTGGCGGGCAACGGGGCGGATTCGACCGAGACCTCCGCAGCCACGAACGGAACGACCATCGACAACGGAACCGCTACCGCGACCACAACCCCGACTAGTTCGGCAACGCCGACGACGACTTCTACGCCGACAGCCACCGCGACGCAAACGGCGACGTCCACGCCGACGGCAACGCAGACGGCGACGCCGACGCAGACGGCGACGTCCACGCCGACGCCAACGCAGACGGCGACGTCCACGCCAACGCCGACGCAGACGGCGACACCCACACCGACAGCGACCCCAACGGCAACACCGACGCCCACTCCGACGGCGACACCCATGCCGACTCCCACCGCAACGCCGGAGCCGGCGATCGGAGCCGAACCGCCGCTGGAGGCTGGTTCGATCGCGAGCACCCACCAGAGTGGGCTCGAAGCGGCGGGGACGTTCACCGTCAACAGCAGCTCGACGATTCGCGGAGCCGGCGAGGATTCGGGAACCGACACCAGTGGAGCCCGCGTTGACCTCGACGCGAACTCCGCCTACCAGGTCTCCCAACCGACCGAGGAGGCAACCCGGTACACCTACGCCGAAGGTGCGACGGCGTACAAGAAGAACGTTCTCGACGCGTTCGACGAGCCGGAGTACGAAACCGACGAGCTCGGCCGGCCGCTGGCCGAGAGTCTCACCGCTGGCCGCACCGTTCTCGAAACGGTCCGTGCGGTCGACTACGAACGCAGCGGGACCGTCACGAACGACGGCCAGCAGCTCGCGGTGTACGTCGCCAACGGCTCGGACAGTGTCGAAACAGGGCCCCTGTATCAGGGCGAGGAGATCACCGAGTTCAGTTCGACGCTCGTGGTCAACCCCGAGACCGGCGTCGTCCACCGGCTCCAGACCGAGCGCACGACCGACGCGTTCAGCGCCGGTGAGCCGACGACCGTCGTCGAAACCCTGGAGTTCTCGAACGTCGGCTCGACCACGGTCGAACAGCCCGACTGGGTCGAACAGCTGAAAAACGGCGGAGACTGAGCAGCTCAGTTACGTCGCGACGCTGATTTTCGACCGAGACGGAGCCGAACAGTCGTTCGATCGTCGGGATCGAACGCTACGAGTCGTCGAGTCGGTCTGTGACTCGTGGTTCGACCGAAGAATGAAGTGGAGTGCCAACGAAGACCACGGTATCGCACCGGCCTCACATGGCACCACTCACCTACGTCGCCAGCACCGTACTGACTGGCCTCGTCGTCGTCGCGCTCGTCGTTGCGGTCGCACGCAGTCGGGAGTGGCGGGCCGCCGCCGCGACTCCCGGGGACGTCAGAACCGGCGGGACGAGTCCAGCCACGACGCTCGCCGCAGCGGCGCGAAGCCCGCTGGGGTGGACCGTCGCCTTCCTCGTGCTGGTTCTCGGGATCGGCGGCGGTGCGCTCGCGTTCGTCACCGGCGCGATCCCGTCGGCGGTCAGCCAGGTCGCGGGCGTGGCGCTCGTGATCGTGGCGGCGGCGGTGATGGGCGGGTATCTCTTCTGGGGCGTCTATCACTCCGCACGCTACCGCGGGATCGAGAGCGCGCAGGCGACGGGCACAGGATTGTGGGTGCTCGGCATGCTCCTGATCGTCGCGATCGTCGTGCGACTCGTCGTGGCCTGACCGCCATGCGGAACGAACCACCCACCAACATCGGCGAGACCGGATGAGACGGTCACGAGCCGTCGCTCGAGGTGTCATCGCAGTCGTCGTTACACTGGTGCTCACCGGCGAGGCAACGGCCCACGCGGGCGGGCTGAGCGGGACGTTCAAACCCGTCGCCGTCCCGTCGTGGCTGGTCGTGACGACCGGCGGCGGCGTCATCGGGGCCTCCTTCCTGCTCACGAGCCTCGTGACCGACCACGCGTTCATCCGTGACGTCACCGACTGGCGTGCCGAACTCCCGACCCGAGCGACGATCCGAACCATCGCCGTCCGGGGTTGCCGATGGTTGGGCGTCGGCTTGCTCGCCGCGATCGTGGCGGTCGGGTGGATCGGTCCGCAGGTGGCAGCGGCGAACCTTGCCATCGTGGCGGTCTGGGCCGGCTGGTGGGCGGGCTACTCGATGACCACCTATCTCGTCGGGAACACGTGGCCAGCGGTGAACCCGTGGCGGACGCTCGCCGCGCTCGGCTCCCGACTCCGGGGGAGCCAGCCGATCCAGCGCTATCCCGACCGCCTCGGCGCGTGGCCGAGCGTCGTCGGATTGGTCGGGCTGGTCTGGCTCGAAGTCGTCAGCCCGCTCGCCCAGCAGCCACGAACTCTCGTTGGAGTGATCGTGGCCTACTCGGTCGTGACGGTCGCCGGTGCGGTCGTCTATGGGAGCGAGACGTGGTTCGGCGTCGTCGACCCGATCGCGCGTGTCTTCCGGTGGTACGGCCGGGTCGCACCGCTCCAGCGGACACGAAAGGGGTTCGATTTCGTGCTTCCCGGTGGGGCGCTTTCCGAGGAGCGGCCGACTGGGGCGGACGAAACCGCGTTCGTGGTCGCGCTGCTCTGGGTCACCACCTACGATGGACTCGTCGCGACGCCAGCGTGGGCGAGGGCCGTTCGTGCGCTCGTCGGGTGGGGAGTACCACCCTCCGTGGTTTATCTCGGGGCCGCGATCGCGGGCTTCGGCTGTTTCCTGTACGTCTATCGGGTCGCCGCACGCTGGTCGCGCCGGACGGCGGACACGTACGTCACCGCCCGCTACCTCCGGGACTGGTTCGCGCCCGCCCTAGTCCCGATCGCCGCCGGCTACCATCTCGCACATTTTCTGGGATACTTCCTCAGCCTCTCACCCGCCTTGATCGCGGTCGCGACCCAGCCCCTCGCCCCGCCGGCGGCCATCCAGACCCTCGTCCTACCGGCGTGGTTCGGCACGCTCCAGCTCGTGTTCGTGCTCGCGGGCCACATGCTCGCGGTCTGGGTGGCCCACGCGCGCTCGTTTGCGCTCTTCCCCGGACGGCTCGCGCCGATCCGGAGCCAGTACCCCTTCGTCCTCGTGATGGTTTTCTACACCGTTCTCAGCATGTGGATCGTCGGCCAGCCGTACACACCACCACCCTACCTATGACCGAATCACTCGCCCCCGACAGTTCAGCAGCAACCGACAGCGAACGCATTCCCGACACCGCGATCCCGGAGGCGGAGACGCCCGCGGCGCGGTGTCCGTACTGCTCACAACCGTTCCGGACCGAGCAGGCGTGTACGCTCCACGTCGGTGATACTCACCGCGAGGCCTGGACCGACGACGAGCGCGCGGCCTACGAGACCGCCGTCGACGACGAGGCCGACGACCTGTTCGTCTTCCATCTCAAGGTCGTCGGTGCGCTCAGCCTGCTGTACGCCGGGTACGTGCTCGCGTACATGATCGTTCTCGGGCTACAGAGCTGACCAGCGGGGCCAAGGAAGCCTATTCGGCGTTCAGCCGTCGAGCGCCCCGATGAGGCCGGTCAGTCCGCCGACGGCGGCGAGTGCGATCACGCCACCGAGGACGATCATCGTCTCGCCAGCCCCGACTGCTTCCGCGGCCAGCAGGATGGCCAACCCCACGACGACCCCGAGAACGGTCAGCCCGAAGAGGAGCGGCTCGCGTCGCATGATCGATGGACGTTCCGTGCTATCATAAACCAACCGGCTCCGCGGATGGCTCTCGATCAGAGACTCATCGCGCGGATGATCGCTCCTCGTCGGGCGAGCCGGTTGCAAGCATCGCGACGACGAACGCGAAGAGGACGAGCGCCGCCACCACGCCCGCACCCGCGACGACCGGGTTCGTGAGTCCGCCGCCCGCCATCCTGAGCACGCCCATCGACACGCCGACACCGACCGGGACCGAGAACAACACTGCGTACCCGAGAGCGGATCGCTCCATCACAGCCTCGCCACGCAGTCGTGACAGTACGTGAATTCGGGATCGTTGTCGGCGTCACAGCGACGGCAGACGATCGTCGACGGGGTTGACGATGCGGCTGATTCGGGTAGTGTGGACGGCGCGGGCGATGCGGACAGTAGGGGTGGCGTCGACGGTGAGGACCGATCCGGCGTCGAAGCATCAGCCGACTCCTGGCCGACCTGTTGTGAGACGTTCGGATCGGGTGGGTACACGCCGTCACCCCAGCCTGCCGGGGGCGGGGACTCCTCGTCGGTCTCGACACGGCGCGAGAGATAGACGATGAGCGGGAGCTGCAACAGCGGGAGCACCACGAGCATCACGAGTCCCCAGACCGCATTCATGATCAGGTGATCGAGTACGAGGCCGCGATCGTCAACACGAGCGCCGTGATGAGTCCCGAGAGCACGACGAACGTGATCGAGCGGGGCTCGTATCGGAGGTGCTGGTAGTAGCCCGCGACGAACAGCGCCTTGATCAGCGAGAGCACGATGATCCCCCCGAACGCGATCCAGTACGCGCTTTCGAGCAGCCCCACGAACTCGAACGCGACCTGGGCGGTCGCGAACACGAACAACACGACGTAGATCCCGGCGTAGAGTCTGGTTGATGGCATGCGTGATCACCTCACAGGATGTAGAACAGCGGGAACAGGAACAGCCACACGATGTCGACGAAATGCCAGTACAGCCCGAAGTATTCGAGCGGGCGCTCGTCGTCCAGGTACGCCCCCCGCCACGCCCGCACGAGCATGTAGACCGCGATCAACAGGCCGATGATGACGTGGGCGGCGTGGAGTCCCGTGGTGAGGAAGAACGTCGACGTGCGGACGTTCGAGGAGATCGCGATCCCCTCGTGGAAGAGGTGGTTCCATTCGAGCCCCTTGTTCACGAGGAAGCCGATCCCGAGCAGGATCGTGGTGGTCAGACTCGCCACCACGCCCCACCGATTTCGCTTCTCGGCCGCGACCAGCGCGAGGATCACGGTGAAGCTGCTGGTGAGGAGCAGGTAGGTGTTCATCAGCCCCGGAATGGGATCGCCGGGGACGAGCTCCCATCCGGTCCACCCCGCAGAAATCCGGACGAACACGTACGAGCCGATGAACGCACCGAACAGCACGATATCGGAGGCGAGGAAGATCCAGACGCCGAGCTTGGTGTTCTCGACCGCCTCAAATGGCCAGCTCTCCCCGAACGGTCCCGTCGGGGCGTGGAACCGTTCGCGGCCGAGCGCCACGAGCGACACCGCACCGATCGCGGTCCCGACGAGCGCGAACGTGAGGTACATGCCGCCGGCGAAACCGGGTGCGAGAGTCCCTTCCTGGAAACCCGACAGTCCGAGGAAGACGAAGAAGGCTCCGACGCCGATCGCGAACGGCCAGATGCTCGCGTGGCTCTCGGGCTCTCCCGCGTGCGCTTCGTGTGCGTGATCGTCACGCGTCGTGAGCGTGCCGCCGTCGGTAACCTCACCGCCGTCAGCGACCTCCGGCGAACCACCGAGGAAGTCGAGCGAGCCACTCCGGTAGCTCGGGACGCCGGGGAAGTTCTCGAGCGGTGGCGGCGACGGGATCGCCCACTCGGCGGTGGTCGAGTACGCCCACGGGTTGCCCGTGGCGGCCTCGCCGTCGACGAGGCTCTTCGTGAGATTGTAGAACATCACGAGGAACGAAGCTCCGAGAATGAACCCGCCGACCGTGGCGAGCTGATGCCAGATCGTGAGCGCCTCGGGGTACTCGAACACCCGACGCGGGGTCTCCCACGCCACGAACATCGGGAAGTAGAGCAGGTTGAACCCCACGAAATAGAGGACGAAGTGGACCTTCCCGAGGAACTCGTCGTACATCTTTCCGGTCATCTTCGGGAACCAGTAGTAGAGCCCGCCGATCAGCGCGGTGACGCCGCCGACCATCACGTAGTGGAAGTGCGCGACCACCCAGTACGTCCCCCGGAACTGGTAATCGAGCACGACAGCCCCCAGAAAGACGCCCGTGATCCCGCCAACGATGAACAGGATCAGCGCGCCGAACGTGAACAGGAAGGGGGTGGCAAAGCGCACTTTCCCCTTGATCGTGGTGTAGATCAGCGAGAACACCATCAGGTCGAAGGGGAGGGAGATGCCGATGGTGGTCGCCATAAAGAGCGTCTTGATCTGGAGGTTGATCGAGGTCAGGAACATGTGATGCATCCAGACCACGAAGCTCTGGAGCGCCACCAGTACCATCGCGGCGATGAACCACTTCCGGCCCACGATCCGTCGTCCGGTGAAGGTCTGGAAGGTTTCCGCCATCACGCCGAGCGCGGGGAAGAAAACGATGTAGACCTCTGGATGGCCGAAAAACCAGAACAGATGGGTCCAGAGGATCGACCCACCGGGGCTACTGGCGGCGAAGTACGTCGTGCCGACGAGTCGGTCCGTCGAGAGGATCACGAGCGCCGCGAGCAGCGCCGCGAAGGCGAACAGCATCATCCACACAGTCAGAAGAATGGTCCACGTGAAGAGGGGGAGTCGTCGGAGGGTCAGCCCCTCCGCGCGCATCCGGTGCATCGTGGTCAGGAAGTTCACCGACGAGACGGTGACGCTCACCACGAACAGTAAGAGTGCGAGGATCGCCGTGCTGGCCCCGATGCTCGGCGTGTAGGTCGGGATGTTGAGCGGCGCGTACATCGTCCAACCGCCGGCGAACGTCCCGCCCTGGAAGAACGAAACGCCGAGCAACAGTCCCGAAAAGAGGTACAGCCAGTAGCTGAGGGCGTTCAATCGGGGGAAGGCGAGGTCTTTCGCACCGATCTGAAGTGGGACGACGTAGTTCGCGAAGCCGAACGCGAACGGCGAGAGGAACCAGAACACCATGATGAGGCCGTGCGTCGAGACGGTCTGGTTGTACCCCATCGGGCTGAGGACCCCCGACCCAGGCGAGAAGAGCTGGACCCGCATCAAGAGTGCGAGAACGCCCCCGAACACGAGGAAAAAGAGCGCAGTCACGGTGTAGAGGATGCCGACGTCCTTGTGATTCGTGGTGACGAGCCACCGCTTGACCGATCCGTACGGCGGCAGTCCATGCGATTCAGTCGTCGCATGGTCCCCGTCGTCGGTCGTCGCGGGGAGCTCCTCGCCCGCTCCCGCGTACCCCCCGTCCGGCGTCGGTTCTGATCGATCGGTCATGCTGCTGTGGTTCCGTTGGTCGCTGCCGTCGCGTTGTTCGCCGTCGTCGCGTTCCCTGTGGTGGCGTTGGTTGCTGTCGCGTTATCCGTCGTGGCGTTCGTAGTAGCGTTACCCGTGGTGTTCGCAGGAGTGGTGTTTTCGTACCACTGCTCGTACGCGTCGGGTTCCATCACGCTCACGTTCGCGTTCATCGCGGAGTGGCCCGCGCCGCAGAGCTCGAAACACTGGGCCTGGTACGTCCCGGTCTCGTTCGGCTGGAACCACGTGTCGGTGGTCTGGCCGGGGAGAGCGTCGGTCTTCATCTTGAACGCCGGGATCCCGAAGTTGTGGAAGACATCGCGCGAGGTGACGGTGAGCTGTACCGTCGTGTTTGCGGGCACCCGGAGCGTCTCGGAGGTGTTGCCGTTCGGATAGATGAACTCCCAGCCGAACTGGAACCCCTCGACCTGCACGTTGAGACTGTCGTCGGTCTGGGTCGCCCGGGTTTCGACGTCCACGAGCGCGAAGTACGTCCACGTGATGAGCGAGATCACGATGGCGGCGCTCAACAGGAGCGACAGCGCGAGCTTCCGCCCGCCACCGCCACCCTCGGGCAGTTCACCCAGTTCGGGACGGTCGATACCGTCGTCATCGTCCCGCTCCCCGCGGTCCCGGAACTTGTACGCATTGTAGAGCATGTACCCGATGACGACGACCCCGACGATCGTCCCGAGGATCAGGAACCACACGAAGATCGTCTGAAAGATCTCGTCGCGGCCGCCGTCCGGAACGAGACCGCTCTGGAGCGGCATGACGAGCGCCGTGAGCGGGACCATCGGATACATCGAAACTTCGTCATACATCATCATCGGTGAGAGTACTTATTCATTGGGGGTCGGTATCATGGACCACTCGTCTCGGGGACGGCGAGCCGATCGAGGGGCGAACGAAAGCGATCGGGGGTGGACAAAGACGATCGAGTGTCACTCTCGCCGATCACGAGGTGCGTGCAGCCGGCTGTGAACCGACGGGCCGAAACCCGTTCGACGGGTAGTGCTCCCAATGGATCTCCGCTTTCTCGGGGGCGCTCGCGAGGTCGGTCGGAGCGCCGTCCTCGTCAACGACTCTCTTCTACTCGATTACGGGATGCGATCGGGCACGCCGCCGGGGTTTCCCGTCGGATCGGTCGATCCCGAAGCGGTGGTCGTCTCGCATGGCCACCTCGACCACGCCGGGGTCGTGCCTGGGCTGCTTTCGGGTGATTCCCGCCCCTCGATCCACTGGACGCCACCGACCGGCGAGCTCGCCCGAACCCTCGCGCGAGACACGCTCAAACTCCACGGCGGCTCCTATCGGTGCCCGTTCACCGAGACCGACCTCAAACGCGTCAGTGAAGTCGCCACGACCCACAGCTATCGTGAGTCGTTCACCGCCGCCGGCCACGCGGTGACGTTCTTCGACGCGGGCCACATTCCCGGTAGCGCGCACGTCCTCGTGGATGACGGCGACACCAGCCTGCTCTACACGGGGGATTTCCACACCGGAACGTCACAGAACGACGGCAGTGTTGGAGATCGCACGAACGAGATCGAGGCGTCCGTCGGCGGACAGCGGCTCGTTCCGCCAACCACCGCACGTCCGGATGCGGACGTGGTGCTCTGTGAGAGCACGTACTCGGACGTCGAGCATGAGGACCGTGCCGCGGTCGAGGAGCGGTTCGTCGAGAGCGTCCGGACGACGCTGTGGGAGGGCGGGACGGTGGTGATCCCGGCGTTCGCGATCGGTCGCACTCAGGAGCTGTTACTCGTCTGTTCGGAGTACGACATCCCGTGTTACGTCGACGGGATGGGCCAGGGAGTGACGGAGATGCTCCGCCAGTATCCCGAGTTCGTCCGCGACGCCGACGCGCTCCAGCGAGCCACGAGCCACGCCAGATTCGTCACGGGGCGAGACGGCCAGCGAAAGCGGATCGCCGAGCAGTCGACCGCGATCGTCACCACCAGCGGGATGCTGTCGGGCGGGCCCGCGATGACGTACATCCCCGCGATCTCCGGCCATCCGGTGAACAAGATCGCGCTCACCGGCTACCAGGTCGAGGGGACGCCGGGCCGCGACCTGCTCGACACCGGGAGTGCCGAGATCGACGGCCGCCGGATGCCGGTCAGCGCCCAGGTCGAGCAGTACGACTTCTCCGCACACGCCGATCGTGATGGACTGTTCGACTACCTCGATTCGTACCGCGACAGCCAGGTGCTCGTCAACCACGGCGATCGGTGCGAGGCGTTCGCGGCGGAGCTGCAGGACGAGGGGATCGATGCTGCCGCGCCCGATCTCGGCGACACCATCGAGATATAGACGCTGCACACGCTGCTCGAACGCTTTTCCGTGAGCGTCGCCTCCATGCGGGCATGGACGACCCGAACGCGACGGACGATGGGACCGAGGAGGGGGTTACGGAACTGCTCGCCGACCTCCCCGACCGCCTGCGCGACGAGGCCGACGCCGCGGTGGCCGACGCACGCGACACCGACGATCTCGTCGAGCGACTCGCGAATCTCCAGGGCGAACACGACGCGGCAGGCGAGTCCGACGGGACGGAGATTCTCGTGACTGTCGGGGACGAGGAGACCGGCGACGGCGTGTTCGACCGCGTCCGCTCGACGCTCGGCGACGCGCGTGATCGCGTGGCTGGCGACGATGCCGATCGGGCTATGGGCGTCGACGACGACGGCTTGGCGTCGGCGGGCAGCACGGACGTCGACACCGAGTCGTCGATGCTCCCCGGTATCGAGCGGTCGCGCGAACTCGCCGCGGACGCGCGGTCGACAGCGGGGTCCTCGCTCGATCGTGATGTCCCGCTCCCGTCGGTCGATCGGGATCAGACCCGAGATGTCGTCCGCGCCGCGCGCGATCGTGCGGGCATCGGCACGCTCGAACTCAAGCGAACCGTCCGCGACGCCGATCCGAAGCAGGCCGCGCTCTGGGGCCTGGCCACCGGCGTCACGGTCGCCAACCCAGCCATCGCAGCGAGTTACTCCACGGCGGCCCTCCTCTCGGGTGCGGTGCTCGGCGGGAGCGTGGTTGGCGCGTACGCCACCAGCCACGACGACACCATGTTCGACGACCTGGATCCGACGATGATGGCGAAGCGGGCCAACGCCGGGGCCTCGGCGGGAGCGGGCACGCGAAATATCGACGGCAAGTCGGTCGGCGCGATGGTGGGCGCGTCGGCGTACCTCGCCGAGGAACTCACGCCCGAGGCGTACGCTCAGTGGGTCACCGAGGCCGACGCCGAGTCGGTGCTCCGCGGCGCGGAGATGGGCGCGGGCCGGGCGACCGCCTCGGAGGACTTCGAAGGAGCGCGGTCCGGCGCGGCGCTAGGAGGGGGTCTCGGGCTTCTATACGGACTGGCGGCGGACGACGCAGCCGACGACCACCCGATCCGAGAACTCCTCGACGAGGACCTCTGGGACGAGTACGCCGGCCGCCTCGGCGATGAAGACGGTGACGCGGAAATTGAGGGACGACTCGTCGACGGAGACACCACCACCGAGGGCGGTATCGAGACGGACGACGACTCCGCCGCCGAGGTCGGCGACGACGAGTAAGAGTCGATTCGATCACCTGCCGGTTCGAATCACCGTCCCTGGCAACGACTGTTCAGTTCGCCGCGACGTCGAAGTCGTAGGTGACGCCCGTCAGTTCCGCCGAGACCTCCCAAAGCCGTGCTGCCGTCGTCTCGTCGTACGATCGCTCGCTGGAGCGCTGTTCTTCGGGCGAGCCGCGCATGTTTCGGAACCCGCCGGGGCCGATATACTCGCTGCCGCTCAGACCAGGTTCGGTAGCACCGTAGAGCATGGGCAGCGCGCCCGTCGCGGCGTCCTGAGCGACGATGGCGTTCGCGGCCTTCATCCCCCACAGCCGGAGGGTCTCGCCGGCCTGTTCGGGCCCCCGGCGCTGGAGGTCCGTCGCCGCGTAGCCCGGGTGACACGCCACGCTGGTTACGTCGTCGACGCCGACGTTCCGGAGCCGTCGGTGGAGCTCGTAGGCGAAGAGGACGTTCGCGAGCTTGCTCTGGCCGTAGGCGTCCCACTCGTCGTAGGAATCCTCGTGCTGGAGATCACGGAAGTCGATTGCGCCGCTCTCGTGGAGGCCGCTGCTCTGGGTCACGACGCGGGTCTCGCCGTCGGTCTCGTGGAGGTGTTCGAGGAGGGTGCCGGTGAGCGCGAAGTGCCCCAGATGATTGACGCCGAACTGGGTCTCGAACCCGTCGACGGTCTCGCTCCGCGGAATCGCCATCACGCCGGCGTTGTTGCAGAGCACGTGGAGCTCGTCGTGGGTGTCGGTGAAGTCGGCGGCGAAGCGGCCAACCGACGCGAGATCCGCGAGATCCAGCTCGATGACCGTGAGCGAGGTTTCGGGCGCGTCCTCCCGAATCCGCTCGCCCGCCTCGACACCGCGCTCGACGCTGCGGCACGCGAGGACGACGTTCGCGCCGTGGATCGCGAACTCCCGCGCCGCCTCGTAGCCGAGCCCGCTGTTCGCGCCGGTGACGATCACCGTCTTTCCGTCGAGGTCCCCCATTCGTTCCGCGGTCCAGCCGCCGTTGAATGCCATGCAGGTCGTGGGTAGAGGATACGGAAAGCAGTTAGCGTTGCGGCGGCCCCGCCCGATCCAGTATCGTCCACGAACGCGTCCCTGCGCCGAGGTGTTTTGTTCATGGTCGGTGATGTTCCAGTATGGACGACGAGCCCACCGACCTCGACGAAACCGAACGGACCGCGCTCCACGACCTCCAGCTCGGCATCGAACATCTCCATCGGGGGTACGGCCATCTCGTCGCGTTCCACCACGAGGTCGGTCGCGGGATGGACAGGCTGGACGACGCACGCGAGAAACTCCGCAGGTCCGGCCACGACGCGTGGGCGGACGTCCTCCGCGACGATCTCCTTCCAGCAGGTGCGATCGACGGGCGGTGGACCTACGAAGTCGTCGAGTCGTTCGCTGACGAGTTCCTCACGCCCGCGGCCGAGTTCGAGTCGGAGGTGCGCGAGGCGCTGGCCGACGGCCGACGGCACGTCACCGAGCGCCGACAACAGCGCGACTGGCGCGAGCGCAGCGAGGGCGACCGGCAAGCTGATCGATAGATCGAGAACGACGAGCGCGCAAACGCCACTTAGTTCTGGGCGGCCTCGACGTCCGCGGCGTGGTCTTCGAGCGCGGCCGCGACCTCGCGGGCTTGGTCGGGTGAGAGCTGCACCTCGTCGGCGTGAGCAGGAAGGTGGTCGAGGTCTGTGTTGTCGATTTCGAGCTGGAGCTGGACGTGCTCGGGGTTTTTGCGGGCAGCGGTGACGTTGAGCACCGCGAGTGCGTCCTCCTCGAAATCGTGACCCTCCGCGTGGCCGTCGAGCAGATCGAGCGTGGTGTAGGCGTTGACCTTCAGAATGCGATCGCTCATACCCCGGTTTCGACAGCCGGATACTTAACGAGACTGTGGGCGAGCGGGGACGGGAACAGGAATCACAGCAGGTTCGTCCCCGCGTTCGGCTACGCCGATCGGATCACCCCCTGAGCGTGATCTCGGAGAGCACGCCGAAGCCGGTCAGAACGAGATCGGGTTCGCTCGCCGGCCCTTCCTCGGCTGCGTGGATCGCGTGCCTGTCTCGGAACTCGCACAGCGGCGTCGACAGTCGTACGTCGACGTTCCACTCGTCGGGAACGGTGACGTCCACCTCGGCGAAGAGTACCCGTATGTCGATTACCGCCGGAAATCCGGGCGTCTCCGCTCCTCGGAGGTCGAGTTCGAATTCGGAGAGCACCGCCGTTACACGCCCACCTCTGAACTCCGCAGTGGCGATCCGCCGCTCGTCGCTGCTGAAGACCGCGTAGTGGTTCAATTCCATAGCACGGTCAACGAGCGACAGTATCGTAACTGTATCGTCGACACGGATCGCGACGAAAAACGAACGCGTCGAAGCGGGCGTCTCAGTCGTCAGCCGGGATCGGGGTGCCGTCGGCGCGGGCGGGCGTCGGTCGGTCGTCCATGTCGTCCTCCTCGGCGTAGGGGTACCACGTCATCTTCGTGTTGTGCATGAACGGGTCCTCGTAGTCGGTCTCCTCGGGGTCGGCGAGCGCTTCGAGTTCGTCCTCGTCGCGCGCGGCGATGAACTCACGAAAGCTCTCGGAGTCGTCGGATTCGTCCTCGTAGGCCGCGAGGACGTTCGCGATGTAGCCAGGCACCTCGTCGGCCGCGACCCGCATCGCGATCCAGTCCGCGAAGTGGGGGTCCTCGCCGAGTCCGCCACCGAGCCCGATGTCGAACGCCTCGACGGGCTCGCCGTCCTTTCTGGTCTTCATTCCCCGAAGACTGATGTCGGCGATCTGTGGCTGGGCGCACGAGGCGGTACAGCCCGAAAGGTGGACGTGGAAGTCCTCGATCCCGTCGGGGAGCGCGACGTTCTCTTTGAGCCAGCGGGCGTACCGGACCTGGCGGTTCTTGGTCTCGACGATCGAGAGCGAGCAGAACTCCGTCCCGGTGCAGGCGATCGAGCCGCGCATGAACGGGTGTGGGTCGGGCGAGTAGTCTTCCAAGAGGGGTTCGTCGAGGAACGCGTCGAGATCGTCCTCGGGAACGTCGGTCACGATGACGTTCTGGCGCTGCGTGAGTCGAACCTCACCGGAGCCGTACTCGTCGGCGAGGTCGGCGAGTTCGAGGGTGTCCTCGGCTCCCATCCGCCCCACGAGGACATCGAGGCCGACGTAGTAGTTGCCGTCGGGCTGTTCGTGGACGCCGATGTGGTCGCCGTGTTCGTCCTGGCGACCCGCGTTGTAGGTGTAGTCCTCGCGGAGGTCCTCGCCGGCCGTGGGGAGCTCGTAGTCGATGTACTCCTCTTGGAGGGTTTCGCGGATCTTCTCGGTACCCCACTCGTCGACGAGGAACTTGATCCGGGCGTTGAATCGGTCGTCGCGGTCGCCGTGATCGCGGAAGAGGGCAGACATGCCCGCGGAGACCTTCGAGGCATCCTCGGGGGTGCAGAACACGTCGATGTCGCGCGCGAAGCGCGGTTCTTTCCGCGAGAGGCCGCCGCCGACGCGGACGTTGAACCCCATCGTTTCCTCGCCGTCGATCTCCTTCTCGGCGGGTTCAAAGGCTAGATCGTTGATGTCGCCCTGGCCGCAGCCCTCGTCACAGCCCGTGACCGAGACCTTCCACTTCCGGGGCATGTTCTCGTAGGCGTCGTTGCCCTTGAACTCCTCGTGGAGCTCTTCGGCTACTGGCCACGCATCGACGTGCTCGTGTTTGTCCTTGCCCGCGACCGGACAGCCGACGATATTTCTCCAGGAATCGCCGCAGGCCTGGATGGTCGACATGCCGTTTTCTTCGAGTTTCTCGAAGATTTCGGGGACGTCCTCGATCCGGATCCAGTGGAGTTGGATCGACTGGCGGGTGGTCCAGTCGCAGTACGCGCCGCCGAACTCGGGGTTGTCGACCGGACCGCGGGCGTACTCGTCGGCGATCTCGCCGACTACTTCGAGCTGGCCCGGTTCGAGCACGCCGTTGGGCGTCCCGATCCGCATCATGAAGTAGCTCTCCTGGCCGTTGCGCTGGTGGTACAACCCCCACCATTTGAACCGCTCGAACCACGCGTCGTGTTCGTCCTCGGGGATCGCCTCCCACCCCTTCTCGGCGAACTCGAAGAGATGCTCGCGGACCTCCTCGCCGTAGACCTCGTCTTTCCAGCCCTCGACTTTACTCGGCATATCACCGCAAAGCGTCCGACGCCTAAACCCTCGCCCGTGGCGTCAATCCTCCCCGCGTCTCGCCGGAGGGAGAGAATGTTGCCGGTATTCCGGGTCGTTGGAGAGGGTCACTCGGAGCGAGCGAGGCGAGTGCGCCGGCGAGGGACGTGGACGCTCTCGGGAACCACGGAATAGAACTCGCCGTCGATCACCCGACCGACCGTGAGCCAGTCGGTGACGTCGCTCGCCCCGCAGGCGATGCACTGGCCGGCGATGCGGGCCTCGATCGTTGGGGGATCGACGCCGACCTCGACGAACCCTTCGGCGAGGAAATCCGCCATCTCGCAGGGACAGACGTCGTGTCGCGCGAGCCACCAGAGGTCGCCGACGCTGACCTCGCGGGTGTCGTTGACGCTGATCCACGCCCCGGCGTCGAGCTGGTGGACGTCGATTGGCACAGCCGTTCTCGACGCCGCGCTCCCCTGAACCCATCGACCCACGATCGCCCTCGAACGTCCACAGGTTCGATGACGCACGGCAACACCGAAATCACCCGAGGGCGTCGGCATTGTCCGTGATTCGACTGTCGGATATCACGACAACTGTTGCCGGTAAGCGAGAGCCTGGGTAGGGTTTACAGGTGGGCGCGGCCTTATCCGGGCCACTGGCGTACCGCGGAGTGATGAGAGAGAACGACGGCGAACGCCAACACGTGTCGGCGGACGTCGCACCGGAGCTGTACGACGAATCGGGAGCGGATCGATGAGCGACCCGGAGCCGGCCGAAGAGCAGCGGGAACCGAACACGGATCATCTCGACGACGTCGACGACGGCTGTGGCTGCACCGAGATCTGGGAGCATCTCTCCGAAGAGCGCGAGGCGAACGCCGACTGACGGTGCGCGGCTGACACACGGTGGCGGGGTACTTTTCATTCGTCGTCTCCACGAGGCGGTATGACCCCTGACGGCGCGCCCGACGGGACGAGGACCGACCGCGACTCGCCCGTCGGCGAGCCGGTGATCCGGGGTGATCCCACCTTTGCCGGTGAACGCGCGCGCGAGGCCGTCCAGTTCGATCCCGACGATCCCGAGAGCGTGGCGCGCGCCGCCGAGATCGTGCGGTCGTTCGCCGACGATTCCGTGGGCGACGCCGACAGTGTCTACATGCTCCGCGGGGCGGCGGCGTGTGCGGCTTTGGTCCGCGGCGAGGGCTCGTACAAGGCCGCGGCCGAGCGCGTCGACGGCGACGCCACGGTGTCGTTCATCCGGAAGTGGGCACGGGTTCACGATCTCCCGCGATCGATCCGTCAGTACGTCGCCACCGGCGAGATCGCCCCGACCGCGGCGAAACACATCGCCCGGGTCGCGGGCGAGGCGCGCTTCCTGCTCGCGTGGGCGACCCTCGACGCCGATCTCACCGTGCGGGACGTCCGATCGATCGCGAGCGACATCAACTCGGACGTCCCGCCGGAGCGCGCGCTCGCCACTCACGGTGTCCCGCCCGGGGAGGTGACGCTCGACCTTCCATCGGAGACGTACCGCGAGCTCAGACGCCAGGCCGCCCTCCGGGGGGTCGATCCGTCGGCCCTCGTCGCCGAGGCGCTCGATGTGTGGGAACCGACCGAGGACTCGCCGCCGGAACGGTACTGATTTAGGCACGACGGCCCCAGCGCGGGTGTGGGCTGGTAGCTCAGTTAGGCAGAGCGTCCGGCTTTTAACCGGACGGTCGGGGGTTCGAATCCCTCCCAGCCCGCTTCTGCGACGGTTTCACGAGCGGAGCGAGTGAAACGCCGTGACGAGCGGAGCGAAGTCACCGAAAACGGACGCGAGCAGCGAAGCGGCAAGGAGGATTCGAAGCAGGGAGTGAAGTGAGCGAAGTCGTTCGAAAGGCGCGAAGCGCCTTTCGTGATGACGAGAGAGCTTCGCTCTCTCGAACCACGAACGGAACGAGCGTGATTCGAATCCCTCCCGGCCCGTTTCTGACGGTTCTCCGAACGAAATGAAGACCGAAGAGAGCTGCGAGAGGGCGACGTTCAGCCCGAAAGAATGATTTGGGATTCAGCCTCTCACGGGCATGTACGCGAGCGCCGCGATGAGGATGGCAGCGAAGATACTGATGATGATGATCCCCCAGAGACCGAGAATGCGGTCTTCGAAGTCCTGGACATCGGCCAGCTCTTCCTGGTAGCCGGCGACGTCCTGTGAGAGCGTGACGGTGCTGTTGTCCGCACCGAACTGGGTGACGTACGTCGTGTTACCGACGGTGACGTTTTCTCCCGCCGCGAGCTCCATCGATTCAGTCTGTGGACCGGTCCACGCGAGCGACACGCCGCTCGTGTTGACGCCCGAGACGGTCGTGGAGTTGTTGGCGTAGGGGAACTCGTCACCGACCGAGACGTTCCGGGTTTCGGGCGTCGGCAGATACTCGCCGAGCGGCTGGGTCGTTCCGTTCTGATACCGGACGTACTGGGTGCCGTTGACCCCGGTCAGCGCCGTGTCCGCGACGTCCGGATCGTCCCGCAGTTGCTGGTTCACGTCGAACGTCTCACGAAGCGTGAACGAGGTGAGATTGGCAGTGGACGCGTTCCCGGCGGACGCGTTGCCGCCGGAGGCATTGCCGGCGGACGCGTTGCCCGTCGATGCGTTACCGGAGGCGTTTCCGCTGGAGGCGTTCCCCCCGGAAACGTTGGCGATCGCGACCCGGAAGCGTGTGCCGTCGGAGCCGTTGGCCATCGCTCCAGACGGAGTGGTAGTGGTGGGCGCGCCTGGCGTCGTGGTCCCGGCTGCGCCCCCACCGCCGGAGCCGTTGGGCGCTGTCCGATAGGTCTCGTTCTGATAGAGGAGGGTGGAGTTGTTCGCGAACGAGGTGCTGAACTGGACCGATTCGTTGACCCGCGACACCTCGCCGGAGCCGTCGCTGACGTTGACCATCCACGCCTGTCCTCCAGCCTGGAGGGTGTCCCCCTGAGCGTAGCTCTGCCCTTCGACCGAGACGGTCGGCTCCTCGGCCACCGTGATCAACGAGTACGCCCCAATCGCGACCACCACGAAGAAAACGATGTAGACCGCCGCAGCCCGTCGTTGCATACTCGGCGCGAGGATTGCCCGCCGTTTAATCGTTGCTCTTCGCCGAAGCGACCCGGGAGCGAACCATCCCGAACGTCGTCGACGATTCAGCGGTCCACGCGGATCGCGGGACTGCTACTAGCGAAATTGGTCTACTCGTCGCGGCCGGTAATAGATTAAAAATAACAACACGTACGAATCCACGAAGCGGTGGAAAATTTGACCTGTTCGATGAATCCGCTAGAGATCGGTCAATAGTGCCGTATCGCAGTCACGGTCGACAATGCAGTGGTACGAAGCGAGTGTTGAGTGATAGTTACAAACGAATAGTGAAGATGGGCGTTGGAATGATGAGTATAAGTACAGTTCGCTGAAATAGTTGAATAGTAGCCTTGATTGACGATCACAGCTGTCCAGTCGACATCACATCCGACCGTTTCGACCCTCCACTGAGAGTCTCGTAAGGGAGCTGGGTTCATCGTATCGCTGTCGGCTGTTTCAGTCGGTAGTGAGTTGATTGTTTTGATTGGATTGATGGTGCGTGCTGTGGCCGGTGGGTGACTGTGCGGTCGTCGACTGACGGAAGCGGGTTCGCACCGTCACGAACCGGTCGTCGGAACACGAAAGTGAAAGAACTCGTTCGCCAGAGTGACGATCGGGCGAGATAATACACACCCTAAGTGTGTAAAAATCGGAAAATGTCCTTCGTTCGATCGGTGACAGTGAGTTGCGTCATCACCAGAGACCGGCGTCACAGTCCATCGATTCAACGACTCGCCACACGCCTTTCGACGAGGGCGAGTTGAACGGGCGTGAGATCACGCCGTGGTGAGTGAGACCGGTGACAGCGGCCGGCGTTCGGCTGCTTACCCACACTCCAGAAAGATTAAGCCGGGCCAGCGTGAGGTGAGCGCGTGAAGCGCATCATCAGTACGGGCGACGCACCGGCGGCGGTCGGCGCGTACAGCCAGGCGACCACGAACGACGATCTCGTCTTCACCGCGGGTCAGATCCCGTTCACGCCCGACGGCGATTCGCTCGCCGACGAGTCGATCGCGACCCAGACCGAACAGTCACTCTCGAACGTCGAAGCCATCCTCGCCGAGGAGGAGCTCGATATGGGCGACGTGCTCAAGACGACGATTCTCCTCGCCGACATCGACGACTTCGACGAGATGAACGAGACCTACGCCGGCTTCTTCGACGACGAGCCGCCCGCCAGAAGCGCCTTCGAGGTGGGGAACCTCCCGAAGGGCGTCGGCGTCGAGATCGAAGCCATCGCGTCCCGGTAATCCACTGGAAAAAACCCCTCTCGGACGGTCGATCCGGCAGTTTCGTCGATCCTGATCGGGTTCAACAACGGTAGCTTCCAGAAAGCGTCAAGCGAGGCGTCACTCAGTCCAGAGCTTGTGGCGACAGCAGGTGGTTCCACCGCGTCGTCACGGCAACCATCCGGTAGTCCTAATTGGCTCTGCTCCAGAGCGAACGCAATGGCGGACGCTCGCGAAACCCCGGACGATCTCCCGCGGACGGTCGGCCTCCGTGACCTGCTGTTGTTGAGCGTCGGCGGAATGATCGGCTCGTCGGTGTTCTTCTACCCCGCGTTCACCGGTCAGTGGATCGGTCCGGCGGCGATCCTCGCATGGCTCGTCGCGGGCGTCGGGATGGTGAGTATCGCGCTCTGTTACACCGAGCTCGCGACCGCGTTCCCCCACTCCGGCGGCCCGGCGGTCTTCCCGGCCGAAACCCTCGGCTCGAACGGGCTCGTCAGACAGTTCTTCTCCTACCTCGAAGGAACGTCGTACGCGCTCGGCTGGGTGTTCGGCGTCGCGGTTTCGGCGTGGTACGTCGCGAACTACCTCGGCGCGATCCCGTCGCTCGCGGGAGTTCGGTCCCACACCGTGCTGTTCGGGCTGCTCGCGATCGGTGCGAGCCTCGGCGTCACGCTCGCCGGGATCGACGTGACCAAACACACGAACCTCGTCCTCACCGCGTTCGTCCTCGCGGTGCTCGCGGCGGTCGCAGCTCTCGGATTTGCGAACGGCGAGCCCGCGAACACGACGCCGTTCGTTACCGGAAGTAGCACCCAGTTCCTCACCGCCGTCGGCGTCGCGATCACCGGCTACGGCGCGTGGACGGTCGTTCCCGCGGCCGCGGGCGAGGTGAAACGGCCGGCGTGGACGATCCCGCGCGCGATCGTCGGGAGCCTTCTCATCACCACGCTGTGCTACACGGCGGTCGTGGTCGCACTCCATCTCACGACTCCTCCGAGCGCGTTCGCGGGCGACAATCTCGTGATGGTCGCGCCGCTCTCGGCGGTCGTCGTCGACGCGGGGCTCCCGCTGCTCGCGAACTACGCACTGCCCGTCGCGGCGCTCGTCGCCATCTTCACCACGATGCTCGTCGGCATGACCAGCTCCGCGCGCGTCCTCCGCGCACTCGCCGAACGCGACACGTTCCCGACTGCGTTCGCCGCGACGAGCGACCGCACGAACGCCCCCTACGTCGCGCTGTGTGTCGTCGCCATTGCCGCTGCGGCCGTCGTCGTCGGCAAGCAGGTCGTCGGCGGGATCGTGCTCGCCGCACTCGTCGGCACCGTCCTCCCCTATGCCATCAACATCGCGTCGTTCGTCGGTCTCCGGGTCTACCGGACGGACGTAACGCCGACCTTCCACGCGCCGGGCGGCCTCCTCACCGCTGGGGTCGCGTTCGGCTTCCTCACGCTTCTGGCAGCCGGGCTCTCGATCGATTACCCGGTGGCTGCCGGTCTCACCGTCGCGACGCTCCTCGCCGGGTTCGTCGTGCAGTACGTGTTCGGCGACGTCACGGCGACGCCCGACAGCGAGAACGCCTGACGTGTTCCCGTGAGGAAAGCCGACAGAGTACGTCGCACATGCCGTCGACCGACAGCTAGCAACCTTTTTGTTCGTCGACCGGCGACCGGTACTCGGTTATGCTACTGGCTGGCACCGTCGTTGTCGACGCGCAGACGGTCATCCACGACGGTGCGGTCGTGGTCGAGGACGACCGGATCGAAGCCGTCGGCGACGCAGCGGAGCTGGAAGATCGCTACCCCGACCACGCGACCACGGCGTACGACGTGCTCGCGCCGGGCCTCGTCGGCGGTCACATTCACTCGATCCAGAGCCTCGGACGAGGGATCGCGGACGACACCGCGCTGCTGGACTGGCTGTTCGACTACGTTCTCCCGATGGAGGCGACTCTCGACGCCGATCAGATGGAAGCCGCCGCCAAACTCGGGTATCTCGAACTGATCGAGAGCGGGACGACCACGTGTGTGGATCACCTCTCCGTCTCACACGCCGATCGGGCGTTCGAGGCCGCCGGCGAGCTGGGAATCCGTGGACGGCTGGGGAAGGTCCTGATGGACAAGGAATCGCCCGATGGCCTCCTCGAAGAAACCGACGCGGGCCTCGACGAGAGCGAACGACTCATCCGGGAGTACCACGGCGCGTTCGACGACCGCATCCGATACGCGGTGACGCCACGGTTCGCGGTGAGCTGCACCGAGGAGTGTCTCCGCGGTGTGCGCGAACTCACCGACCGGTACGACGGCGTCCGCATCCACACCCACGCGAGCGAGAACCAAGACGAGATCGCGACGGTCGAGCGCGAGACCGGCCACCGCAACATCCACTGGCTCGACGAGGTGGGGATCACCGGCGAGGACGTCGTGCTCGCCCACTGTGTCCACACCGACGAGACCGAGCGCGAGGTGCTCGCCGAGACCGGCACCCACGTCACCTACTGCCCCTCGTCGAACATGAAGCTCGCCTCGGGGATCGCGCCGATCCCGGACTATCTCGATCGCGGGATCAACGTCGCGCTCGGCAACGACGGCCCGCCCTGCAACAACACCCTCGACCCGTTCACCGAGATGCGCCAGGCGAGCCTGCTCCAGAAGGTCGACGCGCTCGATCCCACGAGCACGCCCGCCGAGACGGTGTTCGAGATGGCGACGGTAAACGGTGCGGACGCCGCCGGGTTCGAGGGGATCGGCAAGCTCGTGGAGGGGTGGAAGGCCGACATCATCGGGCTCACGACCGACCTCACGCGCGCGACGCCACTCCACGACGTGCTTTCGCATCTGGTCTTTGCGGCCCACGGCGACGACGTCGCGTTCACGATGGTCGACGGCGAAGTGCTCTACGAGGACGGCGAACTCACGGTCGCCGACGCCCACGCGATCCGCGAGGAGGCTCGTGCTGTGGACCTCGATCTCGACGCGGTCGCCGACGAGCCGGTTCCATGACCGACCGGGGTGAGGACGTCTCGCTCGACGGCGCGACGATCGAATCGGTGCGGCGGGAGGCGACGCGCTCCGTGGTTGGTCGAGAATCGTCGAGTCCCGGTAGCGGTTACTGGAACCGGACGCCGAGGTCGTGCATCCCGTCGTTGTTCATCGCGAGGTTGATGAGCAACGGCGTGATGCTCTCGATCTCGGCGCTGTTCGCGAGCGGCCCGGCGTCGAGCGCACGCAGCCCGTCGATCTCCTCCGCGAGCTCCACGACGACGCCCTTCGCGTCGGCGTCGTCGCCGGAGACCACGACGTCGAGGGCGAGTTCTCGATCGAGATCGGTGAGCGCGCCGGCCGCGAGGTTCTGGAACGCGCTCACGATCGGCACCTCGTCGGGCGTGACGGCCGCAACCGCCTCCGCGACGCTACCTGCTTCCGGTGTGTCGTAGTGAAAACCGGTGCCGTTGCGCGCCATCGCCACCGCGGGGCTGACGACGATCGCCTCCTCGGTGAGGTCGTCGCGCACCGCCTCGATCGTGTCGGCGGCGTAGGCTGGCGGGACGCCCGCCACGACGATCCGGCTCCCCGCGGCGGCGCTCGCGTTGTCGGTGCCCGAAATATCGGTGTCGATGCCGCGATCGGCCAGGCGATTCCGGTAGTCCGCCGCGCGGGACTCGCCCTTCTCGGCGTTCCGCGAACCGATCACGATCTCGTGGTCGGTGTCGCGTGCCCATCGAAGCGCCAGGCCTTCGCCGATGTCGCCGGTACCGCCGAGTAGTGCGACTCGCATACTCGCCTCTCGCCTGACGGTGGCAAAAACGTACCGTCTCCGGCAGTGTGCACGGAGCCGCGCCGGTTCACACCAACCGAGGGAGTGCTTCAAGCACCCCACCGCCGAGACACAGCGCCTCGTCCGAAATGCGTTACACTGCCCCGGTAAGCACGCCGCTCGTGCGGACGTAGAAGTAGACCACGAACGCAGCGGCGATCACCCACTGGCCCGCTTTGACGTCGTCGAACTCACCGACCGCGGTCTTCATGATGGGGTAGGTGATGAGGCCGGCGGCGATGCCGTACGCGATCGAGTACGTCAGCGGCATCACGAGGATGGTGAGCCCCGCCGGGATCGCGTGCGTCAGGTCGTTCCAGTCGATGTCGGCGACGTTCGTGAGCATCAACAGCGCGACCACGACCAGCGCGATGTTCGAGGCGTACTGTGGAATCGCCGCTGCGAACGGAACGACCACCAGCGCGAGGAGGAACAACACGGCGATAACCAACGCGGTCATGCCCGTACGGCCACCCTCTTCGACGCCGGTTGCCGATTCGACGAACGTGGTCACCGTCGACGTACCGAGGGCCGCACCGGCCGTGGTGGCGACCGCGTCGGCCATCAGCGGTTTGTCGATGTCCGGGAAGTTGTTGTCCTCATCGAGAAAGTCACCGGCCTGGCCGACGCCGACGAGCGTGCCAGCCGTATCGAAGAAATCCACGAAGAAGAACGTGAACACGACGAGCCCGAAGACGAACCCGTCGATGTCGGTGAACCCCTCGAGGAACGCACCGAACAGCGGTGTGATGTCGTACTGTGCGCTGGGCAACGTCTCCGGGAACAACACGCCAGGATCGGTGAGACCGACGGTGGTGGCGAGATATCCCAGTACAGCCGTGAGAACGACACCGACGATGATCGAACCCTTGACGCCCCGAGCGTACAGCGCAAGCGTGACGAACAGTCCAAGCACCGCAAGGATCGCGACGGGATCGGAGGCAACGTTACCGAGTGTGAGGAGCGTCGTCGGATCGTCGACGACCACCTGCATCGCCTGGAGACCGATGATCGCGAGAAACAGGCCGATTCCAGTACCGATCGCGAGTTTGACCGGCTCCGGAAACAGCCTGATGACGTACGTCCGTGCTCCGACGGCCGTCAACACGATGAAGATGATCCCTTCAGTGAATATCGCCGCCAGGGCCGTTTCCCACGGAATGCCGATGGCCCCCACGACGGTGAACGCGAAGAAGGCGTTGAGTCCCAGACCGGGAGCCAGACCGAACGGCTGGTTCGCGTAGAACGCCATCACGAGAAGTCCCACGACGGCCGAGATGATCGTCACGACCGTCAGCATCTGCTGGACCTCCACCACCGAGTACCCCTCGATCACGATACCGGGCTTGCCATCGCTGCCCGGTATCCCAGCCAGTATCGCGGGGTTCACGACGATGATGTACGACATCGCGAGAAAGGTCGTGATCCCGGCGACGATCTCGGTCCTGAGATCGGTGCCGTGTTCTTCGAACCCGAAGTACCGCGCGAACACCGAACCCTTCGTCCCGCCACCCTCGTCGCTGCCCCCCGACATCGATCCAGTATCGTCTGCCATGTCGTCGTGACACATCACAGCAGCACTTTTAGTCGTTTGGATAGGACGGTGGATACTCGTCCCGGTGAGTTTCGTGGCCGGCACGGACCGGGCGCGACGTCGACTACCGAACGGCGAAAGCGTCAGTGACACTCTTTGCCACGATGGCGACGGGCTAATGTACCCGCTGGGTGTAGCCTGGCGCATGCAAACCGCAGCCGATCTCCTCGTCGAATGCCTCGAAGTCGAAGGGACCGATCACGTCTTCGGTCTCCCCGGAGAGGAGCTTGAGGAGCTCCTCTTCTCACTCCGGGACTCGTCGATCGAGTTCGTCCCCGTTCGCCACGAGCAGGGCGCGGCGTTCATGGCCGACGTCCACGGCCGACTCACCGGCGATGCGGGCGTCTGTCTCGGGACGCTCGGGCCGGGCGCGACCAACCTCGTGACCGGCGTCGCCGACGCCCAGCTCGACAAGAGTCCCGTGGTGTCGATCACCGGCCAGGGTGGGCTCGAACGCCTCCACAAGGAGAGCCATCAGAAGCTCGACATCGTTGATATGTTCGAACCGATAACGAAGTGGAACACCCAGATCTCCGACCCCGAAATCGTCCACGAATCGGTGCGAAAGGCGTTCAAACTCGCCGAACACGAAAAACCCGGTGCGACCCATCTCGAGTTCCCCGAAGACGTGGCCGGCACGGAGACCGAGGCCTCCCCACTCCCGACGCGAAGTCGGATCCGGCGGCCGAGCCCCGACGAGACGGCGGTCGAGCGCGCGGTCTCGTTGCTGGCCGACGCCGACCGGCCGATCGTGCTCGCGGGCAACGGGGCGATCCGCACTCGCGCATCGGAGCGCCTCCGGTCGTTCGTCGACGCGACCGACGTTCCGGTGGTCGCCACCTACATGGGGAAAGGTGCGGTTTCGGACGCCGACGACCACTCGCTGTTCGCGCTCCAGTACGAAGCCGAAGCGGGCGGCGGCACCCGGATCGCCGACGCCATCAGGAAGGCTGACGCGGTGCTCACGGTGGGCTACGACATCGCCGAACACGACCCGGAAGACTGGAACCCCGCAGCCGACAAGCGGATCGTCCACCTCGACTTCGAGCCCGCCGAGGTGTACGCCCACTACAACCCGAACGTCGAGATCGTCTGCGACGTCTCCGCGGGGCTGCGCGCGATCCAAGAGTACGGCGACGACATCGGCACCGATCCCGACTGGTACGCCTCCATCCGCGAGGACGTCGTCACAGCGAAGTTCGGCCGGCCCGACGGTGACGACGCCTTCTCAGTGCGGCGCTCGCTCCCGCTGCTCCGGGACGCGATGGCCGACGATGACGTCCTCATTTCTGATACGGGCAGCCACAAGATGGCGATCGCCCAGGACTACCCGACCTACGAACCGAACACCTGCATCATCTCCAACGGGTTGGCGACCATGGGGATCGCGGTCCCCGGCGCGGTCGCCGCCGACCTCGCGATCGACGGCAACGTGGTTGCCGCCACCGGCGACGGCGGCTTCCTGATGAACGCCGCCGAGATCGAGACCGCGACCCGCCTCGGCTGCTCGTTTACCATCCTCCTGTTCAATGACAACGACTACGGCCTGATCTCGGAGAAACAGGCCGAGCATCGCGGCGAAAGCACCGGGACGCAGCTCACTAACCCCGATTTCGTCACCTTCGCCGAGAGCTTCGGGATCGAGGGCTACCGCCCCGAGAGCTGGGACGAACTCGACGACGTGCTCGATCGCGTCGTCCCCGACGACGACATCGCGCTCGTCGAGGTGCCGGTGGAATAAGGGTTCGTCGACGAACGAAACGGGACACCGAACTGCACGATCACTGCGGATCGCTACTGCGGTGCCGTGACCGACCGCTCGTCGGAGACGACCGTCCAGTCGTCGAGTGCGATCTCGTTGCCCTCGAACGCCGTGTACTCCGGGTGGACGGTGAAAACGATGTACGTCGCTCGATCGCGGAGGTACTCGACGAGAGTGTGGAGGTTCTCGTCCGCGAGGCTGCTCAGGCCGTCGACGAGCAGGCAGGGAACGGTGTCGCCGACCTCGAAGGCGGCGTGGCCCGCGAGCGCGGCGACGAGCCCGAGGAGTTCGCGCTCGCCCTCGCTCAGCGCGCTCAACTGTGCTTCCCGGCCGTTCCGCGCGACCACGAGGTCGAAGTTCGGCGTGAGGTGGGCGGTCTCGAACCCGGTCTCGAACCGAGGGACGATCTCGCCGATCGCGTCGTCGAACGCTTCTCGTGTGCGGCGTTTCACCGCAGCCTTCCGGTTGCGGAGGTCCGCGATCTCGGTCGAAAGGCGCTCGCGTTCGGCTTCGAGGTCATCGGCGCGCTCGACGCGGGTTTCGAGCGTTGCCAGCTCGTCGCGGTACTCCTCGAGCTCCATCTCGCGGTACTTGACCTCGCTTTCGAGGTCGGTGAGCTCGTCGGTGGTCGCCGAAACTTCGGCCGAGAGCTCCTCGATTCCGTCGTCGAGCTCGTCGCGCCTGGTCCGCAGCTCCGCGAGGCGCTCGCGGCGGTCGGCGACGGTCGATTCGTGGTCCGCGATCGCCTCCTCCAGGTCGCGCTCGCGTCGCTCGGTCTGGGTGAACTCCTCGGCACGCGCTTCGAGTCGATCGACGGTGTCCCGGTGGGTCTCGACTGCCGAGCGGAGGTCGGTGACGCGCTCGCCGAGCGCGTCGACTCGGGCCTCCATCCCGCTGCGCGACGACTCGCTGTCACAAACCCAGCACGCGACCGCGTCGTCGGTGAGCTGGTGGTCGACGTCGGTGACGAGGCCGAGGCGGTCCTCTTCGAGCACGCGCTGGTTGGCCGAGTAGAGCGATTGGAGGAGATCGACGTCGTTTTTCACGCTCTGGAGTTCCTCACGGGCGTCGGCGAGGTCCGCCTCGACCGACGACTCCTCCGGAACCGTGAGCGCTTCGAGCGCCTCCCGTTTGTCCGCGAGCGTCGCTTCGGTGCGTTCGACGGTGTTCTCGAAGCGATCGATCCGCGAGTCGACCTGGTCGCGTTCGGCCCGGAGCTCGCTCAGTCGGTCGCGCTCGTCCGAGCCGTCGTCCTCGGTCGAGAGTTCGCTCATCCGTCCCTTCGCATTCTCGATCTCGGTTTCGAGCCGTTCGATCTCGTCGCGAACGGTTGGGGTTCGGTCCGCGGCTTCGTTCGCCTGCGCGAGCTCGCCCTCGACCTGCTCGCGTTCGTGTTTCAGACTCCCGATCTCCTCGTCGATGTTCTGGATGTCGAGCGGTTGCAGCAGAACTTCTTCGAGGTTCTCGCCGGCGTCGACCGCCTGGCGGACCGGGTTGCGCTCGTCGAGGCAGGCGAACAGCCGCGCCCGCTTGCGGTCGTACTCGTCGATGAGGTAGGGAGATCCTTCCCGTCGGACGGTCCGTCCGTCGCGGACGAGTTCGACCGTGATCGACGCGTCATCGGCGTCGAGTTCCACGTGGCCGCGGTCCGCTCCCTCAGTCAGCGGCGACGCCACCCCGATTGCGGTTTCGAGCGCCTGGATGAAGCTCGATTTGCCCTCCCAGTTCGTGCCGCGGATCGCGTCGAGGCCGGGTTCGAGCGTCGCCGCCCCGTGACGGATCCCCGCGATGTTCTCGATGTCGAGGTGCCAGGTCATGGTGTGCCCTCGCTCGGCACGCGATCGTGGTGCTCGGCGCAGACGTACCCCCGATCGAGCGCCGTGTCGAGCGGCACCCGGCGCGGGCACTCCCCGCAGGTTAGCTGGACTTGGACCTCGACCGTGGCGGCCTCGCCGCCAACGAGGTCGTCCTTCGACGCGAGCGCGCCGAGCGCCTCGCGGACCCGGTCGGCCGTCCGGTCGCGGGCGATCCGCACGCTCTCGCGCTCCCAGTCGGTCCGGGCTTCGGGAGTCCCCTTCTCCCTCCCGAGACAGTCGTTGAGGTGGTTGCGCATCGTTCCCCACGAGATCATGTCGTCGCGGAGCGTCTCGCCGTCGATGCCTGCCGCGGCGAGGACGTCGATGAGCTCTGCGCGTTCGAGGTCGTCGTCGCCGGTCAGGATCGCGTGGTCGGCGTCGAGCTGGGTCGCGAGCGTCTCCCGACCGTTGGCGTCGTAGCTGGCCCGGAGCAGTCGCTTGTTGAACCACTCCGTCAGCGATCGATACCCCTCCGCGGCTCGATCGTCGTGCCCCAACCAGCGAGAGAGCAGATAGTCGTCGACGGAGTCGTGAGTCGACGGGGCGGTGAGGTCGTAGCGCTCGGCGTTGCGCTCGACTTTGCAGCGTGATTCTGCACTCATTCGCCCCTCGTTATGCGAGATATACATATATGGCTACCGAATCGTTCACATGGCGCTGGTCGTGGAGTGAAGCGACATCGGCGACCGGCCGATTTCACACCCCTAGATCGTATAGTTCAGCACAGAGGAATCGGAACGATCGGAGCGATCACGGCGACACCGGACGAATCGGGAAGGGACGACCCACGCTGTGTGTACAGCGAAGGATCCGGCAGTCAGTCGAGTCAGTGGACGTCTTTCCGACGGTCGACGTCGCGCACGACTCCCGGATCGTCGGTTTCGACGAGAGCCGTGTCGTCGCCAACGAGCAACTCCCGACCGCCGGTGTCGCCCTCGATCGCCGCGAGCGCGGTGAAGTGAGCCGCGTCGAACAGGGCGGGGTTGCCGCGCTTTCGGTCGTACGCCGCCGCGAGGATCGTCCCGTGGTCGGCCGCGTACGCTTTCAACAGTCGCTCGATCGAGTCGGGATCGACGTGGGGCATGTCACCGAGCGCGAAGATCACCGCATCCCAATCCCGCTCGCGCGCGGTCGCCACGCCTGCGTGGACCGACGTGCTTTGCCCTCGCCCGTAGTCGGCGTTCGTCACGAAGCCGACGTCGAGCCCCGAGAGTGCCTCGCGGACCGCGAGCGCTTCGTGTCCCACCACGACCACGACCTCGTCGACAGGGCTCGCGAGTGCCGTCGTCGCCGCGCGCCGTACCAGAGCCTCGCCCTCGATCTCGACGAGGAGCTTGTTCTCGTCTCCAAACCGGCTGCTCGTGCCCGCGGCGAGCACGATACAGCCGACCCGTTCGGAGGGTATCGACGCACCCGCGAGGTCGTCCGTCGTCACGATCGGCAGGTCGGTGGGCGAGCTGTGTGTGCCGTTCGGGGAATCGTCCGGTTGGTTCGTGTCGTCGCTCATCCGAATGCACCACGGAAGGAATGGCTCCGGACGCACATGAATCGTGGTGGCGCAGCGAGCACGGCGAAGCGCCCCGACGTCGTGGATGCGAGGGAGCGAACGGTGGTCAGGAAAGCAGCGGCGTTCCGTCGGCACGTGGTCCCAGAACCGGGCCGATCGGATCGGCGTCGAGATCGATCCGGCGGCGGTCCTCGTAGTCCATCGAGCGCTCGACCGGAGTCCGGCCGATGGCAGAGATCATGTCGACGTAATCGGCGAGCGATCGGAACTCGCCGTAGCTCCCGCCGGCGCGCTTCGTGATCTCCTCGGAGAGGATCGTTCCCATGAAGTCGTCCGCACCGCAGTTCAGGAGTTTCAGTCCCTTCTCGTCGCCGAACTTCACCCAGCTCGATTGGATATGATCGACGTTGTCGAGAAACAGTCGAGAAACGGCGATCAGGAGTTCGTCCTCGGCGTCGCTCGCGCCGCCCGAGACGATCCCGCGCTCGTACAGCGGCGTCTGCTGGTGGATGAACGAGAGGGGAACGAACTCGGTGATCGCGCCGGTGCGGTCCTGGAGCCGACGAATCCGATCGAGATGCATGACGCGGTGGCGCTCGTTCTCGACGTGACCGTACATCATGGTCGCCGTGACGGGCAATCCCGCCGCGATCGCTCCCTCCATCGCTGCGACCCACTCTCCGGAGTCGATCTTGCCGGGGCAGATGACGTCGCGCACCTCGTCGACGAGGATCTCGGCGGCCGTTCCGGGTGCGGAGTCGAGGCCGGCGTCTGCGAGACGACGATACACTTCCTCGTAGCGCCGATCCGTGCCGCGAATCGCGTGGTACGCCTCTTCGGGCGTCATCGAGTGGAGGTGGACGTCTCCGACCGACATCGCCCGCATCTGCTCGACGTAGGTTCCGGGCGGGGTTTCGTACTGCTCGGGTGGTTTGTAGTTCACGTCGCTCGCCGGGCTGTCGAACGACCCGAGGATCTCGTGATGCTCGTCGTCGAGCGCGAGCCCCGGATGGAGCCCCGAGACAGACGTCACCTCGGAGACGCCCCGTTCGACCGCGTCACGGACGGTCTCGCGCGACTCGTCGAGAGTCTTCGTGAAGCCGGCGTGATCGACCGCCGAGTCGGATTCGAAGTTCGCGGCGGTGTCCTTGAAGTTACAGAACAGACAACCGGTGTTACACGCGGTGGTGACGTTGTTGTTCAGGTTCGCCACGAACGTGACCTCCTCGCCGACGACCTCGGCACGACGGCGATCGGCAGCCTCCAGCACTCGCTCCTTCCGGCCGTGGTCGATGCCCGCGACATTGGAGCCCGTCGTGATGAGCGCCACACCGTCCTCGACGGAGAGGCGCTCGCCGTCACGTGCCTTCGCGAGGGCGTTCTCGAACGCCTGGTCGGTCTCAGGCATGTGATCGAACTCGATCGTGTCGGGATCTCCCGACGCTGCACCGTCTGCGGGTTCGAGCATACGCCAGCCAGTACGGCGCGCGTGATAAAGCTACGCTCGTATCTGATTGTACGACCCGAAACCGGGTGAACGAGTGGAGACCGAGCGCGAGCAGAGATGGATATACATCGTTACGGACCACCGCCTCTGGTCGAGAGCAGGTGGAGACCATGCCATCCCAGAACGTACAGAAATCGTGGCTCGCATCAGAAAAATACGCGCAGATATACGACATCAACAGCGGACAAGGATACCCAACAGCACCACACACGGTTTCAAAGAGAGTGAGATCAGAGCGGAGAAGCCAACTGTCCCTGAATTCTGAGCACATATTCCATCAAAGCAGAGAAAACCTACCACAAAGGACAAGAAGAGGAGCCGATCGATCATCGACGACTGGTGTAGCTATCGCTCGATCTGGGAGACGAGTTATGAGCCGAAAGGGCCGACGTAGAAGTTTCGTGTTTGCCGATACCGAAGTAGAACGACGACGAGGAAGGTGGTAGCTGCTACAAAGCTGGCGCAGTCGAGAGCGGACCCATCCGTTGCTCGACGTCACGAACGGACGGGATGAGAAGCCAAGGGCCGGATTTGAACCGGCGATGGGCGGCTCTGCAGGCCGCTGCGTTAGGCCGGACTCTGCCACCTTGGCGCAGTTGCTACTACTGAACTCGAAGGGATAACGGTAGCGATTGCTACCGAGCGTTGCCACTCTATGAGAGTGATGAATCGAGGCACCGAAACGGTGCCTCAGGTATGAATGGAAAGGCGGCGAACCACTAGTTGCGAGCCGTTGTAACGGAACGGTCTCGGGTTCCACCGGGACGGACCCAGCGTGTACTACCGATTGCGTTCCTGGGCTCGTACTTGGCCCCTCTTGCGAGGCAGTTTTCCCAGAGGCTCGCGCACTCCAGTACTCGCTGGAACGCTGGCGGGCTTATCTGCCGTGTTCGGGATGGGTACGGGAGTTTGCCCCGCCGCTATGGCCGCCTCAATGCCGATCCGCGGAATCGAACCGCGTGCAGCCGGCGATCGGTGAGGCCAGCGTATGGCTATGATACGTGCGATCCAGATAGCGCCTGGACCCGTCCAGCAGGACGGATTCAATGCGTTATGACTGTGTGGCTCGGTCTGTTAGTGCTCGCGGGCTAAACGCCTCGTTGCCTCGGCGCGTACACCCCGAGTCTATCGAACTCGTCTTCTACGAGTGACCTCGGCGGTACCTCTTTTCCAGGTGGGTTTCGAGCTTAGATGCGTTCAGCTCTTACCCCGTGTTGCGTGGCTGCCCGGCACGTGCCCTCTCGGACAACCGGTACACCAGTGGCAACCAGTCGTAGTTCCTCTCGTACTATACGACCGTTCCCGTCAGGTACCATCACACCCCCAATAGATAGCAGCCGACCTGTCTCACGACGGTCTAAACCCAGCTCACGACCTCCTTTAATAGGCGAACAACCTCACCCTTGCCCGCTGCTGCACGGGCAGGATGGAGGGAACCGACATCGAGGTAGCAAGCCACTCGGTCGATATGTGCTCTTGCGAGTGACGACTCTGTTATCCCTAAGGTAGCTTTTCTGTCGTAAATGGCCCGCATCAAGCAGGCTCATCCGTTCGCTAGACCACGCTTTCGCGTCAGCGTTCTCGTGTTGGAGAGAACACTGTCAGACCACCGTTTGCTCTTACGCTCTATTCCGGGTCTCCGACCCGGATGAGGTGATCTTTGGGCGGGCTCGATATTCTTTCAAGCCCGTACCGCCCCAGTCAAACTGCCCAGCTACCGGTGTCCTCCGCCAGGAGTAAGGGTCACAGTCACTAGTGGGTAGTATTTCAGTGGTGCCTCGGTGGCCCGCTAGCGCGGGTACCTGTGTAACGGCTCCTACCTATCCTGCACACTAGCGACCGTGTCCCAGCGACAGCTTGCAGTAAAGCTCTATAGGGTCTTCGCTTCCCCTTGGGGGTCTCCAGACTCCGCACTGGAACGTACAGTTCACCGGGCCCGACGTTGGGACAGTGACGCTCTCATTCATCCATTCATGCGAGCCGCTACTGAAGCGGCAAGGTACTACGCTACCTTAAGAGGGTCATAGTTACCCCCGCCGTTGACGGGTCCTTCGCCTCATTGTACTGAGTGTTCAGATACCCGCACTGGGCAGGATTCAGTGACCGTACGAGTCCTTGCGGATTTGCGGTCACCTGTGTTGTTATTAGACAGTTGGAGCGTCCGAGTCGCTGCGACCTGCTCCATTCCGGAGCAGGCATCCCTTATTGCGAACGTACGGGACTAACTTGCCGAATTCCCTAACGTCGGTTGTTCCCGACAGACCTTGGCTTTCGCCGCCACGGACACCTGTGTCGGATCTGGGTACGGTCAGCGTGCGCCTTTTCACGGGCTCTAGGTTGGATCGAGTTTCCCTGTTCTGCCGTTCGCCCGCTTCGTGCCATTACGGCTTCCACGAGTTTTGACAGTTCGACCGGGCGAGTGCCCGGCTCGATCGACCCCAAAGCGTCGGCATTGTTGCACGCAGGCACTGGAATGTTAACCAGTTTCCCGGTTCGTCCCCGTCGAATTGCGGGGGGACTAAGGACCGGCTAACCCTCAGTTGACGAACATTGCTGAGGAACCCTTGTCCGTTTGGTCGTCGAGATTCTCACCCGACTACCGCTGCTACTGTGGCCAGGATTGTCGTCACCGCTCGGTCCATACGAACTCTCGCCCGTACTTCCACCCGAACGGAGTGCCGACCTACTGGATCGTACCATAGTGGTACGCCGCTAGGTCTCGGTGGTGGACTTGAGCCCCGATCATTTTCGGCGCTCCAAACCTCGGCCGGTAAGCTGTTACGCTATTCTTAGCGGGTAGCTGCTTCTAAGCTCACCTCCCGGCTGTCTATGGCTCGGAACCACCTTCGATCGCACTTAGTCCACACTTGGGGACCTCAACCAAGCTCTGGGTTGTCTCCCTCACGGTGCACAGGCTTACCCCGCACACCGGACTCCCTGCGTCTGCGGCGTTCGTAGGTTCGGAGTTCGACAGGAGGGCTGACTCCTCTCGGAGTCAGACCCTCCAATCGGTCGCTCTACCCCACGAACTACCTCGACAGAGGTCATGCTTCGACATGTTTCGGTCGGAACCAGCTGTTGCCGGACTCGATGGGCCTTTCACCCCTACACGACGGTCACGGGAGGGTATTGTAGGACACCATCCCTAACAGGCCTCCACGTGCCTTTCGGCACGCTTCACCTTGCCGGCGCGTAGATCGTCCGGATTCGGGTCGTGTCCGCCTGGCTCCCCGCGCTTGAACACGGCGGCCCTGACGTTGCTAATGCAACGTTGCGGCCATGTCGGTTTCCCTATGCCTCCCCCGATACTCGGGTTAGACTCGCCGGGCAGACACACTCCCTGACTCGTTTTTCAAAACGCACGACGGAACACCGGCTCGTGTCGAGTCCTACTGCGGGGTCGCCCCCGGGTCGTTCGTCGACACGCCTTTCGTGCCCCGTCGTTCGATCGCCAACTGAGTTCAAGCCCTGTTGCACCTCCCTTCTTGGGGTGCTTTTCAGCGTTCGCTCACGCTACTTGTTCACTATCGGTCTCGAGTTGTGTTTAGTCTTGGCCGTCGATGCCGGCCACATTCACGAGGGAGATCCAACCCCCGATACTCTGGAGCTGACGCACACCGTACTGGTCCATGTTACGGGGTTGTCACCCTGTCTCACGCTTCGTTCCAGAAGACTTCACATGGACGATCCGGCGATGAGAGTCAGTCCGAACACCACATTGCTCGTGGGTGTGACCCCGTAAGCTTCGGTTTGGACTGTGTCGCGTTCACTCGCGGTTACTGACGACATCCCGTTCGGTTTCTCTTCCTGTCCGTACTGAGATGTTTCAGTTCCGGACGTTCCCCATTGCGCGAAGCAATTGCGATGGAGATTCTCATTCGGAAATCCTGAGTTCTTCGCCTCCGTGCGGCTCCCTCAGGCTTATCGCAGCTTGGCACGTCCTTCGTCGGCACTCGAGCCGAGCTATCCACCAGTTGGCATAGTAGCCACGGTCGTCTACAGAATCCATGAACCCGCTGAACGGGTCCAGTGGACGCCTGGATCGCACGTACACACGGTCTCATCTACACGCCCAGGTGTGGAGTGGTGCGTGTATTGACCCTTCCCACCCGCGCTCACACGGGGTGGTGCATCGGTTCGGTCGGACTCGATCATACCACCGAGACCCACTTAAGGGACTCGGTTCGGATCGAGTCGACGCATGGACCCACTGGGATTCGAACCCAGGGCATCCTCCTTGCAAAGGAGGCACTCTCCCACTGAGCTATGGGCCCGCCTTCCACGAAGGAAGGCTGGTCGCGGACAGACGTCAACCCTGATAGTTCGTCGGTGCCCGGTCGGCACCACGAGTCGCCGAGTACGAACCGCGAGTGGGTCGGGCCGTCGGCCCGATCCCGTTCTGTAGGAGGTGATCCAGCCGCAGATTCCCCTACGGCTACCTTGTTACGACTTAAGCCCCCTTGCGAAGCCCAGATTCGATCGACGTTGCGTCGACCTCATCCGGACCTCACTCGGGTGCTTTGACGGGCGGTGTGTGCAAGGAGCAGGGACGTATTCACCGCACTCTTCTGAAATGCGATTACTACCGAATCCAGCTTCATGCGGGTGGGTTTCAACCCGCAATCCGAACTACGACCGAGGTTAGGAGATTAGCGTCCCCTCTCGGGGTAGCGTCCCACTGTCTCGGCCATTGTAGCCCGCGTGTAGCCCGGCACATTCGGGGCATACTGACCTACCGTTGCCCGTTCCTTCCTCCGCTTTGGCAGCGGCAGTCTCCCTAATGTACCCAACCACCACATGGGTGTTGCTGGCAATTAGGGATGCGGGTCTCGCTCGTTGCCTGACTTAACAGGACGCCTCACGGTACGAGCTGACGGCGGCCATGCACCTCCTCTCAATGGCTCAGGTAAGCTCATCACACTGACCGTCACTGCACATTGTCGGTGCCGGTGAGATGTCCGGCGTTGAGTCCAATTAAACCGCAGGCTCCTCCGGTTGTAGTGCTCCCCCGCCAATTCCTTTAAGTTTCATCCTTGCGGACGTACTTCCCAGGCGGCTCGCTTCTCGGCTTCCCTACGGCACAGCGCAGGCTCGTAGCCTGCGCCACACCTAGCGAGCATCGTTTACGGCTTGGACTACCCGGGTATCTAATCCGGTTCGAGACCCAAGCTTTCGTCCCTCACTGTCGGATCCGTCCTCCTGCGGCGCTTTCGCCACCGGTGGTCCGTCTGGGATTACAGGATTTCACTCCTACCCCAGACGTACCCCGCAGGTCCTCCGGTCCCAAGCCGACTGGTTTCCGCCGGACGCCCACCCGTTGAGCGGGTGGATTTCCCGACGGACCCGTTCGGCCAGCTACGGACGCTTTAGGCCCAATAAGAGTGGCTATCACTCGGGCTGCCGGTATTACCGCGGCGGCTGGCACCGGTCTTGCCCAGCCCTTATTCTGAGACCACCTTACGGTCACGAAAAGCGAGGACTGTATGCCCTCGCACTCGGGATCCCCTTATCGCACTGTCGTGCAGTGTAAAGGTTTCGCGTCTGCTGCGCCCCGTAGGGCCCGGACTCTTGTCTCAGAGTCCGTCTCCGGGTTCTTGCTCTCACAACCCGTACCGATTATCGGCACGGTGGGCCGTTACCCCACCGTCTACCTAATCGGCCGCAGTCACGTCCTCCGGCGGCGGACCGTTTCCGGCTTTCCGTATTCCAACATGAAAGCTGTATCCGGGATTAGCCTCAGTTTCCCGAGGGTATCCCAGTCCAGAGGGTAGTTTGACCACGTGTTACGGAGCTATTCGCCACGGGTCTGAGCCCGTGCGACTAGCATGACTGAATCGGATCCCGATAGCAATAGCCTCCGGCAGGATCAACCGGAATGTCCCGAGCACAAGGCTCGGGGGGTTTAGGCGGGAACACAAGGTATGTGTTCACCTATCGGGTTCGCACTCGGCGACACCGCGGACCGAACCGGGTGTCACCGAACTATCAGGGCTGACATCAGATCCCGTCTTGACGGCGGACCGCAGGGGCGGAATCCTCATTTCCTTCGGACTTCATCGTACACCGTTCGGGGGTATAAACCCTTCGAACGGCGTCCGGAGCGAATCCAACTCGCCCCGAAAGCCCGCAGCGGAGACCGAGTTGAACGGCCTCCCATGTCGTTCGCTTTCTGCATTCCATCCGAGTGCCCTGTACCACTTAAGGGCATCGGATCGTTTTTCGTGCCGGCGGTCGACTCCGACCGGCCGTTCGCATTCCATTCGAATCGCGACGAACGGATAAACCCGTCGACTCAAGGCCGCTTTGTGCTCTGGTGACTCGGTTCCTGCGACCAGTTCTCGGTGAGAGTTCATCGGCAAATTGCCGGATTATGTTTCCGGTACCGAAACGCAGCTACCGGGAGTTGGGTGAAATCGTCCGATAGTCGGTAGTCGAAGCGAGCTGGAGGCTCGCGTGTCGTCTGGAAGATCGAAGAACGGTGTCGCGCGGCTGGAGGCCGACTCCTCATCCCACGCGTGCGCGTCCGGTCGAGTCGGGTGTCTGGCCGCGCACTCGCACCTCGAACTGCGGGCTGAAACCAGTACGGATTTCGTCGGTCGACGTCCTCAGAGTGCTTCGAGGTGTTCGATCCCCTGCTTCGAGACGTTGGCCTCGGTGATGGTGTTCGGCATCCAGTCGGGTTTGTCCGCCGGTGCGTCCTCGTTCCACGCCCAGCCCTCGTAGATATGGACTTTGTGGGTCCCCTTCTCTCGGAGCCGGAGCTCTTCGCGGCTCGCGTTTTCCTCCCCATCGGCGGCGTCGAGCCGCCGGGCAGCCTTGAGTGCCGCCTGGCGTGGTGTCCGCCCCGAGAAAACGCTGGTTTCGTCGTCGCCGTCCCCACGGAGCGCGAAGTTTCGCTTGTCGTCCGTATCTCGTGCCATGGTTTTTGCCACTCCGTGCTGAACCAGCACATGGCACACTATAAATATATCCCTGCGACGGGGGTCGATTTCGGTTGGAGTGGCTGTCGTCCGAGCGAATCGTTCCGTGATTCGGACAAGCGGTCGGATAACAACGAAAGCGTCCACGGCGTTCGTCATGGATCTGCCCGGCAGCTTATACCGTCACGATCCCGACACCCCTCTGTACGGGTGACCGGTGGTCGTCGGACCGTAAGGTTAAGTGTATCCTGTATCGAACAGCGGGATAAGACACCGGGATGGTACGGAAAAAGAAGCTCAGTCCCAGCGGGGCGAAGGACGAGAACGGCGAGTACCACAACGTCCACGTCAATCTCCACGAGGACGAACTGGCGGTGGCAGGGATGGCGATCGGCGACGAAGTGTTCGTCCGGGTGCGCGAGGACAAGATCATCATCCAGAAAGCCGACCAAGACGAGGTCGAACACGACTTCTGAGGAACGGGCCGACGACTGCTCGGCCGGTTCAGAGAGCACGATGCATTTCTACGACGCACTGAAGCCGCTGTTGTTCCGCCTGCCAGCCGAATCCGCCCACAGCGCTGTGCACAGGCTGCTCGAAGCCGCCCAACACACCCCGATCGAACGGGCGCTCGCCGCGCGCTACGGCGTCGACGACGATCGGCTCGCCACCACCGAGTTCGGTCTCGACTTCCCGAACCCGGTCGGCGTCGCCGCCGGTTTCGACAAGAACGCCGAGGTCCCGCGCGCGCTCGGCCGGCTCGGCTTCGGTCACGTCGAGGTCGGCGGTGTCACCGCCGAGCCACAGGACGGCAACCCACGCCCGCGGCTCTTCCGGCTGGCCGAGGACGGCGCGCTCGTCAACCGGATGGGGTTCAACAACCACGGTGCCGACCACATCGGCGATCGCCTCACGCGCGCACGCGCGAACGTTCCCCTCGGCGTCAACATCGGGAAGTCGAAATCGACGCCGCTCGAAGCGGCCGCCGATGACTACCGGTACTCCTACGAACGCTGTGCTGCGGGCGAGTACTTCGTGGTGAACGTTTCGAGCCCGAACACGCCGGGCCTCCGCGATCTCCAGCACCGTGATCATCTCGAACACATCTTCGGGACGCTCCAAGACGCGGGCGCGGACCCGCTGTTGGTGAAACTCTCGCCCGATCTCACCGACGACGCCGTCGAGGAAGCGCTCGCGGTGGTCGACGAGATGGGTCTCGACGGCGTGATCGCGACGAACACCACGACCGAGCGGCCAGCGTCGCTCCAGAGTCCGAATCGCGTCGAGAAAGGCGGCCTCTCGGGGAAGCCACTCGAAGCACGCGCGACGCGAGCCGTCGCGTTCGTCGCCGAGCGGACCGATGTGCCGGTGATCGGGGTCGGCGGCGTGTCGAGCGCGGCCGGAGCCTACCGGAAGCTCCGCGCGGGCGCGTCGCTGGTACAGCTCTACACCGGCCTCGTCTATCAGGGGCCGTCGATCGCGCGCGACATCAATCGTGGACTGCTCGAACTGCTGGAGCGCGATGGGTTCGAGAGCGTCGAGGAAGCGGTCGGCGTCGACCTCGAATAACGAGGGTTACCGGAGCGCGTCGGCCCGGAACTCGAACGCCGCCACGGGCAGTTCGAGGCCGTGCTCAACCAGAATTTTAGGATGGAGTTCGCCGACGACACCAGCATGCTCGCCGTCGAGAACGATGCTCGCGGCGCGACCGTCGATGAACGACGGATGGTCGGTCGCGGGCGTCGCGAGTTCGGCGTCGAACGCGCGCGCGAGCGCGTTCACCCTCCCCTTCGCGTCCTCGTAGGAGGCGTCGGTCCGTGCGAGCACGCCAGCGACGTGGCGTTCCTCCGCGACGTTCGTGTTCTCCGCGCTGTCGACGTGGGCGGCGAGACCGACCTCAGCGAGGTCCTGAGGATAGCGTCGGTGGGTGTTGTTCTCCAGGACCATCACGAGCGAGGGGAGCGTCCACGTCCGGACCATCCCGTACTCCTGGCTGTACGGCTCCGCGATAGTGGTGGGTTCGGCCGCGCCGAACGCATCGTCACCCGGGGAGAGCTCCATCCGATCGAAGTTCTCGGCCTCACCGATGAGGTGGAAATCGAGCAGATCCTCGAACCCGAGCCCCACGAGGGTGTCCCGGATGGCACGCTCGCGCCGCGAACGCTCGTGACGACCGCCGACGGTGCTCACGTCGGGGTACTGCGGCTCCAAATTGTTGAACCCGTACGCGCGACCGATGTCGTCGATCACGTCGACCGGGTGGAGCACGTCGACGCGGTACGGCGGGATCGACACGTCGTAGACCCGGCTCTCGTCGCCTTCCCCGCCCTCGTCTCCGCCGTCCGAAGCCTCGGCGTCGAGTCCCGAGCGTTCGATGAGGTCCACGACCTCGCTCTCGTCGAGCGAGAGGCCGAGGGAGCGTTCGATCCGCTCGTGGGAGACGGTTTTCTCGGTGAGGGCGAAGTCGGGCCGATCGAGCGTCCGGTCGGGGTACTCGACGTTCACGCGCTCGACCGTCGCGCCGCGGGCGTCGAGCGCGTAGCAGATGATCGCGCACATCCGGTCGATGGTCCACTGGTCGGTCCCCGTGAGTTCGACGAACAGCTCCCGGCTCTCGGAGTTCACCTCGGTCCGGCGGCCGTTGATGACTGGCGGGAACGAGAACAGCCCGAGATCGTCGTAGATCGCGGGGTAGCGCTCGTACTCGGCGATCAGGTCGGCGTAGGTCTCGCCGGTCGGATGGTCGGTGAGGACGTCGGCGGGCGTGAGTTCGGCGTGACTGTCGAGCGGGACGAAGCTGTCCTCTTCGGGGTCGATCCCGCGATACGTGATCGAGTTGTCCGCGCCCTCGGCGAGGGATTGGCCCTTCAGCATGGTGAGGTCGTGGATGCCGATGGCCCCTTTCGCGCGCCCGCGGCCCATCGTGGCGTGGAGCTTCTCTTGAAGCTGGATCAGCGAGTCGAGGCCCGCCTGGTCGAGATCGAGGCCCCGAACGACCGCACCGGTGACGTACGGCCGCTCGTCGGGCGTCGAGGGATCGACCTCGATCGTCCAGTCGGCGTCGTTGGTCCGAGGGACGTACACTCCCCTGTCGTCGCCGTACTGGTAGCGCAGCGAGCGCGCGATCCCCTCCACGGAGAGTCGATCGAGCCGATCGGCCTCGAACTCCAGCTGCATGAGTCCCTCCTCGGTCTCGCCCTCGTATTCGAGGCCGAGCTCGAACAGGTCCTCACGGAGCTCCTCGTCGCTTTTCTCGTCGTGGCCGGTAAACCGCCGGAGCTCGTCGGGATCGACGTCGACGACGGCCATCAGTACACCACCTCCGCGTTCCGGAGGAAGTCGAGGTCCACCAGCGTGCCGTGCACGTCCCGAATATCCTCGAACCCGTGGGTGAGCATCAGGAGGCGTTCGAGCGCGAGCCCCCACGCCATCACGTCGCAGTCGACCCCGAGCGGTTCGAGCATCTCGGGCCGGAACAGACCCGAATTGCCGATTTCGACGATCTCGCCCGTCACGGGGTGCTCACCGAACAGTTCGAAGCTCGGCTCGGTGTAGGGGTTGTACGTCGGCTTGAACTCCAGATCGGTGATCCCGAACTGCTCGTAGAACTCGGTGAACGTGCCCATCAGGTCACGCACCGAGAGGTTTTCCGCCATCACCAGGCCCTCGATCTGGAAGAACTCGAGCAGGTGTGTCGCGTCGAGAGTGTCGTTGCGGTACACCTTCTCCACGCTGAAGAAGCGCTGTGGCGGCTCCAGCTCGCCGACTTCGAACCCCGAGAGATATCGTGATGACAACGACGTAGTGTGACCACGGAGCGCGAGTTCGCGTGCGAACTCGGCCTCCCACGGCGAGTGATACCCGTCACTGTCAGGACCGACGCCGTCGCGGTGGGCTGCACGGACGCGCTCGACGAGGTCCTCGGGCAGGTCGTCGATTTCGGTCGGTTGGTCCATCTCGAAGCGCCCCCAGTGCGTTCTGGCGGGATGGTCCTGGGGCATGAACAGGCAGTCGTTGATCCAGAAGTCGGCGTCGACATGCGGGCCGTCCATCTCCTCGAATCCCATCCCGACGAGCACGTCCTTGACGCGCTCGGCGGTCCGTCGGAGGACGTGGGTCCGGCCGCCGTGGGCCTCCTCGGCGTCAGCCTCGACGTTGTACTCGGCGAACTCGACGTCCTCCCACTCGCCGGTGGTGAGGAGTTCTGGCGTGACCTGGCCCACCGTATCGGCGGTCTCGACGCCTTCCATCAGCGCGGTGATCCCGTCGTCGGTGAGACGGACTTCCCGATGGGTGGTCTCGTGACGCTCGACCAGGTTTCGACTCGCGAGCCGATCGAGCACCGACTCGTCCGCGATCGACTCGCCACCGGCGAGCGCGGCGAGCGCGCGTCGTTCGGGATCGGCGTCGGGATCGGCGTCCGCGTCGGCGGTGACCGTCCCGCTCTCAATCGTTCCGTAGCCCTTCCGGGCGTAGTTCGAGAGTGCGATGTCGACCTGCGGGCCGGCGAGGTCTGCCGCCTCGATCACGCTGCCGAGATCGGTCTCGCCGTCGGCCTCCCGCGCGGCCTCGAACAGGGCGATTTCGGGGAGGCCGGTGTCGAGATACTCGTGCCCTTCGTCGGTGAGCGTCACCGAGGTCTCGACGCGTTCGGTGACGCCCACGAGGCCCTCCTCTTCGAGGGCGAACGCCGCGCCAGCGACGGTCGGAGGGTCGAGGTCCGTTTCCTCGGCGAGGCGGTCGATCGGCTGTGCGTCGTTCGCGCTCGCGGCTTCGAGCACCGCGAGCTGGGCTTCGGGGAGTTTCATGTTATGGGGTATACCGAGGGTCGTTCAACTAACGGTTCCGATGCCGATCGAGCGGTTTCACCCGCACCGCCACGGGTTCCACCGCCCGTTAGTTCGCGAAGAAAAAGCGAACGCCGAACGCCACAGTCGCGATCGGTGGTCGGTCTCCGGAGCGTCCGACACGAGGTTCGGCTGCCATGTCACCGAGTGGCGCGCTCGCCGGCAAAAACCTTCCGGGTCGGGAGGTGGGGTCGGTCGCGACTGATCTCGATCGGCCCCGACCGTGCCCAGCTGTGCCCGCAGAAGAGCTAACAGGGACGGGCACGACGCGACGAGTGACGAATGTCCCCGAAACGCATCTCCGAGGCGCAGGCGGCCGAGGCGGAGATCGAGAACCAGGCCGCGGTCGTGACGTCCACGACGCCGATGGACCGCGAGCGAAACGGCGAGATCGAGGCGGCGCTCGACGCCGACCGCGAGATGCTGGTCGAGAGCCTCGGCGGCGAGCCGCCAGGCGACGTGACCGACGCCGAGGCGTGGGACGACGCCATCGAGCGGTTCGCAGACACGGGCAAGGACCATCTCGCCGAAACGATGGCGTCGAAGGTCGAGGCGCTCCGCGAGCGGGCCGAGCGGTCGTCCCCGTCGTTGCTCCGGCTCCGCTTCCGGCCCGAGGAGCCGTTCGAGTTCGTACCGGGCCAGTATGCGAGAATCAGCTACGAGGAGGAGGCCCCGCGAGTCTATTCGATCGCGAGCTCGCCGAATCGGGACGAGATCGAACTCTGTATTCGACGGGTGCCTGACGGCGAGCTCACGCCCGATCTCTGCGATCGCACCGTCGAGGGCGACGAGCTGTTTCTTCGAGGCCCCTACGGCGACGAGTTCCTGCTGCAGGACCCCACAGAGCGCGATCTCGTGTTCGTCGCCACCGGCACCGGCGCAGCACCATTCAAAAGCATGATCGACTACGTCTTCGAGGAAGGGCTCGACGAGTACGAGGGCGAGGAACGTGACGTCTGGCTGTTCCTCGGCGCGTCGTGGGTCGACGACCTGCCCTACCGCGAGGCGTTTCTCGATCTCGCCGCCGAGCACGACAACTTTCACCCAGTCATGACGTGCAGCCGGGAGTCGTACATGGGCAACTGGGACGGCGAGACCGAATACGTCCAGCACACCCTCCTGAAGTATCTCGATCCCGACTGCGTCGACACCGACACACTGCCGCCCGACACCACGGAGTTCGTCGGCAGCGAGCCTGCCGAAGACATCGACGCACGGATCGACCCCGAAAACGCCGAGGTGTACGTCTGTGGCATCGGCGCGATGTGCAACAGCGTCAGGGAAGTGATCGAACCACTCGGCGTTCCGGACCTCTACTACGAGGAGGAGAGCTACGGATGAGACGGCATCAAGAAAAGCGCCTCCGCTGATGGACGGTGGCGCGCGGAGAGCGCTGTGGTGTGGAAGCGCTCTCCCGTGCGAGGGATGACCGAACGAGCGGAGCGAGTGAGGGAGTCGGCTGGGGAGGGTGTGGTCTGCGGTTCTCGTTTGTGTCGTGACTCGATCTCGACGAATCGACCGTAATCACCGGACTCCGTAACGAGGTCACACGGAAATCGATTCGATCGACGGTGAAGAGCGTCGATCCCGTTTTCTGACGGCCGTTACGCCCGCTCGGTATCGAGGTCGATATCGAGATCGTCGAGGATCTCTTCGGCCTCCGCTCGTTTCTCCTGATGATCGGCGAGAAAGTCACGCATTAGTTCGGCGGCCTGTTCCTTGCACCCGCCACACAGCCGTTCGCCACCGACGCACTCCTCGTAGACCTCTGTGGCGAGCTCGTCGTCGTCCGCCGCGAGGAGATAGGCATAGAGCTCGTACACAGGACACTCGTCGGCCTCGCCGCCGAGCTCGCGCTGGAGTTCCGCCGTCTCGCGCCCGCCGGTGGTCGCGGATTTCACCTTGTCGTACCCCGTCTCGGGGTCGTCGAGCAGGCTGATGTGACTCGCCGGGATCGACGAGGACATCTTGCCGCCCGTAAGGCCAGTCATGAACCGATGGTAGATCGACGACGGCGCGCGGAAGCCGTAGCCGCCGTGGTCGAGTTCGATGTCGCGGGCGAGGTCGTCGGCCGCGTCGAGCCCGAGATCGAAACTGTCGATATGCTCGTCGTAGACGCGTTTCTCGCCATCGATCGCCTCGATGAGCGCCGAAAACGCCTCGTCGGTCGCGTTGCGATCGAGGAATCGGGTTCGGGGCCTGAGCGGCTCCTTGCCGGCGGCCCGGAGTTTCTCGATGGCGTCCGTTCGGGTGCCGTCATCTGGACCGGCGTCGTCAGTGCTGGCCTCGGCCCGGTCCGCGAGCCAGTCGGCAGCCTCAACGCACCGCACCGGATCGACATCCTCGGGAGCCCCAGTTTCGACGTTCGACGAGAGTTCCTCGTGGGCCGCGGCGATGAGATGGCGTTCCTCGGGATCGGCCTCGAAGCTCGCGTACGCCGCCGTCACCCCAAAGAAGCGCATCCGCGCCGCGAGGTCGCGCGCGAGGCGGACGTGGGGGTCCTGGTCCGGCCCGACAGGGATCACGGTGGGTTTGGGCTCGTCGAGTTGGGGGTAGAGGATGTCCGCCATCTGGGTCACGACCGACTGCATGTGCGAGACGTCGGTCTCGCCGCCGAACCCGTAGATGCTTTCGAGTTCGGAGAGGTTCGTCTCGACGCCGAGCTCGAAGGCGAGATCCTGAAGCGGACGGTTGTCGGATTGGCGGTAGAGCTCTCCCTCCTCGGGATCGAACCCGAGTGCGATGAGCGAGAGGAGGTAATCGCGGGCGTGGTCGTCGATCTCGTCCCAGTCGAGCCCGCGCGCACTGTGGGCTTCGAGATCGGCGATCAGGCCATACGAATCCGCGCCGCGCTCTTGATGCCAGACCAGTTCGTCGAAGACGAGCTTGTGGCCGATGTGGGGGTCGCCGGTCGGCATGAACCCCGAGAGCGCGGCGGCGGGTTCGTTCGCTTCGAGCGCCGCCAGCACGCGGTCGTAATCGCGGTGGCCGAAGATGACCCCGCGACGCATCAGATAGTGTGGGTCCGGCACGTTCGGGAGCACGTCGTCGAACTCCTCGATTCCGAACTCCTCGAACAGGTTTCGATAATCGGCAACCGTCGAGGAACCCCACGGGTCGAGCGTCGTCTCGTCGGCTCCGGTGGCGGTCCCACCATCCGAACAGAGTGTCGATGTGTCCGACACACTCCGACGAGGCTCACGGTCGTCGCTTCGGGAGCGCTCGCCCTCGTCGGGAACCGAGCGCTCGGACGAGGCGTCGTCCCCGTCGCGGTGATCGTCGGCCATTTCGTCTCGGGGTCGGGCAGGTTCGCGCAAAAAGGGTTCGTTCCCCGCAACCGCCCACACCGCGGGGAAAGAACTAAACCCACGGCGTTTGAAGTAGTAAGTGAAGAGTAAAATCTCGGCTTTCGACAGTTTTTTATCGGAGCAGTCAGTACGCCGAGAAGCCACCGGAGAGCCACGGTGGCGTCGGTTTAGCGGTGTCGCATCGAGCGGCGAGTAGCAACTGCTACACCATGACAGGACACACATCCGACACGGTGGACGGAGAGCGAGGCGACAGGTTGACGGTAACGAACCCGGCAGCGGTGGCCGAACGAAGTGGGGTGGCGTCCGAGCGGCGGACGTACGAACGCGACGACGTAGAGCACTGTGAAACCGACGCCGCGGGGCGGGTCGTCGTCGGGGTCACGGACACTGATGGACGGTTGCTCCTCGTCGTCAACCCCGAAGACGAGTTCGCGGTCCTGCCGAACGAGACGGTCGAGCCGGAGGGCGACTGGGCGACAGTCGGTCGATGGCTGATCGAGGAGATGACGGGCGCTGACACGACGCTCGACGACGTGCGAGCGGTCTGCGAGGTGGAACACGTCGTCGGCGGCGAGAGACAGTCACGAACCCATCACGCCGTCCTCGAAGGCTCCATCGCCGACGATACGGTGACAGACGGGTTCGACGAAGCGGATTGTGAGTTCCAGTGGGTCGAGGCAGTACCGGAGTGGCTCGAAGCGGACGGGACCGGCCGTCGCGCCGATGTCGAACGGTTCGTCGGGGCGGACGAATGAGCGGCGAAGCCGCCGAAGCGAGTTTCGACTGGGACGCATACTGGACCGACGCCGACGAGGAGAAACGTGAGGAGGCGAGCCCGAGCGCCCACCACGCGGCCGAGGTACTGCCCGAATTCGTCGAGCGGTTCGACGCGCCGCCAGGCGTCGCCGACGTGGGCTGTGGAGCCGGTGTCACGACGTTCGCGGTGGCCGATCGCCTCGCGGAGCCGGTGGTCGGCTACGACACGGCCGCGCCGGTCGTCGAACGGAACCGCGACCGCGCCGCACGAGAGGGGGTCGAGAACGTCCGGTTCGAACAGACGACGCTCCCGGAATTCACTCCCGACCGTGAGTTCGGTGTCGTGTTTGCGTACTTCACGCTCCAGTACGTGCGGGATGTGGAGCAAGCACTGGAGAACCTCTATGCGGCGGTCGCACCGGGCGGCGCGCTCGTGTGCAACTACATGAACCGCGCCGCCCGCGAGTTCTGTCTCGTCGCCGCCGACGACCCGCACGACAACGCCGACCACCCGTTCGTGTTCGATCCCGACCAGTACACCGAGCGATTCGGCGCGCTGCTCGACGGCGACAGCGTGCTCTCCCGCGAACGGATCTACGAGACGCTCGGGACGTGGCCACGAAGCGCGTTCACAGTCGCCGACCGACCCGACGTGCGGTGGGCGTGGCACCACGCTCCGCTAGTGTACGTTCCGAAACTCTGACCCATCAGGGCGTGAGCCGCTCGACGGCGAGCCAGTCGATCTCGCCGGTTGGGGTCGTCAGTGCGAACGTCATGCGTTTGTGAACCCCGCCGGCGAGCCGAACGTCGAGCGAGAGCTCACGCGGCGCGAACGCGTGGTCCGCGGGCAGCGCCCGGACGAGTCGCTCGGAGTGGCCGAGGGAATCGACGCTCTCGACGTCGGCGTAGGTCCGGAAATCAGCCCCGAACTTGAAGCCAGTCTTCGGGACGAGGCCTGCCTCGCGGAGCGCCGTGTACACCGCGAGCCGGCGGTCGAAACGCTCGCCCTCGACCCGCCGGCCGCGTTCGACGACCGCGGCGAGGTCGACCCCGAGGTCGATCGTGCCCTCGCCGAGGAGGAAGGCGGTCTCGACCAGGGAGAGCTGGAGCGGACCGCCCTCGGCCCCGCGGCCGGCGAGGCGCTGACCGTAAAAGGCCGCCTCGTACAGTTCGTCGGGTGGGTTCCAGAGGATCGCGCGATCGGCGAGGAGATCGCCCGCAACGTTCGTCGGCAGGTCGTCCGTCGTCGATCCGTCGATGGCGGGACGGGTGGTGTCGAGGTAGGTGATCTCGCTCTCCTCGTCGACGACCGCGAGGACGCACCGCCCGAGACTCGACGTCCGGATCGATTCGCGCTCGCCGACGATCCGGACCCGGTAGGCAATCTCGTCGTCCCACGGCCCCTTGCCCTGCGGATAGACGACGAGATCGGCGCGCGGGCCGTCCGTACTGCGGTCGTGGTCGGCGGCGGTGGAGTCGTCGTGCGCGAGGTCGTCGGCGTCGATCCAGCCTTCACGCACAGGAGAGAGGTAGAACCCGCGCTCGCGGAAGTCCTTGTAGACCAGGAATCGGACGACGAGGCGGTCTTCGACGCTGAGGAATTTCCGAAATCCCATCCCGTCGACCGCGTCGAGATCGCCGCGAAAGAGCAGGTGGGCGGCCTCGACCGGTGCGAGCGCGACTCCCTCGCCTGTGGGCCGACCGTATCCACTAGAATCGTAGTACCGCTGGCGAGCGTCGCCACCGACACGAACGACATCGCCGTCGAGCCGTCCCTCCATACCCTGTATCGGATCGTTGGTCGACATAGGGGCTGTGGTCCGCCGGTCCGGGCGCGTCAGTAGGGCCAGACCGAACTCAGGCGGCGTGCTCGCAGGTCGCGTCGAGACACCGGTTCCCGCTGGGTGTCGCGAATTCGGGCAGTCCACAGTCACACTCGCCGTCGACCACGCCGGTCGGGAAGGAAAAGGCGGTCTCACAGTCGGGGTAGTTGTCGCAGCCTGCGAGGAGGTGGCCCTCGCGGATCACCCGGAGATCGCCGCCACAGTCGGAACAGTCCCACGCACGGTCGAACGTGGCTTTCACTGCGTCGTCAAGTGACTCGCACTCGCGGTCGATACAGAGCGTGAACGCGCGCCCGCGCTCGGCGCGCATCGTCGGGAGGCCACACGCCTCGCAGGGGGCGTCGAGCACGTCCGCACCCGCCGGCAGGCCGTACTGTGCCTCGCAGTCGAGACACGTCACCGCGCCGTCCGCGCGGACGAGCGCGCCGTTGCAGTCAGGACACCTCCCGGCCGGCGCGCCGGCGGCGGAGACTGGGTAGCGCGCGAGTCCGTATCGATCGTTGGTGACGACCCGGAGACGCGAATCGCCGTCGATGGCAGTGAGCGAAAAGTCGTCGGTACTCGTCCCGTCGTAGGCGAGCGTCTCGGGGCGGGTGAGCCACGCAACAGGTCGAAAGCCGTCGCGGTCGTGGACCAACACCGTGTCGTCGGGTTTGATCACCACCACGACATCGCCGCGCTGCTCGCGGGCTCGGTCGCCCTCGGTAGTGATCGTGCAGTCGCCGGCGAACACCCGGATGCCGTCGGACATGGCCCGGGGTGGCCCCGGCTTCGGTCGTAAACCTTCGCCGGTGGGATCGAACGGGAAGCGCTTTGCCGGGGCTGCGAGTAGCGCGCTCATGGACGCAGTACTGTTCGATATGGACGGGGTGATCGTCGATTCCGAGCGCTACTGGGCCGACATCGAGGAGGAGCGGATCTTCCCAGCGGCGGGCGTCCCCGACCTCCAGGCCAGCGAGATCACCGGGATGAACTACCGCGAGGTCTACGACTACCTCGACGACGAGTACGGCGTGACCGTCGGTCGCGAGGAGTTCCTCGGGATCTACGAGGAGGCCGCCCACGAGGTGTACACCGAGCGCGCCGTGCTCATGGACGGCTTTCGCGACCTCTGTGGCACACTCCGGGATCGCGGGGCGCGCCTCGCGATCGTCTCCTCCTCGCCGCCCGAATGGATCAATCTGGTGTGTGAGCGGTTCGATCTGCAGGAGTTCGACGCGACCGTTTCGGCAGAGGAGGTCGACGGGCCTGGCAAGCCCGAACCCCACGTCTACCGTCACGCAGCCGACGAGATCGGTGTCGATCCCACGAAGTGCGTCGCGGTCGAGGACTCGACACACGGCGTGGCGTCGGCCACGGCGGCCGAGATGACCTGCATCGGCTATCGCGGTGCGGACGCGAAGGAGCTCGACCTCGCGGCGGCGGATACGGTGGTCGACGGCCCCCAAGAGCTCAGAGCAACGCTGCTCGCGCAGTGAGTCCGGGGAGAGATATCGGTTTTTACAGCGAACCGACACAGTGGTTATTTTTGACGGCTGCTGTGGAAGTACAATGAATGAAAGACACGAGGGTACGAGATCGGCCCTCAGACATCTCGGCGTGCTCGTTGGGCTGGTGCTGTTCGTGCTGGTTGTTGGATTCCTTCTCACCGGAAGCCCCACTGCCGGCGTCGGTGCGATACTGGGCATGACCGCCATCTTCCTCACGATGTATGCTTTCTATACCGTCATCGACGACTGAGTGGTTCTGTTCGATCCGCCGACTGCGAATGCCGACACGAATGAGATACCGCCACCGCCCCGCAAACCGTACCACACCACGTTCCTCCCCAGCCGATTCACTTCACTCGCTCCGCTCGCTTCGTTCATCCCTCGCGCGCGAGCGCGCTTCCCCACCGCAGCGCGCTCTCCGCGCGCCACCGCAGACGACCGCACAGCAGCCACGTACGGCTCGATCACCCGCTATTCGGATCGGTTGGGCACCGCCGCTGTTGATGTGTGCGTGATCGAGAGAATCACACCACGAGCGGTCACGGCCGGCGCTGACGGATCAATCGACCCACACAGTTCTGGTTTCGGTGACCGGCTCAAGTGGGAGTTCGGGGAAGATCACCTCGACGGCGAAGGTGAGCGTATCGGGGTCGCCACCGAACACCGGAACGGGCACCGTCTCGTTGCCGAGATAGGCGTCGGTCGCGGTCATCTCGACGTCGTTCACCGTGACACGGATGCCGGCGCGCGCGCCACCAGCGTGGTTCGTGACCGTGACTTCGCGAGGGTCGTTCTCGCCGCGAGCGATCCGCTCGGGGAACTCATCCCACTCGATGTCGATACGGGGCAACTCGCGTGCGCTCTCGATGACGCGCTCGGCGACGCCCTCGCTCAGTCCGGCGTCGACGAGCCCCGCAGTGCCAGCGGCGACGAGGGCGGCGGGCGTCTCGATACCCTCGCCAGCGAGTTTGCTCGCCCGACCCGGCCCGACGCCGTCGATCGCGGTGAGTGCGGCGGCGTCCTCGCTCACGCCGTTCTCGACGCGCGCGGCCACCCGACTCGCGCGGTTCGCCTCGCGTGGCCCACCGAACCGATCGAGGAACGCCCGAAGCGCCGCGAGCAGCCGGAGCGCGTTCTGCCGGATGACCCACGCATCGCTCTGGAGTTCGGTGGGGGTCGAACCATGCGTGCTGGCGTCGAGGATCGCGAGCACCTTCCGGGTGCCCGAGTCGAGATCCTTTCCCCGAGAGCCGAGCACATCGTCGATGGCGTCGCGCTCGGCCTGGCGCGCGTTCACGCTGTCGAACTCCGCGCTGGCGGCGACGGTCGCGAGAATTTCGTCGGTGTCGGGATCGGTCCCCGTGAGATCCCCGAACCGGCTCGCGGTCGGGAGTCGAAGGTAGTACGCGGAGGCGAGCGTTCCGAGCGGGGTGGCCGACACTCGGAGGTCGTCGGTTGCGACGAATCCACGCTCTTGGAGTTCGGTAAGGGTCTCGCGGACCTGTTCGCGAAGCTCCTCGACCGCGTCGGGGTTCGAACTGCTCCGCGCACGAACGAACCCGAACGTGGTTTCGAGCCAGTCCATCACGTCGCCGACGTCGCCGATCGTGCCCATCGCGATTTCGGCGTTGAGATGGGTGTCGAGGTCCGCGGTGAGATGGGATTCGATCTCCTTCCCGTCGCGGAGCAGACGACGATACTTCTCGGCGTCGCTCCCGTCACAGACCACGTGGGCGTAGCCCGCGTCGTCGTAGCCGGGCCGGCCCGCGCGCCCGAGCATCTGGAGCACGTCGAGCGGACTCATATCGACCTCGCCCTCCAACGGGTCGTGATACTTCGTGTCCCGAATCACGACACACCGGGCGGGGAGGTTGACGCCCCATGCGAGCGTCGAGGTCGAGAAGAGGAGTTGGATCTTTCCCTGCCGGAACCACTCCTCGACGTGATCCTTGTCGGATTTCGAGAGGCCGGCGTGGTGGAAGGCAACGCCGTCGAGCGCCGAGTTCCGGAGCGTCTGGTTCTCCAAAACTTGGGTCTCGGTGTGGAAATCGTAGTCGCCGCGTGCGCCGATCGGGATGTCTCGCGAGGCAAGTTCGTCCCGGGCCTTCTCGGCCGCACGGACGGTATCCTGCCGGGAGGCGACGAAGACGAGGGCCTGGCCGTCGTCGCGGATGTGCTCCTCGGCGAGATCGAGCGCGCGGTACAGCCGGCGGTACTTGTCGGCGAAGGCGTTCTCGCCGTGGGTGTACGTTCGAACGTCGGCTTCGAGTTCGACGGGGCGATACTCCTCGTCGAAATCGAACGTCGACTCGGGGGGCGCGTCGAGCCAATCGGCGACCTCGTCGACGTTTGGCATCGTGGCCGAGAGCGCGACGATCCGGGGGTCGCAGAGGCGTCGGAGCCGCGAGATCGTGACTTCGAGCACGCTCCCCCGGCGCTCGGAGTCGAGCAGGTGGACCTCGTCGATCACACAGCACGCGACGTCGGTGATGAACCCGTATCTGGGGGAGTCGTGTTTCCGGGTGGCCGAGTCGACTTTCTCGGGAGTCATCACGAGGATGTCCGCGCGCTCCGCTCGGCGAGGGTTGAGATCGCGCTCGCCGGTGACGACGTACACCGAGTAGCCGAGGTCCTCGAAGCGCTCCCACTCGGACTCCTTCTCGTTGGTGAGCGCGCGCAGCGGCGCGATGAAGAGGGCTGTGCCACCCGCGTCGAGACACTTGCAGATGGCGAGTTCGGCGAGCGCGGTCTTCCCCGATGCCGTGGGCGCGCTCGCGACCACGTTCTCGTCGCCCTCCAGGATCGCCGGGAGCGCCTCGCGCTGCATCCGGTTGAACGACTCGAAGGCGAACGCGTCGGCGAACGCGGGGACGGCCTCGGCGACGTTCACGGCGATCGCCTCCGGAGGCGATCGTCGTGAGCTCGTTGCGGACGAAGTGAAGCAACGGCGTTCATCGGAAGCGAGTGCGACGAACACGTCGTGAGCGGAGCGAGACGGCGGTAATCACGTACCTCGACGATGTGAGTGGAGCGGTCAAAGGCGTTTCCTTACCCGTCGCTCAGGCGCTCGATCCGTCTCGGTGACGCAGCTGGGAACACCCACAGGTAGTCAGAAGAGCCGTTCAGGGCGAGAGGTGACTACCCGTCCGAATCCGAATCGGTATCGATACCGTCGGTGTCAGTATCCGCGTCCGTGCCGTCCGAGTCGGTGTCGGTATCCCTGCCATCCGAATCAGTGTCGGCGTCGCCGTCGGTGCCGTCCGCATCCGCGTCGGCGTCCTCGACGGCGCTGTTCCGTGTGTCCCGATCAGCGCGGGCCTCCGTTCGTTCGTCGCCAGCGAGGTCGTCGCCAGTGAGGAAGAGGTAGATCGGCGGCAGGAGGTACGCCGCGATCGCGACGAAAACGAACCCACGCTCGAAGTACGCGAGGAGGCCAAACACGGTGAGGGCGGCCGTCGCTGCCGCATGGATTCCCGTTCGGTGCTTGGTATACCGTCGATAGTAGTTCCACCCCCGTCGGAGTCGTCCCGTGGACGCTGCCGGCGCGCTCATGAGCGAACGTTCGCCGCCCGGCGTAATCAGTGATCGCCCGGCATTCAGTCCGCGGCGGTGGCGCGTTCGGTCGCGCGCTGGAGCATCCCGCTCGACGTCTCGTAGCGGTAGTAAAGCGCGAGCCCGATCGCAGCCGCGACGTTCGAGATCGTGACCGCCCAGAACACCGCGTCGATACCGACGCCCAACAGCACGCCAGCCCCGGCAGCGATCGGGAGCCGGACGGCCCAGAACTGGAGGATCGTCGCGACGAAGCTCGTCCGGGTGCGGCGCGCACCGTTGAAGCCCGCCTCGAAGATGTACGCCACCCCGATCGCGGGGTAGCCGTACGCGAGAATTCTGAGATACTCGACCGAGAACGAGAGCGCGCGGTCGGTGAGTTCCGGAGCGAACGCGGTGGCGATCGCGCCCGGCACGAACCATTGGATCACACCGATCACGCCGAGACCGACGGCCGCGATCGCTACCCCGAGGTAGGTCGCACGCCGCGCGCGGTCCGGCAGCTCGGCCCCGAGGTTCTGCCCGACGACGCTCTGGGTGGCCTGCTGGAGCCCTTGGGCCGGAACGAACGCGATCGACGCGATCCGCGCGCCGACGGTGTACGCCGCGAGTCCCGCCGCACCGCCGGCGGCGAACGCAACCACGACGATCACCACCCGAACGACCTGTCTGACCGCGCCCTGACCCGCGACCGGCGCGCCGACGTCCAAGAGTTCGCGGAGTTCGTCCGTGTCGAACGTCGCGGCCGCACGCGAGTAGATCCCGCCGTTGCGGCCGGCGAGCGCGAGGCCGAGCGCGAGCGCGAACCCTGCGGTGTAGCCCGCGATCGTGGCGAGCGCCGCGCCCTGGACCCCGAGGGCGGGTGCAGGCCCCCATCCGAAGATCAGGACGGGATCAAGCGCGAGGTTCACCGCCACGGTGGCAACCGAGATGAAAAGCGGTGCGCGCGAGTCGCCCCACCCGATGAATGCGCCCTCGACAGCGTCGCTCGCGGCGGCGAAAGGAAGCCCGAGCGCGAGCACCCCGAGATAGACGGTCGCGAGCCGTGTCACTTCGCCGCCAGCACCTCCCTGGGCGAGCGTGAGAAGTTCGGTCAGCGGGCGCGCGACGGCCCAGAGGACCGCACCGCCGCCGACCCCGAGTACGAGCGCGAGACCCAGCCCCGTAGCGGCGGTCCGCCGCGCCGCGGGAACGTCCTCACCGCCGATCCGCTGAGAGACGAGTACCTGGGTGCCCACGTACGGGGCGGTGATGACCAGTGAGAAGATCAACCCGACCACCGGGAGTGCAAGGCCCACGGCAGCGACCGCGGCTGAACTCAGCCGACCGAGCCAGAACAGATCGACCGCCTGCTGAACGACCAAAACGAGGTTCTGGACGAGAAGCGGGGCGGCGAGCACGACGAGCGCGCGCGGCAGCGAGCCCTCGGTGATCTCCTCGGGCGAGAGGTCGAACATAGTGTCGTGAGTAGGTGTGTACGGTACCGGTGATTAATTTTGCCCCGACCTCGACGCATCGAAGTCGTCGAAGATCGGCGCGCCTCGCGGCCATCGTCGCATCGATCTCGCGCGCATCGGCGAACCCCACGCTTTTGCCGGCGCGGTCCCGAGTGCAAGCAATGAGTCGCGCGCGCAAGCCCGACTGGCTCAGGACCCGACCGCCCTCGGGGGAGCGATTCACCGAGATCAAGCGCACGCTCCGCGAGCGCGACCTTCACACCGTCTGCGAGGAGGCCAACTGCCCCAACATGGGCGAGTGCTGGTCCGGAGGAGATGGTGCGGGCAGCGGTCCGGGCACCGCGACGTTCATGCTGATGGGCGAGCGATGCTCGCGCGGCTGTAACTTCTGTGACGTCGAGACTGGCGGAATGGAGCCGCTCGATCCCGACGAACCCGACAACGTCGCCGAAGCGGTGGCGGAGATCGGGCTCGACTACGTCGTTCTCACGTCGGTCGACCGCGACGACCTCGACGATCAGGGTGCGGCCCACTTCGCCCGGACCATCGAGGCGATCAAGCAGCGCGACCCCGAGATCCTCGTCGAGGTCCTGATCCCCGACTTCCAGGGCGATCCCGACTGTGTCCGGCAGATCATCGACGCGGAACCCGACGTGATCGCGCACAACATCGAGACCGTCGAGCGCCTCCAGTGGCCCATCCGGGACCGCCGGGCGAACTACGAACAGTCGCTCTCGGTGCTCGAACAGGTCGAACGCGAGTCCGACATCTACACCAAGACCTCGATCATGCTCGGCCTCGGCGAGTACGATCACGAGGTGTACCAGACGCTCACCGATCTTCGGGAGGCAGACGTCGACGTCGTGACGCTGGGTCAGTATCTCCAGCCCTCGCGGAGCCATCTGGAAGTCGGCTCGTACGTCCACCCCGACAAGTTCGAGACGTGGCGCGCGGTCGCCGAGGACGACCTCGATTTCCTCTACTGTGCCAGCGGCCCGATGGTGCGGTCGTCGTACAAGGCGGGCGAGCTGTTCGTCGAGAGCGTGGTTCGAGAAGGGCGGTCGGTCGAGGAGGCGCGGACGACGGCGCGCGCCGCCTCGCGGTCGGCGTGAGCATCCGAAGAGAACGCCCACGATCGGTCGCGATCGGGGGTGGCGATACCCGATCGCGCTCGTTGCGATCGGGAACAACGATCGTCGTTTTTCCGGCCAAAAATCGGACGAACAGCAACTATCCGGACGTGACTGGCAAGATTGGCGGTCACGGAAAGTCATTTACAAAAGGGATATAACCCAGGCGTCCGAGTCGGTTGGTATGTCAGCGAGGTGGCTTTGCCCGTGAGTACGCTACAGCGCGACCCCGGCGAGCGCTTCGGGATCCTCGACGAGGACGGCGAGGTACGCGAGGGCGTGGAGCCGCCCGACCTCGACGAGGAGACCCTCGTGGGGATGTATCGCGAGATGCGCCTGGTTCGCCACTTCGACCAGCGCGCCGTCTCCCTCCAGCGACAGGGTCGAATGGGAACCTATCCCCCACTGTCGGGTCAGGAGGGCGCACAGGTCGGCAGCGCCCACGCGCTCGCCGAGGAGGACTGGCTGTTCCCGAGCTATCGCGAGCACGGCGCGTCGATGATCCGGGGGTTCTCCCTGGAGCGCACCCTGCTCTACTGGATGGGTCACGAGGTCGGCTACGGCGAAGACGACGCCAACATCTTCACGCCCGCGGTGCCGATCGCGACCCAGCTCCCCCACGCCACCGGTGCGGCGTGGGCCTCGAAACTCAAGGGCGAGAACAAGGCGTTCCTCTGTTACTTCGGCGACGGCGCGACGAGCGAGGGCGACTTCCACGAAGCCCTGAACTTCGCTGGGGTGTTCGACACCCCGAACATCTTCTTCTGTAACAACAACCAGTGGGCGATCTCGGTTCCCCGCGAACGCCAGTCCGCGAGCGCCACCCTGGCCCAGAAGGCCGACGCCTACGGGTTCGAGGGCATCCAGGTCGACGGGATGGACCCGCTCGCGGTGTATGAGGTCACGCGACGAGCGATCGAGAAGGCGAAGGACCCCGACGAGGACCAGCTTCGCCCGACGATGATCGAGGCGGTCCAGTACCGCTACGGTGCCCACACCACCGCCGACGATCCCTCGGTCTACCGCGACGACGAGGAAGTCGAGGAGTGGAAGGCGAAGGACCCGATTCCCCGGCTCGAAACCTACCTCGTGAACGAGGGGCATCTCGACGACGAACGGATCGACGAGATCGAGAGCGAGATCGAGGACGAAGTGGCCGATGCGATCGACGCCGCCGAGGCGTACGACCGGCCCGAGCCCGAGGAAATGTTCGCCCACGTCTACGCGGACATGCCGAAACGCCTCGAAGAGCAGCGACGCTACCTCGAACGGCTGCGCGACAGCCACGGCGACGACGAACTTCTCGAATAACGATAACTATGAGTGAAGCACAACAGGCGGACGTGGAGGGAGAGAGCCAAGATCTCACGCTCGTGCAGGCCGTCCGGGACGGGCTGTACGGCGAGATGGATCGGGACGACGACGTGCTCGTGATGGGCGAGGACGTCGGGAAAAATGGAGGGGTGTTCCGCGCGACCCAGGGGCTCTACGACGAGTTCGGCGGCGATCGGGTGATCGACACGCCGCTCGCCGAATCGGGGATCATCGGGACGGCGGTCGGGATGTCGGCGTACGGCCTCCGGCCGGTGCCCGAGATCCAGTTCCTCGGGTTCATCTACCCGGGATTCGACCAGATCGTGAGCCACGCCGCCCGGCTCCGGACCCGCTCTCGCGGTCGCTACACCTGTCCGATGGTGATCCGCGCGCCGTACGGCGGCGGGATCCGCGCGCCCGAACACCACTCCGAGTCGAAGGAGGCGTTCTTCGTGCACGAACCGGGCCTCAAGGTCGCGATCCCGTCGACGCCGTACGACGCCAAGGGGATGCTCGCGTCGGCGATCCGCGATCCCGACCCCGTGATGTTCCTCGAACCCAAGCTCATCTACCGCGCGTTCCGTGAGGAGGTTCCCGACGACTCATATACTGTTCCGCTCGGCGAGGCTGCGGTCCGCCGGGAGGGCTCTGACGTGTCGGTGTTCACGTGGGGCGCGATGACCCGACCGACCATCGAGGCCGCCGAGGACCTCGCCGAGGAGGGGATCGACGCGGAAGTGGTCGACCTTCGTACCCTTTCACCGCTCGACGAGGAGACCATCCTCGAATCGTTCAAGAAAACCGGGAGAGCGGCGGTGGTCCACGAGGCCCCCAAGACAGGGGGGCTCGCCGGCGAGATCACCTCGACGATCCAGGAGGAGGCGCTCATGTATCAGGAAGCCCCGATCAAGCGCGTCACGGGCTTCGATACGCCGTTCCCGCTGTACGCGCTGGAGGACTACTACCTCCCCGAGGCGGCACGGATCACCGACGGAATCCGGGAGGCTGCGGAGTTTTAGATGGTGCGCGAGTTCAAGCTGCCCGACGTCGGCGAGGGCGTCGCCGAGGGCGAGATCGTGTCGTGGCTGGTCGAGCCGGGCGACGCAGTGGAGGAGGACCAGCCGGTCGCGGAGGTCGAGACCGACAAGGCAGTAGTCGACGTCCCCTCGCCGGTGAACGGCAGCGTGAAGGAGATCCTTGCCGAGGAGGGCGAGATGGTGCCCGTCGGCAACGTCATCATCACGTTCGCCGTGGAGGGCGAAGACGAGGACGAAACGGACACGACGAGCCAAGAAGAGTCGACCGAGACCCGAACTGACACCGCGACCGAGACCGGTCCCGACGCCGGGACGGCGGACGAGGCGAGTGCAGAGACGGACCAGGACGGCGAAATGTCAACCGCCGATGGACGGGTCTTCGCCGCGCCGAGCGCACGCCGACTCGCGCGCGAACAGGGGGTCGACATCACGACCGTCGAGGGATCGGGTCCCGGCGGTCGGGTAAGCGATCACGACGTCCGCGCGGCCGCCGAGAGCGGCGCGAGCGGGGCGGGCGGAGCAGGCGGGGATGACGGAACGAGCGGAGATGAGGTCACGTCGGCCGTCTCGGACGTCTCCGGTGAAGCAGGCACAGCCGGCGAAAGCGGTGGAGCGGCCGCCAGCGGAGCGAGTGCTGCTCAGGCGTCCGCGCCGTCGGGGGCGAACCGCGACCGCACCCTCGCCGCACCCGCAACGCGACAACTCGCCGAGGAGGCGGGTGTCGACATCGACGACGTGCCGACCGACGAGGAGCGCGACGGCGAGGCGTTCGTCGCGCCCGAGGCGGTCGAGGCGTACGCCGAGGCCCAGCAGGAGGCCCAGGCGGCCGACACGGCCGCGGTCGCGGCGGGCGAGGCGGGAGCACAGGAAGAACGGATCCCGTATCGTGGGATGCGCCGGACCATCGGCCAGCAGATGGAGGCCTCGAAGTTCACCGCACCCCACGTCACCCACCACGACGAGGTCGACGTCACGGAACTGGTCGAGACTCGCGGGGAGCTGAAGGAGGTCGCGGCCGAGCGCGGCATCTCGCTGTCGTACATGCCATTTGTAATGAAGGCCTGCGTCGCCGCGCTCCGGGAGTTCCCGATGGTGAACGCGATGCTCGACGAGGAAAGCGAAGAGATCGTCCAGAAGAAGTACTACAACGTCGGCGTGGCGACCGCGACCGACGCGGGGCTGATGGTTCCCGTCGTGGACGACGCCGGCAACAAGACCCTGCTCGGGCTCGCCTCGGAGATGAACGAGCTGGTCGAGAAGGCCCGCGAGCGCTCGATCGCGCGCGAGGAGATGCAGGGCGGGACGTTCACCATCACCAACGTCGGCGCGATCGGCGGCGAGTACGCCACCCCGATCGTCAATCACCCCGAGGTCGCGATCCTCGCGCTCGGCGCGATCAAGGAGAAGCCGCGCGTCGTCGACGGCGAAGTCGTTCCCCGGCACGTGATGACGGTCTCGCTCTCGTTCGATCACCGGGTTCTCGACGGCGCGATCGCCGCGCAGTTCACGAACAAGGTCGAGGAGTACCTCGAACACCCGAACCGACTGCTGCTCGAATAGCGCCCGACGCTCGCTGTTTTTCCGCCGTTCACTCGTGTTCGGCTGCCCACAGCCCGGTGAGCGCCCATGCGCCCGCCACAAGCGCATCGAGCGCTGCGAGACGGCGATGTCGCGGCTCACGAACGCGACAGCGACCATCGAGAGCGCGTGAGCGACATCGGCGAGCGCTCGGCGAAACCCACCTGGTTTTTCACGCAGCGGCGAGTTTTGCCGTGCATGGTCGTTGGCGACGTGACAACCGGAACGGACGTACTGATCATCGGCGCGGGGCCTGGCGGCTACGTCGCCGCCATCCGCGCCGGCCAGCTGGACCTCGACGTTACGCTGGTCGAGAAAGAGGCCTACGGCGGGACCTGCCTGAACCACGGCTGCATCCCCTCGAAGGCGCTGATCTCGGCGACCGACGTCGCCCACGACGCGAGCGAGGCCGAGGCGATGGGCATCCACGCCGACCCTGCCGTGGACCTGAGCGCGATGGTGGGCTGGAAGGACGAGATCGTCGACCAGCTCACCGGCGGCGTCGAGAAGCTCTGCAAGGCCAACGGCGTGAATCTCGTCGAGGGGCGCGCGGAGTTCGCGGGCGAGAACACCGTGCGAGTCGCCCACAGCGGCGAGGGCCAGGGTTCGGAATCCATCGAGTTCGAGCACGCCATCGTCGCCACCGGCTCGCGCCCGATCGAGGTCCCGAACTTCGAGTTCGACGGCGAACACATCATCTCCTCGCGCGACGCGCTCGCGCTCGATGAGGTTCCCGAGAGCCTCGTGGTCGTCGGCGCAGGCTACATCGGAATGGAACTCTCTACTGTTTTCGCGAAGCTCGGCACCGACGTCACCATCGTGGAGATGCTCGACTCGGCGCTCCCGGCCTACGAGGACGACGTCGCGCGCGTCGTCAAGAGCCGGGCCGAGGAGTTCGGGATCGATTTCCACTTCGGCGAGGCCGCGAGCGAGTGGGAGGAATCGGGCAGCGGGATCACCGTCATGACCGAGAACGAGGACGGCGAGATCGCCGAATTCGGCGCGGAGAAGGCCCTCGTCGCGGTCGGGCGCGAACCCGTGACCGACACGCTGAATCTCGACGCGGTGGGCCTCGAACCGAGCGAGGGCGGGTTCCTCGACACCGACGACCGCGCGCGAACCGACGTCGAGCACGTCTTCGCGGTCGGCGACGTCGCCGGCGAGCCGATGCTCGCCCACAAAGGGATGAAAGAGGGTGAGGTCGCCACCGAAGTGATCGCGGGCGAACCCGCCGCACTCGACTACCAATCCGTGCCCGCCGCGGTGTTCACCGACCCCGAGATCGGGACCGTGGGGATGACCGAGAGCGAGGCCGAGGAGGCGGGGTTCTCGCCGGTCGTCGGCGAGATGCCGATGCAGGCGAGCGGGCGCGCGCTCACGCTCGGCGAAAGCGAGGGATTCGTTCGCGTGGTCGCCGACGACGACGCGGGGTTCATCCTCGGCGCGCAGATCGTCGCGCCCGAGGCCTCCGAGATGATCGCCGAATTTGGATTGGCGATCGAGATGGGGGCCACCCTCGAAGACGTCGCCGCGACCATCCACACCCATCCGACGCTCGGCGAGGCCGTGATGGAGGCCGTCGAGAACGCCCAGGGGAAGGCGATCCATACGCTGAATCGGTGAGAAATTCACGAGTTCACGTGAGTTCGTGAATTTCGATCCGAACGGGCGACGGGAAAGCGGGAATCGTGCTGCGGCGTCCGCCGGGTTTTTGTTCGGGTAGCCGTACTATGACGTATGAGCGGCTCATCCGACGACGAACTCGAAGAGCTCCGTCAGGAAAAGCTCGAACAGCTTCAAGAACAGCAGGGCGGGGAGGGCGGCGACCGCGAGGAGGCGATGAAGGCCCAGCAGGAACAGGCCGAGGCTCAGAAGAAGGCCCAGCTCCGCCAGCATCTCACCGACGGCGCGCGCAAGCGGCTCAACTCGGTCAAGATGAGCAAACCCGACTTCGGCGAGCAGGTCGAACAGCAGGTGATCGCGCTCGCGCGCAGCGGCCGGCTCGGCGACAAAATCGACGAGGATCAGATGCGCGAGCTCCTCCAGGAGCTCAAACCCGACCAGCAGAGCTTCGACATCAAGCGCCGATAGAAGCACGCCGAAACGAGCCATCGGAAGGACCGGAAGGCTTCAACCACGGCTCGCCACTCGCCGGCATACTGTCGGTCAGCTGTTTGTCGTTCTTGCCGTCGAAGCGTGGCGACCGCCGTTCGGTCTTTCGCAAGCGTCAATACACGAATACCGCTAACCGACAGTATGTACGACCGCACCAAGGGGTTTCGTGATTTCTATCCGGGCGAGATGAGCGCGCGGCGAGCGGTCATCGACACGCTCGAAGAGACCGCCGCGCGCTATGGGTTCCGCGAGGTCGGGACGCCGGCCCTCGAACGCACCGAGATGTACGTCGACAAAAGCGGCGCGGAGATCGAAGAGGAGCTCTACTCCTTCACCGACCAGGGCGGCCGCGACGTGGCGATGACGCCGGAACTCACGCCAACGGTCGCGCGGATGGTGGTCGCCAAACAGCAGGAGCTCGCAAAGCCCGTGAAATGGTTCTCGACTCGGCCGTTCTGGCGGTACGAGCAGGTGCAGCAGGGCCGATTCCGGGAGTTCTACCAGACCAACGTCGATGTCTTCGGCTCGGCGGAGCCGACAGCCGACGCCGAGGTGCTCGCGTACGCCGCGGACGCGCTCACCGAACTCGGCCTCACGAGCGAGGACTTCGACTTCCGGGTGAGCCACCGTGACGTTCTCGGTGGGTTGCTCGAATCGTTCGAGGGCGAGATCGACACCCAGGCCGCGATCCGAGCGGTCGACAAGCGCGAAAAGCTCGAATCCCCCGAGTACTACCGTCTCCTCGCTGACGCGGGACTCTCGGACAGTCAGGCCGAGGAGTTCGACGGACTGCTCGACACCTCGGAGGACGATCTCGACGATCTCGTGTCGTTCGCCGGTTCGGCACAGGTCGAGAGCGCGGTCACGAACCTTCGGAACGTGCTCGATGCGGCCGATGACCTCGGCGCGCGCGAGTACTGCACGCTCTCGCTCGACACCGCCCGCGGGTTGGACTACTATACGGGAGTGGTGTTCGAGTGTTTCGACTCCACGGGTGAGGTGAGTCGATCAGTGTTCGGTGGCGGCCGGTACGACGATCTGATCGAAGGGTTCGGCGGCCAGTCGATGCCCGCGGTCGGCGTCGCACCGGGACTCGCGCCACTCTCGCTGCTCTGTCAGCGCGCGGGCGTCTGGCCCGAGGAGACGATCGCGACCGACTACTACGTCCTCCAGGTCGGCGACACCCGCCCGACGGCCGCCCGCGTGGTTCGCGATCTCCGCGAACAGGGCCACGTCGTCGAGACCGACGTCGCGGACCGGAGCTTCGGCGCGCAGCTGGAGTACGCCGATTCCATCAACGCCGAGACCGTGGTGATCGTGGGCGAACAGGACCTCGCGGAGGGCGAAGTCACGGTGAAGGACATGGAATCGGGCGAGCAGACCCAGGTCCCGGTCGAGGGGTTCCCCGGCGAGCGCGAGCGGCCGACGTACGACGACCTCGCCTGATGGGCAATGACGGTCGCGGGCTGCGCGCGTTCCGAGTGGCGTACGACGGCCAGCCGTACTATGGCTTCCAGCGCCAGCCCGACGTCCCGACCGTCGAGGATGCTGTTTTCAATGGGCTTCGCGAGTTGGACGTGCTCGACGCAGCCGCCGACAAACCACCGGCGTACGCCGCCGCGGGCCGAACCGATCGTGGGGTGTCGGCGGTCGCACAGACGGTGGCGTTCGAGTGCCCCGAGTGGCTCACCCCCGCGGCGCTGAACGGCGAACTCCCGGCGACGATCCGGGCGTGGGCGTCGGCCGAGGCTCCAGCGGAGTTTCACGCCACCCACGACGCCACGGCTCGGACCTACACCTACCACCTCCACGCGCCTGCTGCCGACGTCGACCGGGCGCGCGAGGCGCTGTCGGTGCTCGCCGGTGAGCACGATTTGCACAACCTCACACTCGACGACAGCGGGACCGTCCGGACGCTCGAGCCGGCGATCGAACCCGACGGCGAGTTTCTCGTGATCGAACTCCGTGCGGGCGGTTTCTCGCGCCAGCTTGTCCGGCGGATCGTCGCACTCGTCCGAGACGTGGCGACGGGCGCAGCCCCGCTCTCGAAAATCGGACGGGTGCTCTCGCCCACACCGCTTTCGGGCCCCGAGGGCGTTGGTCCCGCGCCCGCCGCACCGCTCGTGCTGACCGACGTTTCGTATCCCGGTCTCGATTTCCACGTCGATTCCGAGGCCGCGACGAGCGCGCGATCGGTTTTCGAACAGCGCCGGATCGCGGCCGTGACCGAGGGCCGGGTCGCGGGCTCAGTACGGGATGAAATCGGCGAGTGAGATCGCGAGAAGGTGTGCTGGTCGTGCCGTTCGCAGGATACGTCGCCTCTCGGACCGATACTCACCTGCTGTCCCGGGAGAGGCGTCGCAGTCGAGAACACCAGCCGTGGTTCGAGATCACGCACCGAGAATGTGTGAGATCGGCAAGGGTTTATTGTCGATCGGGCAATCAGTTCTCGTATGGCGTCCGTCTTCGAGCGCGATACGTCGACGATCGGCACCGTCGTCGGGATCACCGTGATGCTCATCGCCCTGTTCGGCTCCACGTTCCTGGGCTGGGAGTGGGGTGGTTCGGGACAGCCCGTAGCCCTCGTGATCGGGGGTGCTGCGGCCCTCGCGGCGGGGTGGGTCTCGTACCGAAAGCTCCGGGGCTGAGGGAAGCGGCGATCACTCCCAGCTGTCGGGCCAGACGCCCGCCGCGCGCATCCCCGGCTCCGCGCCGTCCTCGTGGAGGCGTTCGCGGAGAGCGTCGGTGTCGACGCGGTCGGGGTCGACCGTCGTGAGTTCGCGGACGAGGAGCGCGGCGAGCATTGCGTGCTCACGGAGGATGCGGGGATCGGCTTTATCGCGGGTGTCGGCCCGGGTGTGGGTCCAGCCGCGCTCCCACCGGCCGGCCTCGCCCGCGCGGTGGCTGTGGAGCTGGAGCGCCGGCACACCCTCGTGGAGAAACGGCCAGTGGTCGCTGTAGGGATGGGGACGGTCGCTCACCGAGATCGGCTGGGCGGTGTGATCGCTCACGCGCTCGGCCGCATCGGCCATCGCGTCGGCAGTGTGGGTGATCGCGTGGAGGTCGCGGTGGCGGCCGGCTCCGTCGACGTTGACGACCGCTTTCACGCGGTCGAGATCGACGGCCTCGGCGAGCGCCGCGCTGCCCATCAGGCCGAGCTCCTCACAGCCCACGCCCGCTACTCGAACCCCGCAGTCGAGATCGAGATCGGCGAGGATGCGAGCGGCGGCGACCGCGACCGTGATCCCGCAGCCGTTATCGAGCGCGCCCTCCGCGACATCGTGGGCGTCGTAGTGGGCGAGCAGCACGATCTCCTCGTCGGTATCGGGGCCCAGAGAACCGACAACGTTCTGACTCTCGCTCTGCTCGGTCGTCGCCGCCACAGCGATGGACGTGTCCGCCCCGCGGTCTGCGTACTCGGTGAGCCACGCGCCGGTCTCGTGGCTCACGCCGATTCCGGGGATCGCGGCCTCGTGATCGAACCGGAGCGCCCCGGTGGGCGGGAGCTGGCCGGGGCGGTGGTTGTGGAAGACGAACGCTGCCGCGCCAGCGGCCGCGGCGTGTCCGAGCTTCTCCATTCGGTGGACTCGACGCTCGCCCGCCGGCGAGTCGGTGCTCGCGAGCGCCACCTTCCCCCCGACATCGGCGGCATCGATCTCGTCGGGCGTTCCATGGCCGACGTCGACCAGCTCGCCGTGAACGTCGCCGGCCGGCGAGTACGGCAGCGCAAACGTCTCGAAGGAGCGATCGATCGGCTCGCCCGCCGCGAAACCGTTGTGGCCTGCTGGCGACATGCTGACCGCGAGTTCTGCGCGCCCGCGCGTCCAGCGCTGCATCTCGAAAGGTTCGATCGTGGGCCCGATCCCGGCGCTCTCCAATCCAGCGGCGACGAGGTCGGCGGCCCGGCGCTCGCCCGGATGGCCGCCGAGGCGGTCGTCGATCTCACAGAGTCGCGTCAGGAACTGCCACGGGAACTCGTCGCGCCACGCCGCACCGAGGGCGCGGTCGGTGTCGCTCATACGTTACGAAGCGGTCGCTCATATCTAAAAGACAGGACTAAATAGCTGCTCGTTGTCATTTTGGCTGTTGTATAATGCAGCTTGATGTACATATCCTAAGATTTTTTGTAGTTCGCTCTTGGGTACGTGATTGTTGGTGGGTCAGAGTGCGGTTTCGAGGATGGCTTCGAGTGCTTCTCTCCCTGGTTTACGGTAGATACGCTGGCGTAGCTGGAACGCTCGAACGTACGGCGTGACCTTGTCCTTGGAGACGCCTCGATGGGGCGAGAGCCACGGGCGCAGCAGCGACCCGTGGCTCTCGCAGGTGTTGACATGGACGTCTCCATCGGCGTACTCACCGTCACCGTGGACGACGTATTCGCGGTCGAAAGCAGCGTCGTCCTCCAGCGGCTCGTACGCACGAAAGCCATCGGTATAGACGGTCAGCGACTCCTGCTGGCGGTCCGCCAGCAGGAGTCGAATCGTGGATTCGTCCGCGGTCTTCGCTGGCATCACGTAGCGGTCGTCGGTTCCGCGATCAACCAGAA